>CAMWJL010000022.1 GCA_947174565.1 uncultured Prevotellaceae bacterium | reverse complement strand
CCCCGACATCGGTCAACCGATGTCGGGGACTCCGATTTAGAGGCTGTGAAACAGCCCTTCATGCGGAAGTGTTTGATGCTTCGTATCGTGCTTTCCTGCTATGGGACAGATGAAACTCGTCTTTTCTTGAACCGAGGCAGTAGCAGGTTGATTAAGATGCTGAAAAGATTCTTTTGAGAAAGGAATTTATTGTTGTTTTACAACCATTGGAATTTTTGTTGGAATGTTTGCCAATGTTGTATGGAATTCTTTAGTATAAGGTTTCGTCCCCGTTCGGTATGTAATAATTGCGCAATATGAAGGAGTCAAAGTTTGTTTGTTGAGATAAACAACTCGGAAACTTACGTTTGAAAGGCGTTCTATTATGTACACGTAACCGAATTCTTCGCTATGGTCTTTTCTTAATTGAGCAATATATTGCCCACCATCAGAATCCGTATATTTCGATACTTCTTCCATCATTTTTTGTTTCGCTGTTTTTTCTGCTTTTTCTGCTTTCTTTGCATCAAAAGGAGATAATAGTGATCGAGCTATCTCGCTGACGAATGCTGAACCTAAAGTAGCACCTATCATTACACTTTCTGCTTTGTCCATTCCATTCTCACAAGCCAATACTCGGTGTAGAAACTCTTGTGTGTGTTCAGAACGTGACTTTATTCCATATTTGTTATTCTGGTAATCTTGAAGATAAACAACTCTTTCTATATCTTTGAATATCCGATAGTCGTTTTTTCTTGTCAACGATGGAATGTATACGAGTGTTCCATTCTTATCATATACACCCTCTATTTCATGTTTGTTATATAACACCTTATATTGTGGAGCCGCATCATATACATAATACTTAACATCATGTGGATACGAATCTTCTCTTTTTACTCTATTGTTTGAATACAGAAATTCCCATCCTTGTCTTTGTTGGTGCTCCTCAATCATGTCTAAAGTATTGCTATCCTGATAATTACTCCCTCTGTATAATGGATTCCGTTTGAGAATACTCACGGTCTTATATGGTATATCGTCTCCATATAACCATGCGTCCCATCCCATTTCTATTCTTTCGTATTCATTCTTTAAGCTATCGATTAGATACTGATTGTAGCATACAAGATATTGTAATACATCTTCCTTCAACTTTCCTTTCTTTACATTCTTGTCCATTGAAGATGTATTTGCAGAATGCTTTGTGAACGCTTGTGCTATAATGCCGATTGGAACTGGAAACATTGCAGAAGCCACCTGTATGAATGGGCTGGGGCTGTTTCTTTTTACCGTCTTTTGTCCGTCATAACAATGTTCAAAGGCTTGTTTAAGCAGTTGAAGGTCTTTTTCATCTTTGAGCTTTTTCCCTTTCATCCCACAAAGTTCATTACATCTTTGTTGTTTGATGACTCCTTCTTGATACACTGCCATTAGGTCAATTTTCTTTTCCTCAAATATTTTTTCAGCCATCACCGTATCTATAATTGTGTCTTTGCAATATACAAATTGAGCATCGGGATTCGCCTTTCCTATCACATGTACATCATCAGCGGCTATGGGTATAAGGGGTATACTCGTCATTATAAAAAGAAATAGGAGAGATTGTAGAATGCTCTTATTGCTTTTTGTTATACAGTCTTTCCTCCATACTGCATTGGGGACATTATTCCCGCAAATATATATACTGTTCGTGTTTGTTTCACTTCTTGCAATAGACAGTTTGCTTGCGTTTGTACGTAGGTAATTGGCAATCACGGAATTAGCAGTGGTGATATTCTTGTATTTACCGAGTAATTCACCATAGGATTCTGGATATTCCTTAATAAATTTTTGGATAAAAGCGTGTGAGTCAAATTCATCTTCAAGATTGTTGATAATCTGCTTTGCTTGTTTAAGTTCCATAATATAGAATTTTTTTGTTCCAGATACCCAATGGAACTGTTTTAATTGGCTTAATTTGTTTAATAATAGCCACATAATAAAAAAGCGTGGATATCCACCTTCTGCTCGCCTGCTTCCTGAGGCCTACCACAGCCTTGCAAGTTGGCGAACAGAGTGATACCCACGCAAAGTATTACTGACTTACCCAATAAGCGTGCGTTGAAGGCATGGTTAGCCCTCACGCACACACCGGGATACAATTCAGCATACCCGTGACATCATACTCTGCATTGCCTTAGACTTGCGTTCTTTTGTGGTAATTTCAGGAAGCCAATCGACAAAGCATCGTGTGACGCTTTCCTATTTATGTAGTGTTTACCCGCCATTCTTTGTGCCAAAGAACGGTTTTAGGTAACGCAGTTACAAAGGTATATAAAATTTTCTATCAACACCAATAGTGCCTCAATAATTTTGAGGTTTGGGGCACTATGGCGCATATTCTTCATACAAATTTTAATCTTGTATTTGCAAGTTGAGGGCAAAGGCAGGGCAAGCAGGTGATTATGTCCTCGTATGTGAGAAAAACGAAAGAAGATGTTTCATAGACGGAAGGAAATCAGGAGGATTCTTGTTATCTTTGCAACACGAATTTAAAACCTAACTCAATCAATGAGAAAATTATTCTATTTATTAAGTGTAGTGGGGGCTTTGCTTCCGCTTTCTGCGCGTGCGCAGAATCCTTTTGTTCAAACATGGTGTACGAGTGACCCGGCTCCGATGGTGCATGGCGACAGGATTTATGTTTATACGGGTCATGACGAAGACAAGGCTGATTTCTTCTGGATGCAGGAGTGGCGTGTATATAGTTCTGCCGACATGGTGAACTGGACCGACCATGGAAGCCCGCTCGCCTTGGAGAGTTTCAGTTGGGCCGACGACCGTGCGTGGGCCAGTCAGTGCATTGAGCGCAATGGCAAGTTCTATTGGTATATCTGTGCCCATTCCCGTCTGTCGGGCGGTATGGCGATTGGTGTGGCTGTGGGTGATACTCCTACAGGACCTTTCCGTGATGCCATCGGCAAACCATTGTATGAGAATGGTAGCTGGGACCACATTGACCCGACTGTCTTCATCGACGACGACGGGCAGGCTTGGCTTTACTGGGGCAATCCCCGTATCTATTGCGTGAAGCTGAATGAGGACATGGTGAGTCTGGACGGAGAGGTGATGCTGCTTGACATGACGGAAGAGGGCTTTGGTGCTCCCGACATGACCAAGCGTGAGAAAGGCAAGCAGTATAAGGACACTTATACGGAAGGGCCTTGGATTATGAAGAAGCCACAAAGTGCTAACGCTCTGAAGAATGCGAACAAGAAAGCCACTAAGACCTCAAAGGGCTATTATCTCTTGTATGCCGCAGGTGGCGTGCCTGAACACCTCGCTTATTCTGAGGCACCAACACCCACAGGGCCATGGACTTATAAGGGTATCATTATGCCAGAAGGTGGCACAGGCTCGTTCACGAACCATTGTGGCTATGAGCGTTTCAAGGGGCATGACTACTTCTTCTATCACACGGGAAAACTGCCTGGTGGCGGTGGATTCGGTCGCAGCGTGGCGGTGGAAGAATTCAAGTTCAATGCTGATGGCTCGTTCCCAACGATTCTGCCTACGGACAAGGGTGTGGAGCCTGTTGGTACACTGAATCCTTATGAGCGTGTGGAAGCCGAAACGATGGCTTTCTCAAAGGGTGTCAAGAGCGAATGGAATGATGAAACAGGTGTGTATATTTCAGACACGCATGATGGCGACTTCATCAAGTTGCAGGCAGTGAACTTTGGCAAGAAAGTGCCTCGCACATTCACGGCGAGTGTGGCGAGTGCTTTGCGTGGCGGTTCTATTGATGTGCGCATTGACAGCTTGGACGGTAAGCTGATTGCCCGTCTCGAAGTGGGTCACACTGGTGGCTGGGAGAAGTGGCAGGAAGTGGTGACTGACCTTTTCGTTCCTGTGGTGGGTGTTCACGACCTCTATTTTGTGTTCCATGGTCGTAAGGGCGTGAAGGTGATGAACTTTGACTGGTGGAAGTTCCGTGGTATTGAAGAGTGTAACATGCCGTTGTTCTCTACCAAATATACCGCTGACCCCTCTCCATTGGTGGTGGGCGACACGCTGTTTCTTTACACCTCTCACGATTCCCATCCAGAGGACATCCACGATGAGAAGGAGCGTAGTTCCGCTGGATTCTTCATGTATGACTGGCTGCTGTATTCTACTACGGATATGGTGAACTGGACAGATCATGGTGCTGTGGCTTCGCTCCGTGATTTCGAGTGGCGCAGCCGTGAGAATGGCGCATGGGCTATTCAGACGGTGGAACGCAACGGAAAGTATTATCTCTATGCTCCTCTGCACGGGCATGGCATTGGCGTGTTGGTGTCCGACAGCCCTTATGGTCCTTTCAAAGACCCGCTCGGTGAGCCACTCGTATGGCAGAAAGAGCATTGGGAGGATATAGACCCGACGGTGTTTGTTGACGATGACGGTCAGGCTTATATGTATTGGGGCAATCCTAATACTTACTATGTAAAGTTGAACGAAGATATGATTTCTGTCAGTGGCGATATCGTGAAACTGGATTACCACATTGAGCACTATCAGGAGGGGCCTTGGTTCTACAAGCGTAATGGACACTACTATTTGGCTTACGCTTCGACTTGTTGTCCAGAGGCGTTGGGGTATGCGATGAGCGATAGCCCTACTGGCAAGTGGGAAAGTAAAGGTTACATCATGCGTCCTACGGAGCGTGACCGAGGCAACCACCCAGGCATCACCGATTATAAGGGTAAGAGCTATGTTTTTGGTCAGAACTACGACATCATGCACATTGACACATGGGAGCATCATGAACGTCGTTCTGTCAGTGGTCAGGAAATCACTTACAATGCAGACGGCACTATTCAGGAGATTCCTTATTGGCTTGACCAAGAGCCAATGAAGCAGCTTGAGTACCTGAATCCTTACAAGCGTGTGGAAGCTGAAACGATGGCTTGGGGCAAGGGCTTGAAAAGCTCGAAGATGGGCATTAAGAACACTGGTATTGTGAAGGACATGCCTTATTCCACAGGTCGTGTTGAAATGTATATCACCGATATTGACGAAGGGGAGTACATTCGTGTGAGAGGTGTTGACTTTGGCAGCAAAGGTGCTCAGAAGTTCATGGCTGCTGTGGCTTCCGCCAAGGGCAGTGGTAGCATTGTTCTGCGCATCGACGGCATTGAGGGTCAGGAGATTGGCCGTGTGGCAGTGAAGCCAACGGGTGGCGATGAGAAGTTCCGTGTCGTCAGTGGCAAGGTGGCGAATGTGAAGGGCGTTCATGACCTTTATCTGCACTTTGAGAATATGAATGGCACTTTCAATTTTGACTGGTGGCAGTTCCAATAAAGGTGTCAGTAACACAACATACAGACGAGAATCATGAGAAAGGTAATCTTTGTGTTGGCGTTGATGTGCATGGCTACCAGTGCGTTCTCACAGTCGTATAAGCCTTGGATACAAGGTGCTTTCGATACCATGAAGTATCGTAATCTTTTTGTAGAAATGGGCTATTCCGCGCAAGACGTAGATGCCAAGGTACAAGAGGTGTTTGACGATGTCTTCTATGGTGCGAACAAGGTCTATTTCGAGGTTGGCGATTCGATGGGCTATGTGTCTGACATCAAGAACCATGATGCGCGCACTGAAGGTATGTCGTATGGCATGATGATAGCTGTGCAGTTTGGAGAGAAGGACATCTTTGACCGCTTATGGCGTTGGAGCAAGAAGTATATGCAGCATCAGGACGGACCTCGTGAAGGGTACTTCGCTTGGAGTTGCAAGACGGACGGCACACACAATGCTGAGGGTGCTGCATCGGATGGCGAACTCTATTTCATCACAGCACTCATTTTTGCCTCCAACCGCTGGGGGAACGATACGGGCATCAACTACAAGGCAGAAGCGCAACACATCCTCAACTGCATTATGCCGAGAGAGGTGGAAGGGCGTCCCATACCAGCCTTTGGCGGTTTCGGAGGGGGGCAACAGACAGGGGCTGCACCGCAGAAACAGAAGATGTTCCTCATTGAGCCTGAAACGAAGCTCATCACTTTCACGCCTGACGGCTTTGGGCAGCGTTTCACTGACCCTTCTTATCACATTCCTGCTTTCTACGAAGTGTGGGCAAAATGGGCAGATGATGGGCGTGCCGACTATTGGAACGAATGTGCAGAGAAATCCCGTGCATTCCTGCATAAGGCTTGCCATGAAGCGACGGGCTTGAACCCAGACATGTGTCAGTATGATGGCAGTTTGATGCAGGGTTTTGGTGGTCGCCGCAATGGTGGCAATAATTTCCGTTATGACTCATGGCGTGTGCCAATGAACATAGCTCTTGACTACGAATGGAGCTGTGCTGACCGTGAGTGGCAGCAGCAGTATGGAGAGAAGATTCAGAACTTCTTTTATTCTCAGGGTGTCAATGACTTTGTGGATCAGTATCGAGTTGATGGCTCTTTGCCTGAAGATGAGGAGATTCTCCAAGCAGGCGGTTTCCGCAAACTACGCCATTCGATAGGTCTTGTAGGCACAACAGCGGCGGCATCTATCATGTGCAGTCACGCTAAGAGCAAGGAGTTTGTCGATGCCTTGTGGAATGCCAAGCATGTTCCTTTTGAAGATGGCTATTTTGATGCTTACTACGATGGATTGTTACGTCTTTTCGCTTTTATGCATCTGAGTGGTTGTTATCAGATAATATTCCCTAAAAATTAAATATTGTATGAAAAGAAACTTGATACTAATGTTTGCGCTGATGTCATTATTGACACTCAGTGCGGAGACCCTTCCGTTCGGCAAGGGGCAATTGGCTGTTACAGCACTCACGCCGAACGCTTTCCGTATTCAATATACAGAAGGTGAGACGACAGAGATGCCAGAGTGGATTTATGTAGAAAATGGCTCTTTGCCGCTGAAGAAGAAGGTGCAAGGTGCGACTACGACACTCGTTTCTTCCGCAGGTACGATGCTGTGTGTGGATGCTGACCGTCAGGAGGTTTCGGTGAAAGACCATACAGGAAAGTTGGTCTTTCGTGCTACAAAGCATCAACTCAAAGCGGCAACAGTGGCGGGCGAGAATACGCATGAGGCCACGTTGATGATGGAGTCGCCCGTTGACGAGTCTCTCTATGGCTTGGGGCAGTTCCAGGATGGCTATGTCAATGTACGGGGACTTTCTCGTCGCCTCACGCAAGTCAATACGCAGATTTCTGTTCCGATGTTCCTGTCAAACAAAGGTTATGGTGTGTTGTGGAACAACTACGGCATGACCGAGTTTAACCCTGCTGAACAAAGCATTGCCCTTGTGAAGCAAGAAGGGGAGGGTGTACGTGAAGTGGTGAATGTCACTTCCACCACTGGCGGTAAGAGTGAGGTGCGTGTGCGCAACCTCTTCAAGGCGCGGTTCTCCGTTCCTGTAAAAGGATTGTACTCCTTGCTGCTGGATGTTGGTCAGACGATGGCACGTCGCCACACTCTCAGCATTGATGGTAAACTGCTTGTTGACCATCGTAATATCTGGCTTCCACCTACGACCTCCATTCTCTGCGAGTTGGAAGCTGGCAATCACACGATTGAGGCTGAATTGGAGCGTGACGACAAGCCTGTGGTTTATTATAAGCCGGTAGATGACCAGACGGTGCTCCGTTCACCGATGGCAGAGGCTGTTGATTATACCGTTTTTGTAGGTTCTGCGGATGAAATCATTGCCGCTTACCGCCAAGTGACGGGAGCTGCGCCCATGATGCCCAAGTGGGCATTAGGCTACATCCATTGTCGTGAGCGTTTCCATTCTTCAGATGAGATTATCCAGACGGCTAAGCGTTTCCGCGACGAGCAGATTCCACTTGATTTAATTGTGCAGGACTGGCAATGGTGGGGAAAGTATGGATGGAATGCGATGAAGTTCGATGAAGACCATTATCCGGATCCTCGCAAACTGACGGACGACCTTCATGACATGGATGTACGGCTGATGCTTTCGGTGTGGTCAAAGATTGACAAGAACTCCGAGGTGGGTAAGTCTATGTTGCAGCAAGGCTACTATATTCCTGGTACTGATTGGATTGACTTCTTCAACCCCGAGGCAGCAGCAGCTTATTGGAAGGTTTTCTCCAAGAACTTGCTTCCTTACGGCATTGATGCTTGGTGGCAGGATGCGACAGAACCTGAAAACGATGACTTGAAGGGTAGGAGAGTGTGGAATGGCAAGTATGCGGGCGAACGCTTCCGTAATGTGTTCCCCTTGTTGGTCAACAAAACCGTTTATGAAGGAAATCGTCAGGACGCATCTCAACGTCGTTCAATGATTCTTACGCGTTGCGGATTCCCTGGCATTCAGCGTTATGGTGCAGCCATGTGGACGGGTGATGTCGGCAATGACTTCGAGACGCTTCGTATTCAAATAGCGTCAGGATTGGGTATGCAGGCCGCAGGACTTCCTTGGTGGACTTACGATGCAGGTGGCTTCTTCCGTCCAGGCGACCAATATACGAATAAGGAGTATATAGAGCGTATGCTCCGTTGGATAGAGGCCAGTGTCTATCTTCCTCTCATGCGTGTGCATGGCTACATGAGCGATACAGAGCCTTGGCGTTATGGAAAGGAAGCTCAAGACATCTTCACCCAGTGCATTCGTGAGCGTTACCGTCTTTTGCCATACATCTATTCTCATGCTGCGGAAGTGTCGCTGAATGGTGGTGTGCTGATGCGTCCATTCATTTTCGACTTTGCAGACGATGCAGAAGCACTTTTGCAACAGGATGAATATATGTTTGGTCGAGCATTGCTGGTGCATCCCGTCACAGAAGCCAATGTTAGCCAGTGGAGAACCTATCTGCCCAAGCATGCAGCAGGTTGGTACGATTATGCTACTGGTCAGCATTACGCAGGTGGTACATCTGTCAATACTCCTGTCACCTTGGCTTCTATCCCTGTGTTTGTCAAGGCTGGTAGCATCCTGCCTATCGGCAAAGACCGTCAATCCACAGCCGACCAGGTGGATAAGCAGATGACGCTTCGTGTCTATCCAGGGGCGGATGCCGAGTTCACCCTTTACGAGGATGAAGGCACAAACTACGATTATGAACAAGGTAAATTTGCCACTATCCGTATGACGTGGAACGATGCCAAGCGTACACTGACCATCCATCGTCGCCAAGGTACATTCGAGGGTATGCTCACGGAGCGAACCTTCGTAGTTGTATTGCCCGATGGCACACAAAAAACAGTGACTTATCAAGGCAAGAAGGTCACGGTAAAGTTCTAAATTCAAAGAAGATTGCAGCGTTGAAAGAAACTTCAACGCTGCAATTTTTTATCTATCTCATCTATCCACTCTTGTTCTGCTCTTCCTATCACTTTCCCGTCCTTCGTCTTGGATGTAGCCGCATGCAGTGTGTGGAATCCCAAAGCGGCAGCTGCTTCAAGGTTCGTCTTAGAGTCATCTATGAAAATACATTCCTCTGCTTCTACACCAAGCTGTTTAAGCACCTCCAAATAAATGTCATCGTTAGGTTTTGCCATGTGCATTTCTTGTGATAGGAACACATGGTCGAAAAGGCTATCTACCACCTCCTGTCCTCCGAAACACTGATTTACAATCTTCACCCAATGTGCTTCGTTTGTGTTGGAAAGCATACTGATTCGGTAGCCCCGTTCTTTAAGTTCCTTCACTTTGTCCAAACGATATTTGGGGATGTCAATGCAGCATGTGTTCCAAGCCTCCAGCACCTGCGCTGTCGTTGTGTCAGGGCGGCAATACTTCTTCACCCCTTCCAGAAACTCCTCTGTGGAGATGTCGCCTGTTTGATAGAGGTGCATTGCACCGTTAGCTACAATGCCTTCGCCCAGCACCGCCGCCTTGGTTCCTGCAGTTGCTCGCTTTTCTGCTTGTTCATACGCCTTGAAGTCGATGCCCAATGCGCTCATCTGCTGCATACAATAGATGAGGTCTATGTCAAGCAATACACCTCCAAGGTCGAAGATGATGTTCTTTATCACAGTTGTTTTACGATTTGATGTGTACATCCATCTGCTGGAACGGGATTTCAATGCCAGCCTTGGTCAACTCCCGATAGATTTTCTCCGTCGTTTCAAACTTCACAGGCCAATAGTCTGTTGCGTTTGCCCATACTCGTATTTGGAACACGATGCTGCTGCTGCCCATCGTGGTCATCGGGATGAATGGTGCTTTGTCAGCAGGTTCTTTCATGATGCGTTCATCAGCCGCAATAATGTCATTCAGCACCTTTCTTACATCGTCAGGACTTGTTCCGTAGGCTACCTCCACATCAATATCAATACGTCTGGTGCTTGCCTTGGTCGAGTTCTTTAGGCTTCCTGTCGCCAAAGTGCCATTGGGGATGATGATGGTCTGATTGTCGGCAGTCGTCATGATGGTGTTGAAAATCTGAATCTCGCGCACCGTTCCTGCAAATCCTTGTGCTTCAATGAAATCACCCACTCTGTATGGCTTTAGAAGTAAAATCAGCACGCCACCAGCGAAGTTCTGCAATGTGCCGCTCAGTGCCATACCGACTGCGATACCAGCCGAGGCAAATACCGCTAAGAATGAACTGGTGTCGATACCCAAGATGCCGATGATAATGATGGCTAAAAGCAAGTTCAGCGTAATTGAGATAAGGCTGTTCAAGAAAGATGTCAACGAAGCCTCCACTTGTCGCTTCTGTGTCACCTGTCGCAGCACTTTGATGGCGTATTTGATGATGAAACGCCCAATGAAATAGACAACCAGTGCTATCAGCACGTTTTTGCCAAACTGTATGATGTACCTGATGATGTCGCTTATGGTAATTTGGCTAAGGTCCAGATTTGCCAAGTCCGACATGATGTCCTGTCCAGTCCCAATGCTATTCTCGTCCATATCTTTTTTGCCTTTTTTCTATTTCGGCTGCAAAGGTACGAATAAATTTGTAAACTAAAAACAATCAAGTTCAATACCCGATGGTTGTAACATTGTGGAGATGGAGGGGCGAAAAACTAAAATGCTCAGGTTCAATACCCAGCCGTCGTAACGTAGCGGAGATGGAGGGGCGAAAAACTTAAAAACGGTCAGGTTCAATACCCGACCGTCGTAACGTAGTGGAGATGGAGGGGATTGAACCCTCGTCCAAACAAGGAAGCCATATGCTTTCTACATGCTTATTCTTGCCTTGGGTTTTCGTGATGCAGCAAGACCAAGACCACCAACTGCACCCTTATCCTCTTTGAGTTTCATTGGCAGCACGAGGCTACTGCCAACTATTCCTGAATTTATAGCACCGCTGGTCAGAACGCCTCAGGACGATTGGCTTTCTGGGCGATGTCTCGTTCCCTCGACCTTGCAAGGGAATTAGGCTTAATTTACTAAACTTCGATTAAGCAGCGAGAGCGTAACGAGTTTCGCCAGTTAATTCTTTGATGTCTGAGATTTAAGAGAGGGGCATCAACTCTCTGCATGCTTACATACCACTTCATCTCGCTGTCAAATCCAGTCATCCCCGATGTATCGGAAACGCTCTTGTGTGGCTTTCCACAGGGAGTGTTGCGATAAGTGATACAAAGTTAAGAATTAGTTTGGACTTTGGAGTTTGAAACTTGTACTTTTTCTTTGGTTAAGGTACTTTTGGGAAAGAAAATCCCTGTATTGCCAATCAGACATGACAATCATGGTCTCTAACTATCAGTTTCCATTTCCTGACTACGAATTGAAGAACACCTGCATTTTCTCTTGTTCTCCAGCCACAAAGACGACATCGCCTTCGTGCAGCACAATGTTGGGGTCAGGGTTCATGAACACCTCCTCGTTTGCCTTCAAAATGCTGATGACAATGCAGCCGCCTTTTTCGCGGATGCCCGAACTGATGATGCTCTTCTCGCAGATGGGCGAATCTGCCGTGATAGGGAAATTGTCAATCACGATGTGCGTGTTCTTGTCCATTTTGCTGGTGTCCGTCATGCTGATGTCCAGCAGTTTTCTGAACGTGGCGATGTCGGCATCGGAACCAGCCAAAATGATGCGGTCGCCCGGATAGAGCTTGTGGTTGCCGCCAGGAATGTTGATATTGATGCCTCCACGGATGATGCGGACAATGCTGGCACCCGTTTTTCCTCTGATGCTCAGGTCCTTGAGTGCCTTTCCTGCAAAAGCAGAGTTGGCAGGCACTTCCACCTCGGCGATGTTCATGTCGAGGCTAATCAGCATGTCTTCCACCTCGCGTTCCAAACCACGCTTCGATTCAGCCAAGCGTTCACGGGCATACAGGTTCTCGTTGAAGAGGCGCAGGAACTTGTTGATGCCAGGTGCCATTGCCACTTGCAACAGCAGCATCCTTATGAGTCGGCTGGCTGGTGCTGCCCATGCCCTTTTCTTGGTGGTGCTGCCAGCCCTTCGCCTTTCCGTGTAGCTGTCCAGTAACTTTCTTGTCTGTTCGCTCATGTGGTTCTCGAGGAATGCGAGCGTGGGATAGGCAAGCTTCATGATGTAGGGCGTGAGGAAGGTTGTGATGACACTGACTGCCACCACGATGGGGTAGAGGCTGGCATCAGTCACTTTCAGGCTCTGTCCCAAACCTGCGATGATGAAAGCGAACTCGCCAATCTGCACCAGCGAGAAGCCTGTCTGCAGTGCCACTCTCAACGGCTGTCCAGAGAGGAGTGTTCCGATGGAGGCGAACAGGATTTGCCCCACAATCACCACCAGCGTGATGACGGTGATGGGCAACCAGTATTGCAGGAGCAGGGCAGGGTCTATCATCATGCCCACCGACACAAAGAAGATGGCACCAAATACGTTCTTCATCGGCTGCATCAAGTGCTCAATTCGCTCTGCATCAATCGTTTCAGCCAGTACCGAACCCATCACGAATGCGCCCAGTGCGCTGCTGAATCCCGACTGCACAGCCAGCAGCACCATGCCCAGACACAAGCCGATGGAGAAAATCGTCAGTGTCTCGTCGTTCAGGTGTTGCTTAAATCGTTTCAGGAATGTCGGTATCAGCGTGATACCCAGCACAAACCACAGGGCGATGTACAGCGCTAACTTGCCCACCTGCCACAGCAGTTCCTCGCCCTCAAACCTGTTCTTCATGGCGATGGAACTCAGCAGCACCATCAGTACCACGGCGAAGAGGTCCTCCACAATGAGGATGCCGAAGCACACGCCGGCAAAGCGGTGGCTGCGCAATCCTGCCTCGTCGATAGCCTTGAATACGATGGTGGTCGATGACATACACAGCATGCCGCCCAAAAACAGCACGTTCATGCCTCCCCAGCCCAATGCGTGAGCCGTCAGCATGCCTGCTGTCATCATGCCCACCACGATGACACCGGCACCGATGACTGCCGTGCTGCCCACTTTCAGTAACTTCTTGAAAGAGAACTCCAAACCGAGGCTGAACAGCAGGAAGAGCACACCGATTTCGCCCCATGTGGCGGCATTCTCCGAGTCGCTAATCCACGCCTCGCCCATCACATGCGGTCCTACCAGCATGCCAGCCACAATGTAGCCCAACACAACGGGCTGCTTAAACAATTTGAACAGCAGGCTTGTGATGCCCGCTGTCAGCATGATGATACAAAGGTCTTCTATCATTTGTCTTCTTCGTCTAAGTGTTTATTCCACAGATAATGTTGTGTGTCCTTTGCCATCACCTCCGAGAGCAACAGCAACGCCACGAGGTTCGGAATTGCCATCAGCGCATTCATGATGTCTGCCAAGTTCCACACTAATGCCAAGCTCATGGTCGAACCTGCATACACCAGCAGGATGTACAAGATGCGGTAGAACGTAATGCTCCGTCTGCCAGCCAGATACTCCATTGCCCGCTCGCCATAGTAGCTCCATCCCAGAATGGTGGAAAAGGCAAACGTGATGATGCCAAACGTCAGAATCGGTGAGCCTACATAAGGAATCATTCCGAACGCCTTCTTGGTCAACATGCCGCCATCCTCTTGGCTGATTTCGGGGGATGCGATGATGCTCGACACAATCACCAGCCCTGTGATGGCGCAGATGACCACCGTGTCCCAAAACGTGCCCGTCGATGACACCAACGCCTGTCGTACAGGGTTCTTCGTCTGTGCAGCCGCGGCCACAATCGGAGCCGAACCCATGCCCGACTCGTTGGAGAATAGACCGCGCGCAATGCCATATCTTGCCGCCACCATCACCACTGTGCCAGCCGTGCCGCCACCCACTGCTTCCAGCGAGAAAGCCTTTGCAAAGATAAGCGAAACCGCCTCGCCCAGATAAGCGTGGTTCACATATAATATATATAGGCAGCCCAGCACATACAGCAGTGCCATCATCGGCACCAGCGTCGTACACCAACGGGCAATGCTCTTCACGCCGCCAATCACTACAAATCCTACCAGTGCGGCTAAAACAAATCCCGTCATCATCTTCGTGTGGTCGGGCGACAGCCAGTCACCCATCACCAGTGCCAAGTTCTCGCTGATGGCGTTGGCCTGCACCGTGTTGCCAATGCCGAATGATGCCACCGCGGCAAACACGCAGAAGAGCACGCCCAGCCACTTCATTTTCAACCCGTTATGCAACGCATACATAGGACCGCCTACGGTTCTTCCGTCCTGCGTCTTCACCCTGTACTTGATGGCAAGCAGGCCTTCGCCATACTTCGTGGCGATGCCGAACACGCCCGTCAGCCAGCACCACAGCACCGCCCCGGGACCGCCCAAGCTCACCGCTGTGGCGACACCGATGATGTTGCCCGTGCCAATCGTCGCAGCCAACGATGTTGCCAACGCGCCAAACTGGCTCACGTCGCCCGTGGCATCCTTGTCCTTCTTCACCGACAGCTTGATAGCCGTCCATATTTTTCGTTGCGGAAATTTCAGTCTCAGCGTGAGGTAGATATGAGTGCCCAGCAACAGGACAATCATCGGCCATCCCCACACGATGCCACTGATGTCCTCTGTGAGTCGCAATAGTTGTTCCATCCAGTTGTCGAAATGATTTTGTGCCACAAAGGTACGAAAAAGTGGCCACAATACAAAGGGAAACGTCTTTTTTCACGCCTGTTGTGAGACGTATGTATCTCTCTCTGCTTCCGCACCTTGCTTTCTGTGGCACAGTCTTTAGCTCCAGTTGCTCCCGTGCGGCTCATGGTGTCGTGCATGAATGCCACTGGGTGAACCGTTCCGTATGCGCACCCTGCGCAGTATATTTCATATACCCTGTGTGATATATTACGCGCACCCTGCGCATGTTATTTCACGCAGAGTGCCCGTATAAGAGTAACCGCCTTGTCCTCATGCAGATAGCTAAGAAGCATGGCAAAAGCGGCTCACTTTGCTTGTTGTGACTGTTATACTACTGTTTCCATTTCTTTTGGCAAATTGCCATTTGTGGTGAAATGGGTGTTCGTCGTATGTCAAAAATGCCCTCCATGAATAATATGCGTATATGAATTTATCACACCAATAATTTTTTCACCAATTATTTTGGATGCTATTGGCATTTTACATAACTTTGTATTTGCTGTTGGACTCTACACAATGGTGAAGAAGAACCTATTTGAAACAAAATAAAGACACATAGATGAAAGGCAAAAATGTATTTACCCAGTCCGAATATGAAGATCTTGAAAGTCTTGTCATACAGCGCCCCTCTGCCTCAAAAGATGAGCAAAAGAAGATTAGGAAAGAGATGCGCAGAATCGGCTTCTACGGTGGTGATGACTTTGGAATTAAAGACCTCAAAATTGATGACCTGAGAAATTTGCGAAGAAGTGGGCGTATTGTGGTTGTTAATAGTAAATCTGCGACAATGCCGACACCTAAGTCTTCGGTGTGCTCGTCTGTAAAGCAGGACAAACCTGCAATAACAATCATGTGTGATGGAGGGCTGAAATCATGGGTTGAAACGGGCGTATTCAAAGCTGTTTCGTCGCTGCAAGAAGCAGATATACCCAATAAACCTGGTTTGTACTGCATCAAGTTGAGAGAGGGAAAAAGTATGCCACCTCCATTCGACCAGTACTCAAAGAACCGAAATAATATCATCTACATTGGAAAAGCATCGCAGAGTATTCGTCAGCGTTTGTGGAATCAGGAACTACACCACAAGAGCGCAGCCACGTTCTTCCGCAGCCTTGGTGCAGTGTTGGGATATAAGCCAGACCGTGGTTCTCTGAAAGGAAAGAGCAACCAAAACAACTATAAGTTCACAGAGGCAGACAAGCAATCTATCATTGCATGGATTGAGCAAAACCTTGAGGTGAGATGGATATGTGTCACCGACAACAATCTCGACAAACTCGAAACCGACCTAATACACAAGTACACGCCGATTTTCAACATAAAAAAGAATCCAGCTACGGTGCCAGAACTTATTCAGTTGCGAGAAGAGTGCATACAGATAGCCCGTGGATAGCAATAGCGCGAAATTCAATAGATTACACTTTTGTTGGCGTGGAATGGTGAATCTTGGAACAAGGCTTTCTGCCATTTTTCACTTCCTCATTTCAGGGTTTCCGATAGAGGAGGTGAGAACCTCGGAACTGTGGTCTCTGACGAAGAGTCTGCAGCATGTGGAAGATGGACATTAGCCCTATTTGCAATACAATAGAGAAAACTGCTTGTTATAAATGAACTGCACCTCCAAAAAGTTGGACAACAACTTTTGGAGGTGCAGTTCAAAACCGATGTTTTGTTTTTGGACTTTTCGGTATGTTATGTGATGAGGCGCGTCATGAATTGGGGTCTCCCTCACTTATCGGTAATAATGTCTTTTTTAATATGTGCGATAGAGTAGCCAAGCGTCGGGATAAGAGCCACGAAGTTGGTCGCGTGACTGAACAGCTGCTGCGCGGTCGTCGAATGAAGAAGCGATGACGCGGTACATACCTGTCTCGGGGTTCTGTGCCACTTGTGCGGAGTAGCCTTTTGCCACGAGGGTGTTGCGGAGGTTGTTGGCGTTGTCAACGCTGCTGAACGAGCCGCATACTACGTTGAAAGATTTGAGGCTTCCGCCGTTCATGACTGAGAGACGTTCCTGACGGTCGTTCTCGGTGTTGGCAGGGGCAACGGGAGTGCTGACGACGGGAGTGACAGACACTGGGGCGGTCTCTACTTGGTCGGCAGCGATGGTCTGTGCCTGTTCGTTGGCTTTGGCTTTCTCGTATGCCTTTTTGTAGCTGCTTTCAGATGACTTACATGAAACGAAGGCAAGGGCTGCAACGAGTGCGATGCCCATCATGAGTGTTTTCTTCATAAAATGTGTACTTAATGTGTTAATGATTGAATGATGTGGACAAAGTTAGGCCTTATTTGCCACATTTGGGGAGGAAGACGTGTAAAAAAAAGTTAAACCGCGGAAAATGTGTTGGTTTTAATGGAATATGTTGTACATTTGACTCGCAATAGAAACATTAGCGTATTCTAAAATTGGAAATAACAACAATGTACCCCCTCTCGGAGAAGATTTAATTTCGATTGACGTGAACTGTGTCACGGTTTTGGACACACATAAAATATGTAACAAAATGAAAACATCATCATTTCTTGCAGCTATAGGCGTAGGCCTGTTCATCCTGAACCACCTATTCAGTATATTTGTTAATACTTGTTCAGGATGGCGGTATGAGTGGTACATTATTGTACAAATCATGGGCAATGTGATTACCCTAACCGCATGGATTCTTATAGGTCAATTCTTCATTACTCTCTACAGAAGATCAAAGTAATATGGCTGAAGAAAACATTAGTGAGATTCTTGGTATCGAAGAGCAATCCGCAATTTCGTCCCCTCATCCCGGTAGTATAGGCTCCGCCCAAGACAATTCCTGTGAAAATGCACTTGCCACTATTGCAAACATTGTGTTAGGGGTGGGTATTGTTGGTACACTATTCTGCTTGGTTACGCTGACAACAACAAAAGTGATAGACCCCACCACCTATCATGATAGCGTCCGCTATGATACTGTATTCAATCCTGGCGGTTTGGCGATTTCGGTGGGTGTGCTTTTCTCAACAATTACTACATGGGCGTTGCTCAGAGTAATTGCTAACATTTCCAAGACTCTGAAAGAAATAAATTCCAAGATGAAATAGCAATTGCTATTTAGACAGCAATAGAAACATTAACGCATTTATTAACCTCTTAAATTGACACGATTATGACTAAAAGTGATGGTATTGCATTGGTGGCAGCCTTTGTAGGCGGTGCTGTGGCAGGTGCAGCTGTTGGTTTGCTTTTTGCCCCTGAAAAGGGTGTGGATCAGCGCGCAAAGATTAAGGAAGCACTCCTGAAGCGTGGCATCAGACTTGACAAGGAGGGCTTTGACAAGTTGGTGGAGGACATCAAGAACATTGGCAGGAAAAAGGAAGTTGTTCCAGCCGAAGATTTTGATGTAGAATAAGGCAGGCGCGTGATGAATGCTTCGAGCCAAATCAATAACGATTTGCAGCGGCTCATCTACAGAGTGGAGCGTTATCTGCGTCTGGTGGCGGCGGAACGGCTCACGGTGTTGGCCACATGTGTGGTGTTAGGAGCCATAGCACTTGCGCTGGCGACGAGTGCTATTTTCTTCTTGAGCACGGGAGTGGTGCAGACGGTGGCGTTGCTGACGGGCAGCGAGACGTTGAGCTACTATGTGGTGGGCATTGGATTGCTGCTGATTATTTGGATTGTGTATCTGTTCAGGAAACCACTCATTGAGAACCGTTTCGTGAGGGTGTTTAGTCGGCAGCTGTTGGAGAAACCGACCATGGTGGAGGAACTGTTGACTAAGGCTGATAAGGATGCGCAGATTCATCGTCTGGCAGAGTCGTTGGCGAGAGAGATGGACGGCTATGACGAGGAAGGAGGTTCGGTATGAACGGGGTGACGTATATGTCGCTGGAGGACATCCGTGCAGAGAAGGTGCGGGTCAAGCGGCAGATGAAGCGCAGTTTTGACGAACTGAAAGGCGGTGTGTCGAATAGTTTCATGCCGACGAACAAGATGTTCGTGAACTCGCCAAGCCGATGGATGAACATGATAGGGTATGGCATCACGGCCTACAAGACGTTCACGACTTTTAGAACCGTGTTCCGTTTTCTCGCAAAATGGATATAAGGTACACATTTTGAGCGACAAATGCACTTGCAAAGCACTTTGCAGGTGCATTTTCTTTGCCAGCCCAGTTAAGTTCGTTATCTTTGCAGTCGATTTTGGCTAAACGTACAAGAGGACTGACATGAATCAGCAGTATTCGTCGGCATTGCTCGAACGTGCAGTGGATGAGTTTTCTAAGTTGCCGGGTGTGGGGCGAAAAACAGCCATGCGCTTGGTGCTGCACATGTTACGGATGGATGTGGGGAGGATTGATGCCTTTACGGATGCTGTCTCAACATTGTGTCATGGGGTGCATTACTGCAAAGTGTGTCACAACATTAGCGATGAGGAGGTGTGCCAGATATGTGCGAACCCGATGCGTGACGCTTCGCAGATTTGTGTGGTGGAGAATGTGCAGGATGTGATGGCGATTGAGCAGACGCAAATGTATCGGGGGCTGTATCATGTGCTGGGCGGTGTCATTTCGCCTATGGATGGGGTAGGGCCTGGACAATTGGAGATTGAAAGCCTGATTGAGCGTGTCAGTCGGGGTGGGGTTGAAGAAGTTATCTTTGCTTTGAGCTCGACGATGGAGGGCGACGCAACGAATTTCTACATTTCTCGGAAGTTGCAGCGATGGCCCGAAGTGAAGTTGACCATGTTGGCGAGAGGAATGAGCATCAATGATGAGTTGCAGTACACGGATGAGGTGACATTGGGACGCTCGTTGGTGAACAGAGTGCCAGTGAAGGACAGTTGACACTGCTTTCACGGCTAAAACAAGAATTATGATAAAATATATAGAAAAGCTTTTGAAGGTTCTGAAAGTGGAGCTGCTGATGGCGTGGTTGATTGTGGCTGTTGTGGTTGTGCTGGGCGAGTTGGATGTTATTCCTAACGGCATGGTTGCTTCCCACTCGGAAATGGAATTTAAGTTGAACACGGTGGTGATTCTGCTGACGATAGTGGGCATCCCAGTGGCGTTGCGCTTGTTTGTGCTGAACACGACGAAGGGACTGCGGCGTATGAACAATGATGAGGCTCTGAATGCGTATCACGTTTGGAGTGTCGTGCGGATGGCTCTTTTGTGTCTGACAGCGGTGTTGGGCGTGGTGACTTATTATGTGACGATGAATGTAAGTGGCATTTTCTGTGCATTGGTGGCTTTGCTCACCACGCTGTATTGCTGGCCTTCGTGCGAGAAAGTTCAGACATATTTGGAAGGTGTGAACAACGAGTAGGGCTATAAAACGGGATTGTGAGGCAGTGAAACTTTCGGTGGTCATAGTGAACTATAACGTGCGCTACTACTTGGAGCAGTGTTTGCTCTCGGTGGAAAAGGCGTTGTGTGGTTTGAATGGCGAGGTGTTTGTGGTGGACAATGCCAGTACAGATGACTCGATGACTTACTTGAAGAGCCGTTTCCCATGGGTTCGGTATATTGAGAATCGGGAGAACTTGGGGTTCTCGAAAGCGAACAACCAAGCCATCGTGCAGGCAAGAGGGGAATATGTGTTGTTGCTGAATCCCGACACGATTGTGGGAGAGCGTTCGCTGAGGGAGTGCATTGATTTTATGGACGGGCATCCGCAGGCTGGTATGTGTGGCGTGGGCATGCTGAAAGTGGATGGGTCGTTTGCACCCGAATCGCGAAGAGGCATTCCGACCCCGTTTGTGGCGTTCTGCAAGATGTCTGGTTTGTCTGCTCTTTTCCCGAAGAGTCGCTTGTTTGGTCGCTATTACATGCAGTATCTGAATAAGCAGTCTATCAATCCGATAGAGATTGTGAGTGGTGCTTTCATGTTTATCAGGAAGGAGGCACTCGACAAGGTGGGACTGCTGGATGAGACGTTCTTTATGTATGGCGAGGACATTGACCTGAGTTATCGGGTGTTGAAGGCTGGATATCAGAATTATTACATTCCAACTAACATCCTCCACTACAAAGGCGAGAGCACGAAGAAAGACTCGATTCGATATGTGAATGCGTTTCACAAGGCGATGGTGATTTTCTTCAAGAAGCATTTTGCGCATTGCAGTTTCCTCTATTCAGCGTTTATCACGCTGGCGATTGTGGTGAAGGGTGTGATGGCGTATGTGATGCAGAAAGTGCGAGCGTGGTCTTCAAAGGAGACGGAGAAGCGACAGCTGAAGTTCCTGCTGGTGAGCGATGGCGTGAACTTGCAGGATATGCAGGCGATAGTGGAGAAGCACCGATTTCAGTATGATGTGTTCCATTCGAGGCAGAATGACCTGCCCAGCACCGATGTGCTGTATCGTGACTATGACTATGTAGTGTTCGACACGGAAAGGTTTCTGTACAGTTCAATTTTGGAGTTTTTCCGACACGACGAACCATGTCGTCAACGTCCTACTATTTCTACTTACATCCCATCGAACAAGTCTATTATGACGTTTCATGGGGCATTAAATTAGTAATTGAGAACTATTCTCAGTATTGCTAATTGATTATTAAACAAACGAATAAAACACTTATTATATATGTTACGTATTGCAGTTCAATCAAAGGGTCGTCTCTTTGAAGACACCATGTATCTTCTGAAGGAGACAGGCATTAAAGTGAGCTCGAGCAAGCGCACGCTGCTCGTTCAGTCGTCCAATTTCCCACTGGAGGTGTTGTTCCTCCGCGATGATGATATCCCACAAACTGTGGCAGATGGTGTGGCCGATGTCGGTATTGTGGGCGAGAATGAGTTTGTGGAGCGTGGTGAAAAGGCTGACATCGTGAAGCGTCTGGGATTCAGCAAGTGCCGTATTTCGTTGGCAATTCCAAAGGCTGTGGATTATCCAGGGGTGGAGTGGTTTAATGGAAAGAAAATAGCCACATCTTATCCTGTGATTCTCCGTAAGTTCTTGAAGGATAAGGGTGTGGAGACCGACATCCACGTGATTCAAGGCTCGGTGGAGATAGCTCCTGGCATCGGCTTGGCAGATGGTATCTTCGACATTGTTAGCTCAGGCTCAACGCTGGTAAGCAACAACTTGAAGGAGGTGGAAGTGGTGATGAAGAGTGAGGCGTTGTTGATTGGTAACCCTGATTTGTCGGCAGAAAAGAAGGCTATCTTGGACGACTTGTTGTTCCGCATCAACTCGGTGCTGATAGCTGAGGATAAGAAATATGTGCGCATGAATGCTCCCAAGGCACGTCTGGACGAAATAGTGAAAGTGCTGCCTGGTTTGAAGAGTCCTACCATTATCCCGTTGGCGGACGAAGCGTGGTGCTCAGTGCATGCTGTGCTCGACGAGAAGCACTTTTGGGAGATTGTGGGTCAGTTGAAGGCTCTCGGTGCTGAAGGCATCTTGGTGACACCTATTGAAAAGATGATACTGTAATGAACATCATTAAATATCCCAGCAAGGCAGAGTGGGGGGCACTCTTGGAGCGTCCACACCGCGATGCGTCCGAACTGCGGGAGACGGTGTTGACCGTGCTTGACCAGATTCGGAAGGATGGCGACTCAGCCGTGAAGGCCTTTGAAGAGAAGTTTGACAAGGTGCAGCTTGACGGTTTGGCTGTCTCAGACGAGGAGATGGCTGAGGCTGAGGCACTTGTGTCTGATGACTTGAAAGAGGCATTGGTCTTTGCCCATGCCAACATTGAGAAGTTCCATGCCTCGCAGAAGTTTGAGGGGGAGAAGGTGGAGACGGCTCCTGGTGTGATGTGCTGGCAGAAGTCTGTGCCTATTGAGAAGGTGGGTCTCTACATCCCTGGAGGTACAGCTCCCTTGTTCTCCACGGTATTGATGCTCGCCACGCCAGCCAAGATAGCAGGTTGCAAGGAGATTGTCCTCTGTACCCCCCCTAACCGTGAGGGCAAGGTGCATCCTGCCATTCTGATGGCTGCGAAAGTGGCTGGTGTCAGCAAAATTTTCAAAGCTGGTGGTGTTCAGGCGATTGGCGCAATGGCATACGGCACAGAGTCAGTGCCGAAGGTGAGCAAGATTTTCGGTCCTGGCAACCAGTTTGTGACGGCAGCCAAGCAGCAAGTGAGCCTGCATGAGGTGGCTATCGACATGCCCGCAGGACCTTCCGAAGTGGCTGTGGTTGCAGACGATACCGCAAATCCCATGTTCGTGGCAGCCGACTTGCTTTCTCAGGCAGAACACGGAATCGATTCTCAGGTCATTCTCATCACGACTTCCGAGGCGATGGCGGAGAAGGTCGATGCAGAGGTGGCTCGTCAGTTGGCATTGCTGCCTCGCCAAGAGATAGCCGAGAAGTCGTTAGAGTACTCTAAACTCATCATTGTCAAAGACATCGATGAAGCCGTCGAGATAACCAACGAGTATGCTCCCGAGCACCTGATTCTTGCCGTCAAGGATTATTCGTCCTTTGCCGACAGAGTGGTGAATGCGGGCAGTGTCTTTCTTGGCAATTACTCCTGCGAGTCGGCTGGCGACTATGCTTCGGGCACCAACCACACGCTCCCCACATCGGGCTATGCCAAGGCATACAGCGGCGTGAACCTTGATTCCTTCTGCCGTAAGATTACTTTTCAAGAGTTGTCAGCCGAGGGCATCCGCTCCATCGGTCGTGCTGTCGAGTTGATGGCAGAAGCGGAGCAGTTGGATGCTCACAAGAATGCAATGACCATAAGGATTCAATCATTATGAAGAACTTACAAGACTTGGTACGTCCCAACATCTGGGCACTCCAATCATATAGTTGCGCTCGCGACGAGTTCAAGGGCGTGAAGGCAGATACGTATCTTGATGCCAACGAGAATCCCTATCCTAATGGGGTGAATCGTTACCCTGACCCTCTGCAAGAGGAACTGAAACAGGCAATTGCTCCGATGAAGAAAGTTCCTGTGGAGAATATCTTTTTGGGCAATGGAAGTGATGAGGCAATAGATTTGCCGTTCCGCATTTTCTGTCGTCCAGGCAAAGACAATGTGGTAGCCATCGCTCCTACTTATGGCATGTATGAGGTCTGTGCCGACGTGAACGATGTGGAGTACCGCAAGGTGTCTCTCACGGAAGACTATGATATTGACCCGGATGCGTTGCTCTCAGCGTGTGATGAGAACACAAAAATCATCTTCATCTGTTCGCCCAATAACCCTACTGGCAATGCTTTCCAGCGCGAGAAGATAGAGAAAGTCATCACGAACTTCCAAGGCATTGTCATCGTGGATGAGGCTTACAGCGACTTTTCTGCGCAGAGGCCTTTCCGTTTCGACCTCCAGCGATTTCCCAACCTCATAGTGCTTGCCACCTTCTCCAAGGCGTGGGGAGCAGCAGGCATCCGTTTGGGCATGGCATTTGCCAGCACCGAAATCATCGGTTTGTACAACAAGGTGAAGTACCCCTACAACGTGAATGTGCTCACCCAAAAGAAAGCCCTTGAGATTCTGACCAATGCGACCCTGCTGCAACGCCATGTCACAATGATATTAGAAGAGCGCGAGGCCCTGATAAAGTCGTTGGCACTCCTGCCCATCTGCAAGAAAGTCTATCCGACCGATGCCAATTTCATCCTTGTCCGCATGGTCGATGCCGATATTATCTATAAGTATTTGGTACAGAAAGGAGTTGTCGTGCGTAGCCGCACGCGTGTACACCTCTGTGGCGACTGTCTCCGCATCACCGTAGGCACCAAGGACGAGAACACCAAACTGCTTTCAGCACTCAGACAATACGCTTAGCTTATGAAAACCGCACTCTTCATCGACCGCGACGGCACCATTCTCATCGAACCAGCCGACGAGCAGATTGACTCCTTCGAGAAGTTCCAGTTTGTGCCAGGCGTGATTCGCAACCTCAATTTCATCCGTACCAAACTTGACTTTGAGTTTGTCATGGTGAGCAATCAGGACGGGCTTGGCACAGCCTCCTATCCCGAAGCGGACTTTTGGCCTACTCACAACCTCATGCTCAACACCTTGAAAGGCGAGGGAGTCACGTTCGACGATATCCTCATCGACCGCTCTTTCCCCGAAGAGGGCTTGCCCACACGCAAGCCGGGCACAGGCATGTTGACGAAGTACATGACGGGCGAGTATGACCTTGCCCACAGCTATGTGATTGGCGACCGCAAGACAGACAAGCAGTTAGCGCAAAACCTTGGTTGCAAGCATCTTATCTTGGGCGACAATGTGCAGTCGTGGGACGAAATCACCGAAATCCTTTTTGCTGGCGAGCGCACAGCATCTGTACGTCGCACGACAAAGGAAACAGATGTCGATGTAAGCCTGAATCTTGACGGGACAGGGCAGTGCGATATCAGCACGGGGCTTGGCTTCTTCGACCACATGCTGGAGCAGATAGGCAAGCACGGAGGCATTGACCTCCGCATCCATGTGAAGGGCGACCTCGACGTGGATGAGCATCACACCATAGAGGACACGGGCATCGCCCTCGGCGAATGTATCGCCACAGCCCTTGGCGACAAGCGAGGCATCGAACGCTATGGCTACACCCTCCCGATGGACGATTGTCTCTGTCAGGTGGCACTCGACTTTGGCGGTCGTCCGTGGCTCGTGTGGAATGCCGACTTCAAGCGAGAGCGTGTTGGCGACATGCCCACCGAGATGTTCCTCCATTTCTTCAAGTCCTTCAGCGATGCAGCCCGCATGAACCTCAACATCAAGGCAGAAGGCGACAACGAGCACCACAAGATAGAAGGTATCTTCAAGGCACTGGCTCGCAGCATCAAGATGGCAGTGAAGCGCGACATCTACAAGTTCCAACTTCCCAGCAGCAAGGGAGTGCTGTAATGAGCCTGTCTCGTAAAGCATCATCCCATCAATAGAGCAGGGGAGGAAACGATTTAATCCGAAGCGACGAACTGCCCCTAAATACCCCTCCTAAATCGATGTCCCCGACTCCGACCAATCGGAGTCGGGGACATCGTTTTTAGGGGTGTGGAATCGCTTCACATCCAAGTGCCCAATGGTGCGTGTCGTCTTTCCCGTTTCGGGACAAAAGCGACTATTCCTTTCTGTGCAGAGGTACATCAAGCAACAGGCCGACTCCCACATGGAAGTCGGCCTGTTGTGCGTTTGTTCGTTTGTGTCAGATAATCAATAAGGATCCTCTGGGCATTGCGGATTGTCGTAAACGGTAGATGGGACTAATTCGATGAAATCGAGGTTTAGTTCGTAATCGTTAGGATCATCCATCACCTGTTGCAGACGCAGATAGTGGTCGCTTTTCCCGTCAGTAGTGAACGTTCCCAGAACCCAGCGACTCGTGTTGGCTTGGCTACGGAAACTGTTGTTGATATCCGCATAGGTGCTGCCGAGTGCAATGTAGTTACCAGGAGCTTTCATCCATCCTTTTGCATGGATTTCCTTGTCAAATGCAATGATGGCTTCTTGTTTCTTTTTTTCCAGTTCTTCCTCGCTGAATTCCCGATTATTCTCGTCACGTTCAACTTCTCCGACGATTGCGTAGTCATGCTTCCATCCAAAGAGATTTTCTCCACTCAGGCGCAAATCCTGTGGTTCGCCCTGCGGCACTCCGTCAATGTATGGCTGCACAATCCCTCGCGAATTAAAGCCAATACATGTCATCATGCGTACCTCGTAAGTGCCTGCGGGGACAGGTGGCAACTTGACGGTGAGGTCATATCGTCCTTTAATGATGATTTCATCGCCTTCATACGCCCAGAACCAGATATAACGTGGACGTACATGGAGGTGCGTATTAGTATCATTATAGATAAAGTTCTTCGCCGAACCGGCCTTGAAGCCCAAACAATGCGCCTTGTTCGTCAGCGGATTGTAGTTTTCACCTGCGCTGTTCGCATACATGCCATCGGTAAATTCCTCATATTCAAATCCCCGTGCGCCCGATGTCATGAAGTCAGGTGACAATGTAGTAGCGTCCATGCGGATACGCTCGTTCAACACATACTCCTGTGTGCGTGTGCCGTATGTGATGATATCGTCAATGTAGAAGTAACGACCATTGCAACCGATGGAGGTGAGACCCTCACCCAACTTTTCCTTCATGTCGTTGTCCGTAGCAACTTTCGCGCCACGCTCAAATCGGCCATATTGGTCAGGACGATTTTGTACACCACAACGGTTGATGTACAGACCTGCCTCACTACCGGATGGGAAAGAGAATTTCATCAGTGAATGTGGCATCACCGTTTCATAGTAGTCGCAGATGTCCGCTGCACGTCTGTTAAACGCCTTCGCCATCTGCTGGTTTCTTGAGCCATCCATATAGGTCAACTTGTAGTAAGCACCATCAAATGGTAGGATGTGGTAGGCTACGAAACGGTTCAAATAGTTCTTTGAATCTTTTTCGTCCGTCACATTGGCATCTTCGGGGTAGAGTGGGGAGTAAATCTCGTGTGCCTTTCGCCGAAGGTCGTCGAGCGTCTTGATTCCATACTTTTCTGCCAAGATGGCATCAGGTACAGCAAATGCAGTGAATTTGAAATAACGCTTCTCGGGATATGCCACGTTATCAACCTCTGCGGCTACGTGGATGCAAAGATTCGGATTCGTCCAATCGCAAGAGTCTCTGCCTATTGTATAGGTGTCATCCTTGTGGACCTCCATCAGTTTGTTGATTTGAGTGGCTTTAATGGCCTCGTTGTAAATGGATATATTTTCGTCCTCTGCCATGACGTTGGGCAATAGGCTTGCGATGTAACGCTCCTGTGCGTAAGCCTTTGCCTTGTCATACTCCTCCTGCGAGGGAGTGGTAAACGTGAATTTCTCGGAGAACCATACAGGGATGGCTGGATTCTCCATTTGGGATATCCAATCCCACGACCATGATACGCTATTTCCTTTTTCTGATACCATAAAAGCCACGCATGCATTGTATTCGGAAGAGGGAGTGATGAGCCATGCTGCATTGCTCATCAGAAACTTTGTGGAAAGCGTATGTGTGTCTTCGTTTCTTTCCATGATTCCCTCCTCGCAGGAGTGTACCAAGTTTCCGTTGGCATCAAAAAAGAGCATAATTGTTTGAATGTTTAGCCTTGACAAACTGCTCCATTGTTCTTGGGGCAACGCAGATACCTCGGCTTTCAGTTGTAGGCTTCTGGTGAAGTCCAACTTCTCTCCCTTATCACCGATGTTGTTTCTTGTCAATGTCCATTTGCATGGCTCTACCATGTCTTTGGAAGACAAGGAGAATGTGCCAGCGAACAGTTCATGTTCAGCAGTGACTTCGTACTCTTTGATTGTTATTGTATCTACGGAAGGGGAAAGAAGCGGTACTTTGGCTGTAAATTCTTGTTCACCAGTACGCACGAATGTTATTTTTCTGCTTGTGGCAGGAAGGTTGCCAAGGTCGTCTCTGTCATAGGAGATGTTCACATTGGCGTTCATTTCTTGTATATCAGGAAAGTCAGCGAATGCTGCATTGGTCATCTTGAGTTCTGTTCCCTCGCTTATGGACTTGTATCGGGCTTCTAACTGGGGCGTCTCATAGCAATTGACCGTTTCGATGTCATTGATTGGTACGGCATTGCGTAGTCCATTCTCTCCAAACATCTTCACATAGTCGGCATCGTCATTGTCTTTGCGTGTAAATTCGATTCTTTTTACGATAAACTCCCGAGCGTAAGTTTGTTTTACTTCAGTCGATTTTGCGCTGGTTGAAATTTGCAAAACTCTTTCTGTTTCGTAGAAATTACTATGCAAGTCCACTGTGCCCAAAGGTATCACAATCTCGTCAGTGCTGGATTCAAATAGGGAGTTTTTGCCAGAACCATCTGGATTTTTAAAATTCACTCTATACTTATTATTTGTCGTGAATACTCCTTTCTCATCTGTGTTCCAGATGGCGACCTGAAGTTTACCGCCACGCAAGTCTTCAGGCCTTAACATACATAAAGGTGCCATTACGAGAGTCGCCTCATAAGTACCATCAGGCATATATGGAAGGTTGAGACCAAGGTCAATCTGAACAGTGCCACTTTCAGGAGTCACATGGAGTACCTTTGAGCCATCGGATAGGGTTGCTATTTCTTCTGTTCCAATCCCTTGATAGAAGGAATCTTTGAGTTTGTTGATGTCTTCCAGTGTGGGCTCAAAGACGATATGCTTCATGTCGTCGGTCAGTTTGCCTATTTCTACTCGTGTGATTGCCTGTTCGTTACCCTTGAAGATGTGATGTATGCGGCTTTCTTCCTGCCCCTTAATCTTTATGTTCAACATCTGCGCATTGGCAAGCGACACGCTCCAAAAGCATGCGGCCAAGGCTATTGTGCGACCCAATAGTTTGTAGATATTCAGTGCTTTCATTTCTTCATTACCTTAAATGTTACATGTCCATTCTTTATCACATACACGCCGGGAGTGTCCCCCAAGGTCACATTGGCATGCCCCGATTGTACACGCGATGATGCCACCTTCACGCCCCCGATGGTGTACACTTCCACCCAGCTTCCCTCGTTGGCAGAAGACACCTCCATGCGATTACCGTCTATGGCGAAGTGTACAGT
>CAMWJL010000021.1 GCA_947174565.1 uncultured Prevotellaceae bacterium | reverse complement strand
GTATATATAATGTATATAGCAGAACAACTGAAGAAAAAAAGTGTAGCGGAATACTTGCTGTACATGTGGCAAGTGGAGGACACGTTGCGTGCCTACGGCTTGGACACTGAGAAGATGACGGAGGAGTACATTCCGCTATTCGGCTTGGACACAGAGAAGAGCGAGGCGTTGAAGGGCTGGTATGACAGCCTTATCCAAATGATGCGAGAGGAAGGGGTGACGGAGCATGGTCATCTGCAAATCAACAAGAACATCCTGATTCTGCTGAATGACCTACACGCACAACTGCTGAAGTCGAGCAAACATCCTTTCTACTCAGCAACTTACTACAAGGCATTGCCGTTCATTGTGGAGTTGAGGGCAAAGAGTACAGAAAGCCAAGAGAAGGATGAGATAGAGAACTGCTTCGATGCGCTGTATGGCACGATGCTCCTCAGGGCGCAGAAGAAGGAAATCTCGGTAGAGACAGCTACTGCAATCAACAATATCGCGAAGTTTATCGGCATGCTGAGTGACTATTACCTAAAGGACAAAACAGGAGAAGTGGAATTTTAATAAAAGAAAAAGAGTATCGGATATGAATATATTGGTGACAGGATGCAACGGTCAGCTCGGCAATGAGATGCAGTTGCAGGCAAAGGAACATTTACAGCACAAGTACTTCTTCACGGATGTAGTCATCCCTGAAGGATCAGAGGCTCAGAAACTGGACATTACCAACGAGCAGGAAGTGGAGGCTTTCGTTGAGGCGAACGAAATTGACTGCATCGTGAACTGCGCTGCTTATACAGCGGTAGATAAGGCGGAATGCAACGAAGAGCTTTGTAACTTGCTGAACAACATCGCCCCTGGCTACTTGGCCAAGGCGGTCGGCAAACGTGGGGGAAGTATCGTGCAAGTCAGCACCGACTATGTGTTTGACGGCACAAGTTACAAACCTGTGACGGAAGAGCTACCGACGTGTCCCAACTCCGTGTATGGACGCACCAAACTGGCTGGCGAGGAGAGCGTTAAAGCGAATTGCAAGAAGTACCTCATCATCCGCACAGCATGGCTCTACTCCACTTTCGGCAACAACTTTGTGAAGACAATGATTCGTTTGGGCAAGGAGAAGCCAGAACTTGGTGTCGTTTTCGACCAAGTGGGCACACCGACCTATGCCCGTGACCTCGCCACAGCCATCTTCGCAGCCATCAACCAAGGCATCGTATCAGGCATCTATCACTTCTCCAACGAAGGTGTCACCTCATGGTATGACTTCACCAAAGCGATACACCGCATAGCTGGTATCGACACTTGCCATGTGAAACCGCTGCACACCGCAGAGTATCCCGCCCCAGCACCCCGACCACACTACTCTGTGCTGGACAAGACCAAAATCAAAGATACATACGGCATCGAGATTCCTCATTGGGAGACGTCGCTGCAAGCGTGCATTGAGCAACTGATTGCAAGATAAAGAGTAACAAGATTGTGATATGAACGAGATAGAAAGAAGAAGGACCTTTGCGATTATCTCGCATCCTGACGCTGGTAAGACAACGCTGACAGAAAAATTGTTGCTGTTTGGCGGTCAGATTCAAGTGGCAGGTGCGGTGAAGAGCAATAAGATAAAGAAGACTGCCACCAGTGACTGGATGGAGATTGAGAAGCAGAGAGGCATCTCAGTGAGCACGTCGGTGATGGAGTTTGACTATAGTCCTGCAGCCTCAAAGGGAGACGGAAAGACGAATGTCAAGGAGGACGAAGTATATAAGGTGAACATCCTCGACACGCCTGGTCACCAAGACTTTGCAGAGGACACATTCAGAACCTTGACGGCTGTAGATTCTGCCATCATCGTGATAGATGGAGCGAAGGGTGTGGAGGCGCAGACACGGAAGCTAATGACCGTGTGCCGTATGAGAAAGACACCTGTCATCGTGTTTATCAACAAGATGGACCGCGAGGGCAAAGACCCTTTCGACCTGCTGGACGAGGTGGAAAGCGAACTACAAATCAAGGTACGTCCACTTTCTTGGCCTATCAATCAGGGCGCACGGTTCAAGGGTGTGTATAATATATATGAAGAAAACCTCAACCTCTTCACACCGAACAAGCAGATGGTGACGGAGAAGGTGAACGTAGATATTCACTCGAAGGAACTGGATGAGCGCGTGGGTGTGGAAGATGCAGAAAAACTTCGCGAGGATTTAGAGATGATTGACGGCGTATATGACGCTTTTGACGTGAACACGTATCTGGAAGCCGAAGTCGCACCCGTCTTCTTTGGTTCGGCATTGAACAATTTCGGTGTACAAGAATTGCTTGATTGTTTTGTAGAGATTGCACCAAAACCGCGCCCAACAACAGCGGAGGAGCGTATGGTGCAACCAGAAGAACCTAAGTTCACAGGCTTCATCTTCAAGATTACAGCTAACATTGACCCGAACCACCGTTCGTGTACGGCTTTCTGCAAGGTTTGCTCGGGAAAGTTCGTCAGGAACGCTCCCTACCTGCACGTCCGCAATGGAAAGACCGTGCGTTTTTCCAGCCCCACACAATTCATGGCACAACGTAAGAGTACCATTGATGAGGCCTATCCTGGCGACATTGTGGGTTTGCCCGACAATGGCATCTTCAAAATAGGTGACACGCTGACCGAGGGTGAACAACTACATTTCAAGGGATTACCGAGTTTCTCGCCCGAAATGTTCAAATACATCGAGAATGCCGACCCAATGAAGACAAAGCAGTTGGAGAAGGGCATCAACCAGCTTATGGACGAAGGTGTGGCGCAGCTGTTTGTCAACCAGTTCAACAACCGCAAGATAATCGGAACCGTGGGACAGTTGCAGTTCGAGGTGATTCAGTACCGCCTTGAGAACGAATACAATGCAAAGTGCAAATGGGAGCCTATCAGCCTTTACAAAGCATGCTGGATAGAGAGTGAGGACGAGGTAGAATTAGAGATGTTCAAAAAGCGCAAGTATCAGTATATGGCAAAGGACAAGGAGGGAAGAGATGTCTTTTTGGCGGACTCCAACTATGTGCTACAAATGGCTCAACAAGACTTCAAGCACATCAAGTTCCACTTTACAAGCGAATTTTAACGACACCAGCACTACATAAAAAAGAAAGAGCATGTTACAAGACGAAGTTAAAAAAGCGATTGAGGTGATGAAAGCAGGTGGAATCATCCTCTACCCGACCGATACAGTGTGGGGCATCGGCTGTGATGCCACAAACGAAGAAGCGGTCAAGAAGGTGTATGACATCAAGAAGCGAGAGGACAGCAAGGCACTCATCTGCCTGGTGGACAGCGACGTGCGTTTGCAACGCTATGTCAGGAATGTAGCAGATGTGACTTGGGACATGATTGAACTGAGCGAGAAGCCTCTCACCATCATCTTTGACAATGTGACAGGCTTAGCTCCCAACGTGATTGCCGATGACGGCAGTGCCGGCTTGCGTATCACGAAGGAAGAGTTCAGCAAAGAATTATGTTTCCGTTTCCAAAAGGCCATTGTCAGCACAAGTGCCAACATCAGCGGTGAGCCTACCCCAACCACGTTTGAGGAAATCAGTGACGACATCAAGAATGCGGTTGACTATGTCGTGAAGTACAGTCGCCAAAGCCGCGAGAAACATAAGCCCAGCAGCATTATTAAGATGAGTGCCAACGGGCAGTTTACAATCATCAGAGAGTGAAAAACTGGTAAATCAGACTGATAGGAGGCGGTACGACACATGAACCTGATTGGCATCAGACGCAAGGAATTCAAACTCATCAACTTCCTGACAGAGTGGTTGAAAGGCGACCATACGGAGCGGCAAATCGTTCTGATGATTAGCCTGATGGTCGGTGTCTGCACGGGATTGACCGCTTTTGTGCTGAAATCGCTGATTGAAGAAATCAAGCACCTGCTCACGTCAGAGATTGTAGCTGTAGCAGAAGACACGAACTTTCTCTACCTCGTCTTCCCTGCTGTCGGCATCCTCATATCTTTACTCTTTGTCAAATACATCGTGCGCGGCGACATCAGCCATGGTGTCACAAAGATTCTCTACGCCATGTCAAGAGGTCGCAGCCGCATCAAGTCGCACAACCGCTGGTCGAGCATCATTGCCAGTGCCATCACCATCGGTTTCGGTGGTTCGGTGGGAGCCGAAGCACCTATCGTGCTGACAGGAGCCGCATGGGGGTCAGACTTTGGCAAACGTTTCCACCTGCAACCCAAGACGTTGATGCTGTTAGTGGGCTGTGGTGCAGCAGGTGCCGTGTCAGGAGTGTTCAAAGCCCCCATTGCAGGGCTTGTTTTTGTCCTTGAAGTGCTGATGCTCGACTTGAGTTTCTCGTCTTTGCTACCGCTACTCGTAGCCAGTATCACATCGGTATGCGTATCCTATGCTTTCTACGGCACAGACCCGCTATTTGAGTTCAACCTCAACAAAGCCTTCACCATCGACATCATCCCTGGCTGCATCCTGCTGGGCATTGCCTGTGGACTTGTCAGCCTGTACTTCACAAGAGCCATGAACTGGTTTGAAGGCATCTTCGGACACATCAAGAAACGTCGCTACAAGTTCTTGCTCGGTGCCATCGTACTGGGTGTACTCATCTACTTCTTCCCCGTCATGTATGGCGAGGGCTACGATGTCATCAACCAACTCATCAACGATGCGCCAGAACGGGACATCATGCACAACACGCTTTTCTCTGCCACCCAAAGTAATCTGCTCATCTATTTAGGGTTAGTGCTGATGTTCAAGGTGTTCGCCACCACCGCAACCAATGGCGGCGGCGGATGTGGCGGTGTGTTCGCTCCCAGCCTCTTCTTAGGGTGTATCGCTGGCTTCATCTTTGCCCACTTATGGGACATGGGGCTGGGGCTTTCGATGGGAGACGCATGCTATGTGTCGCCCAAGAACTGCGGTCTATATGGAATGGCAGGCCTCATGTCGGGCGTTATGCACGCTCCACTTACGGGCATCTTCCTAATCGCTGAACTTACAGGAGGTTACAACCTTTTCGTTCCCCTCATGATAGTGTCGGTCGTATCCTATCTGACCATCAACCTCTTCGAGCCTCACAGCATCTATGCCATGCGTTTGGCACGACGGGGGCAACTGCTGACCCATGACAAGGACAGTGCCGTTCTCACTGTCCTCAATCTCGAATCGCTCATCGAACGCGACTATCAGCCTATCTCCCCCCACATTTCCTTTAGCAAGTTCGTAGCAACCATTGCAAAATCGCACCGCAACATATTCCCTGTCGTAGCACCCAACGGCACTTTGTTAGGTGTGGTCACGCTTGATTCTGTCCGCCTCTATATATTCCGCCCCGAACTATACCGACAATACACAGCAGGTCAGTTCATGAAAGAGCCTCCAGCCGTGCTCACGGTGAACGACTCGCCTAAAGTCGCCATTCAGAAATTCAAGGACACAAAGGCGTGGAATCTCCCCGTAGTGGATGAACAGCACCACTACATCGGTTTCGTTTCTCGCTCAGGTCTCTTCACCCGTTATCGCGAGACACTAATCACATTCAGCCAAGAATAGGAAGATTTGAAATTTATGACCAAAGAAGACCTTCGTATCATCTATATGGGCACTCCCGACTTTGCGGTGGAGAGCCTCCGTGCCCTTGTAGAGGGCGGCTACAATGTGGTGGCAGTTGTCACCATGCCCGACAAACCCATGGGACGCCATGGCAGCGTGTTGCAACCCAGCCCTGTGAAGCAGTACGCCGCATCGCATGGGCTGAAAGTGCTTCAACCCGAGAAGCTTAAAGACCCTGCTTTCGTCGAAGAGTTGCGTTCCCTTCATGCAGATTTGCAGATTGTAGTTGCTTTCCGCATGTTGCCAGAAGTTGTTTGGAGCATGCCGCGTTTAGGCACGTTCAACGCTCATGCCAGCCTCCTGCCCAAGTACCGCGGTGCAGCCCCCATCAACTGGGCCGTCATCAACGGAGATACAGAAACGGGGATTACCACCTTCTTTCTGAAACACGAGATTGACACAGGCGACATCATCCAGCAGGTGCGCATCCCCATTCACGACACCGACAATGCAGAAACGGTTCATGACAAGCTGATGAAACTCAGCGGACAACTCGTTACCGAAACCGTGAACAACATTTTGGCAGAAACCGTTGTCTCCATCCCCCAAGACCGATTCAAGGACGTACCCCTCACCCCTGCTCCCAAGATATTCCGCGACACATGCCGCATCAACTGGAACCAGCCGACAAAGAAAGTGTATGACTTCATCCGCGGCCTTGCTCCCTACCCCGCAGCATGGACGACACTGGACGGCAAGTCGGTAAAAATCTATGAGACTGAGAAAGAACCTGCTGGTACGCCCCAACCTGCTGGCACGCTCGACACCGACGGAAAAAACACCCTCCGTGTCGCCACGGCAGACGGCTGGCTCAAAATCAAGGTATTGCAGCTTGAAGGCAAGAAAAGAATGCCTGTAACGGACCTGCTCAGAGGACTAAAGATAGCCGAAAGTGCATTTTTTGTCTAAAAAGTTTGTACCATTCAAATAAAAGACGTTACTTTGTAGCCGTTTCATATACAGCAACCCAATTATTCACTCTCAAAAACAACTGCCTATAGACAACACATTACGCTTTAACAAACACTGAAAGCATAATGAAGAAACTTCATGAACTCGCTGACGAAGAGTTGGTCAGTTTGTACATAAAAGGCAACAATAACGCATTCGATGCCCTACTGAAGCGTTATGAGAGTAAGGTATTTTCCTACCTCTTATATTCCGTCAAGAATCAAGAACTTGCCGAAGACCTTTTCCAAGATGTCTTCGTCAAGATGATTGTGCGCCTGAAAAACGGTCAATATGCCGAGAACGGAAAGTTCTCCTCATGGATGATGCGCATTGTCCACAACCACCTCATCGACTACTACCGCACATCGGTGGCAGACAAGACGCTCTCCAACGACGCTACCGAGGCAGACCTCTACAGCAAAGCCGACATTGCGCTGAACGAGAACCGTGAACAGGAGATGATAGACCAACAGACACTCAAGGAAGTGCGTGGTCTCATTGCCCTGTTACCTGAGTCCCAGCGAGAAGTACTCCTCATGCGAGTCTATGACGAACTGTCTTTCAAGGAAATAGCCCAAAAGACGAATTGCAGTATCAACACCGCCTTAGGTCGCATGCGCTACGCCATCCTCAATCTGCGCCACATGGCGTTTGAAAGAGGCATCAGCATGGCCTCATAATTGACTATCAACAAAAATCGCAAACAACTACACAGCCAATGAGACACACCACCACCTTCCTTGTATTCTTTACAGTCATGATGGTATGTGCCGTACAAGCAACGGCACAAGGGGTGCGTGAGTTGCCGTTGCCCCAAGTGCCCAGTTCATTGACAGTGCCCGTGCAGCGCGCGGATTACATCCTTGAACACTTTTGGGATGCTATGGACTGGTCAGATACGGCATTGAGCCGTGATACCGCATTCATGGAACAGCACATAGCCAACTATTTCAGTGTGGCACCACACGCTTCGTCGAAAGGCACGAAACGTGCCATGGAGGGGTTCGTAAGCCATGCGGCAGCAGATTCTCTTACGTTGCACTTGATTACCACACTCACCCACCGCTATCTCGGTGAGCATGAGTCACCTGTGTATGACGATGCTGCATACGAACAGATGTGCCGTGCGCTGTCGATGGCGTATCCGCCCGAATCACGACAAGGCATACACATTGCCTATCAGCTCGAGTGCCTCGGGAAAAACCGCCTCGGCATCCCTGTGGCTGACTTCGCTTTCACAGGTCGTGACGGCATTCATCACCAGTTGCTCAAGACTCTTCAACCACAGGCACGCACTATATTAGTCTTTTTCGACCCTGATTGCACGGACTGCCATTCGCTCGCAGACACCATGCGCAACGATGCCGACATCAACCTGCAAGTCTCCGCTGGCACGCTCCAAGTGGTGTTCATCACGCCGTTTGACACCGACCTCACCCTGTGGAAATCCTATGCTGATACCCTTCCGCACCAGTGGATTGTCGGCTACTCCCCCAAGGGACGGATTGAAACCGATAAACTTTACTACTTGCCTGTCATCCCTGCCATCTATCTGCTCGAACCTGGCGCAATAGTTGCCCGTCGCAATGCCCCAACATATCGTTTCGAGTAGGTTGCGATTGACATGGTATGCTGCACGGCATAAACAGCGGTCGCTGCACTACTCTTCTCCCTTTACTTTTCACCCTTAAATTTCCCACAAAAATCGATGTCCCCGACATCGACCAATCGGAGTCCCCGACATCGGTTGGTCGGAGTCGGGGACTCCGATTTAGAGGCTGTGAAAGCACGTCTGATGCGGACGTGAAAGGAAAGTCATGTCGGAACTTTTTGGCAGAGGAGAAAGAGAGCGTCTGATTCTGCCCCGAGACACAATGTCAGGATTGTGTGGCGGATAAAAATGGCACACCCCTCGGATATAAGTATTGTATCCGAGGGGTGTGCTGTTTCCTATGAAGTCCAATAAAAAAACCTGCAAGACGAGTGTCAAGCAGGTTCAATTCCCTTGGGGATTATGTCAATCCCGAAAGTAGTACGCTGTGCTATGATTAAGCAACTGTGTCAGCAGCAACTGAATCAGCAGCAACAGTGTCAGCAACAACAGTGTCGTTTACTTCAACTGTGTCACCGCAAACAGAATCGTTGCAAGCAGCAGGCTGGTCGCAAGCTACGAATGAAACAGATGCAGTGAGAGCGATTGCTGCAACAGCAGCGAAAACCAACTTCTTCATAATTTTTCTTTGCTTTTAATTTGTTAAACAATCAATTTGCTTTCAAAACCGATGCAAAGGTACGGAGTTTTCATGTCCAGCATTCGTAATTTCACCTTTTTTTTCTTTTTTTTAGAAAAAAACATGATAAGCGAGGAATAAAGGTACAACTTTGAAGCAAAAATAGCCTCTTTTACACAGACACAACATCACACACTGGATTCAAAAGATGACAAGAGAAGCAGTTCATTCCGCCCACATCAGGTCAGACATCACATCGTTGGAGACGAACAGTCCCTGACGAGTGAGACGCAGCACATCACCCTCGCGAACAAGAAGCCCGTTCTGAAGATGCGACTGGGCATTGCGCAGGCAGTATGCCGCCAACTCTGCGCCGAACAGCATCTGTAAACGGCTGATACTGATTCCATTTACCGTGCGGAGACCTGTAAAGACGTGTTCATTGTAACGCTCATGGGGCGTTAAGGTTTCTTGCATTGCGGACACGCCCGACAGATAGCCTGTCAGCGATTCGACGTTGTAAGAACGTGCATGACCGTCATAGGAATGGGCACCTGCGCCTACACCCAAATACGGCACACCATGCCAATAGCTTGAATTGTGGCGCGATGCGTAGCCTGGGAGGGCAAAATTGCTGATTTCATAGTGCTGAAAGCCCGCTTGAGCAAGACGGTCGATGAGGCATTCGTACATGCGAAGCGATTCTTCCTCGCTCACCTCGGCTATATCGCCCCGCTCGAGCATGGTGGTGAGCGGAGTCCCCTCTTCATACATCAGCGAATAGGCTGACACATGCTGCACGCCAAGCGCAAGAGCCTGTGATACATCATCTTGCCATTCGCCACAAGTCTGGTTGGGGAAACCGAACATGAGGTCGATGCTGAGATTGTCAAACCCAGCCTTTTGAGCCGCCCGAACTGCGGCAACGGCTTGCGCCGCCGTGTGACGGCGATGCAGGAAGCGAAGACGGGCATCGGAGAAGGTCTGCACACCCATGCTGAGACGATTGACCCCGAGATGATGCAGCTGGGCAAGATAGTCGGGGGTCATGTCGTCGGGGTTTCCCTCAAGGGTGATTTCTGCGCCATCTTCCACATTATATATATTATATATAGAGGAGAGCAACCTTTCCACCTCGCAGACAGGAAGAAGGGACGGAGTGCCACCGCCAAAGTAGATGGTGCTGACGGAATGCCCCGATAGAAAGGCGTGACGCTCACGGAGTTCTGACACCAAGGCATCCACATAGACACGACGCTGAGCCAGTGCCGTCGTGGAGAAGAAGCCGCAATAAGTGCAACGCGACTTGCAAAAGGGGACATGAAGATAGATGCCTGCCATACTTTGCAAAGGTAGCACAAGCCGTGGAGAAGAACAAGCAAATAGGCGGTTTTCTATCGGCGACAAGCACAAAACAGGCATGAAAAAAGTGAATAATCATGAAAAATGTTGTAGAACATATTATTTCGAGGGGTACGAATCGAGAAAAAGCCGTAAATTTAACCCGATTTTGTATTCTATTTACATAACACGAAACTAACCTAACCTAACAATGAAAGTTTACCAGACGAACGAAATCAAAAACATTGCCTTGCTTGGCAATGACGGTTCGGGCAAGACGACTCTTACCGAAGCCCTTCTTTATGAGGCTGGCATCATCAGCCGCCGCGGTCGCATCACTGCTAAAAATACGGTGAGCGACTACTTCCCTGTTGAACAAGAGTATGGATACAGCGTGTTCTCAACCGTGTTCCATGTGGAATGGAACGGCAAGAAGCTGAACATCATCGACTGCCCTGGCGCAGACGACTTCGTGGGTGCGGCCATGACGGCACTGAACGTGACGGACACGGCCTTGCTGCTCATCAACGGTCAGTACGGCCCTGAAGTCGGCACGCAGAACCACTTCCGCTACACGGAGAAGCTGGGCAAGCCCGTTATCTTCTTGGTGAACCAGCTCGACTCGGAGAAGTGCGACTTCTATCAAGTGCTGGACAACCTCATCAGCATCTATGGAAACAAGGTTGTGCCTATCCAATACCCGCTGAACGAAGGTCCTGACTTCAATGCGCTGATTGACGTGCTGCTGATGAAGAAGTACTCGTGGAAGCCTGAAGGCGGAGCACCCGTCATCGAGGACATTCCTGCCGAGGAGATGGAGAGAGCCATGGAAATGCACCGCGCTTTGGTAGAGGCCGCAGCCGAGAATGACGAGGGGCTGATGGAGAAATTCTTTGACACGGAAGCACTGACCGAAGACGAACTCCGCACGGGTATCCGCAAAGGCTTGGCCGCACGCAGCATCTTCCCCGTATTCTGTGTCTGCGCCACGAAGGACATGGGTGTACGCCGCCTGATGGAGTTCTTGGGCAACGTGGTGCCATTTGTTGACGAAATGCCACAGGTACACAACACACGCGGTGAGGAAGTGCGCCCAGACTCCAATGCTGCTACTTCGCTCTATTTCTTCAAGACTGCCAACGAGCCACACATCGGCGGTGTGCAGTATTTCAAAGTGATGTCGGGCAAAGTGCATGAAGGCGACGACCTGACAAACACTGACCGTGGCTCGAAGGAACGTATCGCACAGCTGTTCACATGCGCTGGTTCCAATCGCATCAAAGTAGAAGAGTTGGTGGCAGGCGACATCGGCTGCACTGTGAAACTCAAGGATGTGCGCACAGGCAACACACTGGCAGGCAAAGACTGCGACCACCGTTTCAACTTCGTCAAATATCCTAACCCCAAATACATCCGTGCTGTCAAAGCCGAGAACGAGGCAGACACAGAGAAGATGGTGGCAGCCATCCAAAAGATGACGCAGGAAGACCCAACATGGATTATTGAGCAATCGAAAGAATTGAAGCAAACGCTTATCAAGGGTCAAGGAGAGTTCCATCTGCGGACACTGAAATGGCGCATGGAAAACAATGAGAAGATTAACATCCGCTTTGAAGAGCCGAAGATTCCATATCGCGAGACTATCACCAAGGCTGCACGCGCCGACTATCGCCACAAGAAGCAATCAGGCGGTGCAGGGCAGTTCGGCGAGGTACACCTGATTGTAGAGCCTTATTACGACGGGATGCCTGACCCAACCAGCTATAAGTTTGGCAATCAGGAATTCAAGATTACGCCTAAAGGCAAGGAAGAGGTGGATTTGGAATGGGGCGGAAAGCTCGTCTTCATCAATTCTGTGGTGGGCGGTGCTATCGACGCACGCTTCATGCCAGCCATCCTGAAAGGTATCATGAGCCGCATGGAGCAAGGTCCTCTGACTGGCTCGTATGCTCGCGATGTGCGTGTGATTGTGTATGATGGCAAGATGCACCCAGTTGATTCCAACGAGTTGTCGTTCATGTTAGCAGGTCGCCACGCATTCTCCGACGCGTTCAAGGCAGCAGGTCCTAAACTGCTGGAACCTATCTACGACGTGGAAGTCTTTGTGCCAGGCGACAAGATGGGCGACGTGATGTCCGACCTTCAAGGACGCAGAGGCATGATTATCGGCAGCGAAAGCGAGAACGGCTATGAGAAGCTGATTGCGAAAGTGCCATTGAAGAGCCTTTCCAGCTACTCCACCACCCTCAGTTCCATCACAGGCGGACGCGCCAGCTTCATCATGAAGTTTGCCTCTTACGAACTCGTTCCAACCGACCTCCAGCAGAAACTGATGAAGGAGTTCGAGGAACAGAACAAGGACGAGGACTGATATACTCAACAACAACATTCCCCAATCAAAAGGGCGAACCGTCATCTGATGGTTCGCCCTTTTTGATTGCGAATTTATCAAGCAGAAACAGGAGGAGTCGTTAATAAACGCAAACTTTTTTAGCGATTATTCCATTTTCCCGTTAAATCTTCACTCTGTATTTAAGATTCAGCCTACTTTTGTGTCATTAAACAGCACACAAAGAAGATGAAGAAATATACAATCCTCACGCTCACCGTTGTCATGGGCATCTCGTTCGCCAGCCTGTTGGTGATGCAGATGCGCTACATCGAGGAGATTACCTCCTTACGACATGCGCACTTCGAGGAGTCCGTGAACCGCAGCCTGTACGAGACAGCGCACCAGCTGGAACTATCAGAAGCCAAGCACTATCTGGAGCAAGGAGCGGATGCAATGAACGGCATCGCAACCGCAACCGACTCGGTGTTTGTGAGCACCGACTCATCGGTCATCCAGCGCACCCATCAGGTGACAGCCAAGGACGGAAGCGTGTTCACATCGCGCGAGACGACTGCCAGCACCAATCTGTCGGACAAATACTTCACCAAAAAGACATCCAGCAACAACGACCGTCAACGCTCCTTGCAGGAGATTATGGCGATGCGTTATGCCACCGAGAAGAGCCTTGTCGAGGAGGTCATCTACAGCATCCTCTACACCGCCAGCGACCGTCCCTTGGCCGACCGCATCGACTTCATCGAATTGGACCAAACCCTCAAAACGCAGTTGAGCAGCAACGGCATCAACATCCCCTATCATTTCAGTGTGACCACCAGCAACGGAAGAGCGGTGTATCAATGCGCCGACTACGACAAGACGGGCAGCGAAGCCTCCTTCTCGGAGACGCTGTTCAAGAACGACCCCATCCAGCGCAGCGGCATACTGAAAGTGCATTTTCCCGATTTGAACAAGTACATCTGGCGTTCATTCTGGTTCATGATGCCCTCGCTCATCTTCACGCTCATCCTGCTCGTCACCTTCATTGTCACGCTCGTGCTCGTCTTCAAGCAGAAGAAACTGACGGAACTGAAGAACGACTTCATCAACAACATGACGCATGAGTTCAAGACCCCCATCTCCTCCATCTCGTTAGCAGCACAGATGTTAGGCGACGACTCGGTGAAGAAGACTCCTGCCCTGATGGAACGGCTCACGACCACCATCATTGACGAGACGAAACGACTCCGTTTCCAAGTGGAGAAAGTGCTACAGCTGTCCATCTACGAGAATCAGCGTGCCAACCTCCACATGAAAGAGGTGGACATCAACGAGCTAATTGCAGGCGTGACCCATACCTTTGCCCTCAAGGTGGAGAAGAACGGCGGGAAAATCATCACCCACCTGAACGCCACAGAACCCATCATCTGTGTGGATGACATGCACTTCACCAACGTCATCTTCAACCTCATGGACAATGCCGTGAAATACAGACGCAAGGACACTGACCTTGAGCTGAACGTGGAGACATGGAACGAACCAGACCTGCTCTGCATCGCCATCAAGGACAACGGCATCGGCATCAAGAAGGAAGACCTGAAACGCATCTTCGAGAAGTTCTACCGCGTACACACGGGCAACTTGCACGATGTGAAAGGCTTTGGCTTAGGACTCGCCTACGTACACAAGATAGTGAAAGACCACAAGGGCACCATCGTGGCAGAAAGCGAACCGGGCATCGGCACCCGATTCATCATCAAGCTGAAAATGAACGACTAACCAGTCCTCATGCAACGGACACAATAACGAAATATCAACTCTTAAAAACCATACAACTATGATTACAGACGACAGACTTGAAGAAGTGAACATCCTTCTCTGCGAAGACGACGAAAGCCTCGGCATGCTTTTGCGCGAATACTTGGAGGCCAAAGGATACAGCGTGACACTCTGCCAAGACGGAGAAGAAGGCTTTGAGACATTCCTGCAAGGCAGTTTCAGCCTTTGCATCCTCGATGTCATGATGCCCCGCATGGACGGCTTCACCTTGGCAGGCAAAATCCGCGAGCTGAACTACGAGATGCCATTCATGTTCCTCACTGCCAAGAACCTGAAAGACGACGTGCGCGCAGGTTTCGAGCTTGGAGCCGACGACTACATCACCAAGCCCTTCTCCATGGAGGAAGTGGTGTTCCGCATCGAAGCCATCCTTCGGCGCGTCCGCGGCAAGAAGAACAAGGACTTGGCGGTGCGCCAAATCGGCAAGTTCACGTTCGACACCCAAAAGCAAATCCTGAGCATCAACGGCAAGCAGGAGAAACTCACCACCAAGGAAGCCGAGCTGCTCACCCTGCTCAGCAACCGACAGAACGAGCTGCTGCAACGCGACTATGCCTTGAAGACCATCTGGATAGACGACAACTATTTCAACGCTCGTTCTATGGATGTGTATATCACCAAACTGCGCAAGCACCTCAAGGACGACCCTAACGTGGAAATCATCAACGTACACGGCAAGGGATACAAGCTCGTCATCACAGACGAGAACCACAAAAACAGCGAGGAGTAACCACCCCTCAAAAAGCACCCCAAAATCGATGTCCCCGACATCGGTCAATCGGAGTCCCCGACATCGACCGACCGATGTCGGGGACTCCGATTTAGAGGCTGTGAAAGCACGCCACACACAGAAGCGTCCAACGACCGATGTCAGCCCTTCCATGCGAGGACGAAAAGGACCGCCTCGTCCCCAGTTAACGCACCTACACAAAAATGGGCCGTGTCCATATAGACACAGCCCATTTGCTCTTCTGTCACTTGGCGCAAAGCCACGCCATATCGACCACCGATGTTAATCCTTCTTAGGCAACATCTTCCTAATCAAATAAGGGTTATTCACAAAGATATGCGTGAGAAGACCACCAATGATAAGAACAATGAAAGCCCCCCATGTGTACCAGTTCTGGTCAGCCAAGTCGTTCATAAAAGGAACGAAGGCACTCAGGATGAGTAGCAATGCGCCAAGGGCGACAAGCATAATGCCAATGTATTGTTTCATGTTATCGTGTATTTATTGATTGATTCACAAATTCGACACAAAATAACGGCTTTTTCTCCGAATCACGAAACATTTCGGCAAGAATTTGTCGTTTTACCCCCAAAAAACTTCATTCCGCGCAAAAAACCGCTGATTCTTAGCAACTAACTCCCAACTAATTCGTACCTTTGCACCGCTTTTGGGAAACCAAGCGCACAACAAACAACATTATTAACAAACAAAACTTACATTATTGATCTTATGAATCAATACGAAACCGTTTTCATTCTAACTCCCGTTTTGTCTGATGTTCAGATGAAGGAAGCGGCCGATAAGTTTGTCAACTACCTCAAGGAGAAAGGTGCTGAAATCATCAACACCGAGGACTGGGGCTTGAAGACACTGGCTTATCCTATTCAGAAGAAGGGTTCTGGTTTCTACCAGATGATTGAGTACAAGGCCGACCCAACAGTGATTGCTCAATTTGAGTTGCAGATGCGCCGCGACGAGCGCGTGCTCCGCTATCTCACAGTTAAGAACGAGAAGTACGCTGCAGCATACGCTGAGAAGCGTCGTAACAAGAAGGAGGCTTAATCATGGCAGCACCATCAGAAATCAGATACTTAACTCCTGCAACAGTTGACGTTAAGAAAAAGAAGTATTGCCGTTTCAAGAAGAGCGGCATCAAGTACATCGACTACAAAGACCCTGAATTCCTCAAGAAGTTCCTCAACGAGCAGGGCAAGATTCTTCCCCGCCGCATCACAGGCACTTCTCTGAAGTACCAGCGCCGCGTGGCACAGGCCGTAAAGCGTGCTCGTCACCTTGCACTCCTGCCATACGTAGCAGACTTGTTGAAATAATAAAATAGGAGGTAAGACAGTATGAAAATCATTCTCAAGAAAGACGTTCATGGCTTAGGCTACAAGGACGAAGTCCTCACAGTAAAGGACGGTTATGGCCGCAACTATCTTCTTCCTCAGGGTCTTGCAGTGCTCGCCACTGAAAAGGCCATCAAGCAGCTCAACGAGGAATTGAAGCAGCGCGCTCACAAGATTGCAAAGATTAAGGCTGATGCCGAAGCCGCAGCCAAGAAGTTCGAGGGCGTTTCCCTCACCATCAAGGCCAAGGTTTCCGAAGGCAAGAACATCTACGGTTCCGTAGGTCCAAAGGAAATCGCAGCAGCACTGGCAGAGAAGGGTCTCGAGCTTGACAGCAAGTTCATCACCATCAAGGGTGTGAAGGCACTGGGCAGCTATGAGGCCGTGGCACACTTCCACCGCGAGGTTTCCGTTGCCATCCCATTCGAGGTAGTGAACGAGGACGGCGAGCAGGCTTCTGCCAAGAAAGAAGAGGCTCCAAAGGCAGCTCCTGCCGAGGAGGCACCAGCAGCCGAGGAAGCTCCTGCAACAGAAGAGACTCCTGCTGAATAATCGACTCCGACAGCCATTCATGAACATGAATTGGCAAACATAAAAACCAATATAAAAGGGCTGACATTCGTTTGAATGTCAGCCCTTTTGATTTCATGCCACGCTGTAGCCACATACGAGAGAACACGCCTACAAATGTCGGAGGAAGTCCACCTCCACAATGCGGAGTTCGCTGCGCACCTTGTCACCATCCTTGGCCTTGAAGAGGTCAAGCTCATTGGCAACAGGAGCAGCAAGTTCCTTGACGTTGCTGAACTCATTGTTCTCAGAAGCAGTGCCTTTCAGGCGAATGGTGATGGAGGAAGCGTTAGGCACAGGTCGCAGTGGCAAGTGAACATAGCCTAACGAAACAGGGGTCTTGCCTTCCCACACCAGCGTGTTGTCGGCATAGACTTGGAGGGGATATTCACGTTTGCGCCAACCCGTCAGTTTCAGCACCAACTCATCCACCTGCGCAGAGGCTTCGAGTTCGTAGCGAATCCATGCGGTCGAGGCACGCCCGTCGTTCTTCCACTCGGTGTCCTCGCTGTCGTCGATGGAGCAGTGGGCGGTTTCCTGATTGCAACCCGCCACAATGTTCTTCACATGGAGCGTCTGCTTAAAGTCTGTGTAAGAGGGAGTTAAAGGAGTCTCATCCCGTGTGAGCAGCCCCTGCGGACGTGGCTGTGCATCGCCCTTCACGTTGAGGGTCAGCGATGCCGGTGCCAATCCTTCGGCAGTCACTTTCACCACCGCTGTTCCCTCGCCTCCCGTGGAGCGCACCAGCACACGGTTCACGCCACACTCCAGCGGCAATGACAAGGAGCGGATGCAGTTGGTGTTGTCAGCGTCCTTGCCAATGCCACCAATCCATTCAATCGGACCTTCGATAGAGAACTGCAACTGCTGGCGTGCCAGCGGATAACGACGACCTTGCGCATCGACAGCCTCCACCTGCAAGAGTGCCATATCTGCCCCGTCGCCCACTAACTGATGGTCTTGGATATTGGTGAGCTTCAAGGCTACAGGCTCATCTATCGTCTCCAGCGTGTCAGCCGAGAGCACACACCCATCGACATCGTAAGACGTGGCGACAAGTGTTCCTCGTTCATACGCCACATGATTAAATATATGCAAAAAATGATATGCTACCGAGTCCTTACCGACCTCCACACCATTGAGACAGAGCTTCACGACAGGCGCATCGGACACCACATAAACGGGTTTGACGGTTTGGGGCTGGTAGTTCCAATGCCCAACAAGGTAGGTCTGTGACACTTCGGGCGTAACCCATCCGTTCCACATCACCTGATGGGCGAAGAAAGCGTCCTTGGGCAGACGCATGGCATCCACCACACCGCTCGTGCGATAGTTGCTCTCGCCACGGTTGTGGGTGTTGGTGTCGGAGAAGACGATTTTCGTGCCACCGTTCGACACACGCTCACCTGTGCCCGGACGTTCCTGCCAATAGTCGTACCAACGGCGCACCATCTCGACAGCGAACTGGTCGTTATTCTGGTTATAAGCCGAAGCGTCGTCGCCCCGATAGAGCGGACCATCACCATGTTTGTGGTAAGGATAAGACCAATCGTCCCAATAGCGGCGCAACGCCTCATCGCGACAATACTCCATCGCCCACACAGGCTTCCCTGCACTCTTGTTGATATAGAGCATCTCGCCACCATACTCTGCGGCAGTGTCGTGATTCAGCATCTCGCGACAACCGATGGCTCGTCCTCCATGGGGGTCGAACTCGTCACGGATGGCTTTCATCTCGCGCATGTGCTCCTCGCTAATGCCCTTGTTGCCACACTCATAGAAGAGGATGGAAGGGTTGTTGCGGTTATAGATGATGGCATCACGCATCAGCTCTACCCGTTGCTCCCAGTGACGCCCCGTCACATCCTTCTCGGCATCGCCAGCTGGCATCGCCTGTATCAATCCCACGCGGTCGCACGATTCAATGTCTTGTTTCCACGGACAAACGTGCATCCAACGCACCAAGTTGCCGCCCGATTCCACAATCAATCCATTACTATAATCGCTGAGCCACGCTGGCACACTCATGCCCACCCCCGGCCACTCGTTGCTTGTACGCTGGGCATAGCCATGCATCATGATGGGGCGGTCGTTCAACACCGTCATGCCCTGTTCATAGGCGGTTTTGCGGAAACCTGTGGTAGTAGTGGCTTCATCAAGCGGAGAAGTGAGGGGTGAGGAGTGAGGGGTGAGAGGTTTCAGGCGCGTCTTCACATCGTAAAGATAGCCATAGCCCCACGACCAAAAGTGAAGCCCACCGACACGCTGCTGCACTGACACGACCTTGGTTTCACCCTTGCCGATGGTCACAGCAGGGAAAGCGAACTTGGCAAGCGATGAGCCATCACGGTCGATGACCTCCACCTCATAGACAAACGTCTGAGCCTTCCCTGTCTCGTTCTTCACTTGCGACTCTGCATGAATGGTGGCTGTACGTCCCTGCACATCATAGTCAGTGGCATAGACATACACGCCTGTTGTGCCGAGTGACGAATAGAGTGGCAATGTCTGATAGAGCTTGTTCACCACATGCAGCCGCACATTCTTGGGCAAACCGCCATAGTTGGCATTGAAGTTCTTGTTGTTCCACTGGAACGATGCTGGTTCCAATGTATTGTGAGGCAGCCCGTTGCCATCCTTCTGTACCTCGCCTTCCGTCACCGCGCCGCGCTCCTTGTACGACCAAGAGTTGTCGGTCAGCACCTCCAGACGATTCTCCTTCCCTATATATAAATAAGGTGTCAAATCGAAACCGAACGCCATCACGCCGTTCTCATGCAGCCCGAGATGCTTGCCGTTCAGCCATACCTCCGCCGCCTGACGCGCACCCTCAAACTCAATGAACACTTTCTTGCCTTTCCAAGACTTGGGCGCAGTGAAGGTCTTCACATAGCGCACGGTATCGTCGGGCAGATTCGCAATGGGGACACGGAATGCCTCCCCTTCGTTCCATGCACGGGGTAGCGTAACCGTCTTGCCACGCATCTGCCAATCAGCATTGAAATTGATGGCTCGTTGTGCCATCACCGAGACGGCACAAGCGAGCAATGAGCATGTCAAAATCCTTTTCATTTCTTGATATAGACTTTAATTCCGTTTACAACATAGAGCCCCGTATGGGCAATCGTCTTTACACGATGACCTGACAAGTCATAGACGACATCATTATCCGTCAGATTCTCCACAGACAGTTCACGAATGCCCACAGGGTCAGCCACCACACGAATGATGCCTTCCGTTGCCAGTGCGCTGGTGTCCCAAAGGTAGCCCTCTCTTGGCTGAGCAGGCACCATCGTAATGTCGCCACTGATGGATATTTCGCCCTCGCCCGTAAAGACCTTCAGCACTGCTCCATCAGCATAAGTGTATGAATCATTCAATTCCGACACCACAATCTTCGGCGATTTAAGCGTCACCTTGCCTGCCGCCTTGATGGCATCGCTGTTGGTGGTAACAGCTGTTGATCTCGTGTGAATACGCAAAGTTGAACCCGCATTCATCGTCACAGTGCCGTTCACCGTCAAAGTGCCGACCGCTGTAGCCGACTTGCCAGCCCCCAGCGTGCCACCGCTCTGCACCGTCACCTTCTGTACCTTGCCCGTACCCGTCAGCATACCGCCATTGCGCACAGTGATGGTGCCAGTCGTAGCAGCAGCCGAAGTCGTATTGGCAACGACCTCGCCCTCGTAGATGTTGAGCGCACCAGCTGAAGCCCCCGTCAGCGTCCACTTGCCTGTACCATACTTATTGACGGTAGCTGCACCATTGAACACACCTGCAAATGTATCATCCTCACCACGATAACCGACATTCCAAACACCTGTACCAATCGTGCCTGAACCTTGCAACGAACCGACCTTGTGCGTGTAGTTCTGCTCCGAGCCGTTACCGCCCTTATAACCTGCGGCGTATGCTCCGCTCTCCAGTTTGAGGATAGCTTTCTCGAAGTTCATCGCCTGAGCGAAACGGCAGTTGCTGGTCATCACATCGTAAGTGCCTTCAAAGTTGGCGACATTGGTGTAAATATCGCCACGAACGTATGGGAAGGACATCTTTATCGTACCCTCGCCAAGCAATGAGCCACGGATGGAGCAACGAGAGCCGACATTGAACGTGAGGGTCTTACCAGCATCAATCGTCACGGCATTCTGGAAGTTCGGCATGGTCGAAGAGCTGTTCACGTCGAAGATTTGGATGGTGCTGTTACCCGTCACATGGATGGGCGAAGTAGTTTTGCCAAAAGTGCTTTGCCATGTGCCCTGCGAGAGGATGCCCGCCTGAAGAATCGTGCCAGCATAGTTGTTGACACCGCCATAGTTAAGATTGAGCTGTCCACTACCCTTCTTCACCAACACGCCCGACCCCGACACAGCCGACTGCAAAGTAGCTGTGCCGCTTGGCACATTGATGGTGGCGGTATCGGTCAGAATCACACTGCGGTCGGATGCCGCATTCTTGTTGTCGATGGTCAGCGTTGCCTTGCCTATCTGGATGGTAGAACCCATGCCGAAGCAGCTTTCCGTGCCAGCTTTCTCCAAGTTCTTTACTGTCACAGTGCCAGCATTCAAGATGGTCTTGCCCGTATAGTTGCTCTTGGTCGCATTGAGCACCACTGCACCTGTGCCATTCATAACCCAGTCAGCATCGCCACTGAAACCGCCTTCACCCTTGAAGGTGTAAGTGCCGCTGGTGTGGGTGAAACGAACACCCTTTGTCACCATCTTATCATCCAGTGTCACAATGCGTTGCGTGGCATCCTCAGGGAACACAACCTCATCGTTCGTCACGAAAGAAGTTGCCTCGCCACCGAGAGAGAAATTGCAGGTTTGATAGTCCCAGTCACCACTCTCCGCACCCGTCCACTGCACATTGGCGGAAGGGGTACGCATGGTACGCACCACCAGCACTATCTGCTTCTCGCGCACCTCGACGACATAGTTCAAACCAACCAAGCCACGCACCTTAATGTTCTTGGCATCAGCCGTCAGCGTGCCTGTACACTCCATCAGCACATACTCACCAGCCTCAGGCACATCCTCCGACGACACAATCGTCAGCGTGTTAGTCTTGTTAAGAGTCAAATTGCCGTTCACTTTCACGAGGTCGCTCTTCACAGCCTCCCTTGCCTGCAAATTCAGCTCTACGAAGACATCGCCCGAAAGCGTCAAGTCCTTGTTAAAGGCAATCACCCCAAAGGGAGCGTCGGCAGTGCCAGGAGAAAGACGGCAGCCTTCATAGTTCAAGCCACCCTCAAACGTTACATCGCCATTCACAACAGCATTGCCAGCCAACGTACCTTTGGCACGCAGTTCCAACGCACCAGTCACAGCACCGTTCACCGCCAGCACACCCTCGCTGACAATAGTCTTTCCCGTCGTCTTCAGGTCGCCATTCAAGGTGACAGTACCTAATTGCGACTTCACCACAACGCCCTCACCGCCAATGTTGCCGTTCAGCACATAGTCCTTATTCTTAGGATTCATGAAGTAAGTGACGCTGGGCTTCACTTCACCCGTGATACTGATAGGTTCTGCATTGCTGCCCGTGATGTCGAACATCACACTCTTGCCATCAGCGTATGCTACACTGGCGGTCTGGTCATAGGACGTAAAGCCACCAGCACCATTGCCCCATGCGCCCGACTGATAGCGTAACTCTGCCTCCAGCACAGGTGGAAGCGGTGGCAGCGGCATGTCAACACCGAGGTAGAAACCCGTGTTGGGATGCTGATAGTAGCCACGAGTGGTGCAGTCGCCACGATAGTGAGGATCCTGCTGCAAGCAGTAGATGCTGTAATCGGTGGGCAAGTTGGTCGTATAGCCCACCAGGCCTGTACTGTGGCTGTCATTCTGCTTCGCAAGAATCACCTCCTCGCGCCAGTCGCCCATGATGTCGCCCATGAAGGCAGGACGTGTACCCGTCGCACCTTCCGCTTCCCAGCTCGACTCTTGCGAGAACTCCACCAGTCGGCTCTTGCCTCTCACCGTTGTCACCATCATGTTCGTGCCATAGTTCTTGCCACCAGGAGAACTCAGTTCCTCGCGCAGCAAGTCACCATTCCACCACAAGCCCTCAAAGCAAGTGGAGATGCCCCACTGACTGCGAGTCTCTCCCGTCGCATCGCCTTTACAATCATAGAGATAGTCGTCCGTGAAACTGTAAATCTCATATCCCTTATGCTTGGGGTCCACGTCCATACACGCTCCACGTCCCACATCATAGAGAGAGGGAAGATACCACTCCTTGATACGCTCGCCTGTACCTGCATCGTAGAGACACTGACCAAGCAAAGCACTTTGCTGGATGGCATAGCCCTCAAGACCAGGGCGTTCGGGGTCAATGTCACCAATGATGAAGCGGTCACCATGAGCCAGACCTGTCGAAGTAAAACGGTTCTGCGCAGGGTTCACACCATAGCCTCCACCCCACATCTCATCACATCCGTCACCATCGCTGTCGAGAACACGAATCTGGTGGAACTCCGCACATCCTGGACGCACAGGATTGCGCACCCAAGTGTGGCTGTGATGCCAGTTGGAAGGCTTGCCATTAGCCCAATCGAAATCCCATGTCAGCACATAGCCGTGGTGTAACTTATTGATATCGCGGTCTTCACACTCCATGATGAGCGAAGGATGTACGCCGTCAAGATAAGCGATAGCATAGTGACCCTCCATCGAGCCATACCCTGCACTCATGTAGTTGGCGCGGTTGTCACGTCCGTATGAGTCACCTCCGATTCCCTCGGTCAGTTCGCTGTACTTCAGTTCATTATAAGCCAATTCCGCACCTGTATCGCCATCAATGACAGAGATATAGAACGGAGGATTGCGCTTATTCTGTGTGCGATAGTCGATGATGCCATCACCATCAATGTCGCCCATGTCCTTGCCGCCCACATACTTGCCCCACGTCTCGTTCGCCTTGTCCCAAAAGCGGGTGCCGTCCGAAGAACGAACAATCACCTCGCACTTGCCATCGCAGTTGATGTCGTAGGCAAGCACCATGTCATTCTGCCCCGAACAGATATTCACGTTCGGTCCCATATCGACTGTCCACAGCAAAGTGCCATCCAGCTTATACGCCTGAATCTTGTGCGAAGTAGTGGCAGCCGTTTCTGTGTCCTCCGAATCGGGGTCAACCTCGGTTGCCCCTGCAAACAGGCGGTCCACCAGCACAGCATCCACCTCACCATTGCCATCCAAGTCCATCGGCCACACAAACTTGGTGCGGTAGTCATTACGCCTGATAACCTTGTCGTCAAAATCAAAGTTGAACCACACATTGGGCCAGGGCTGCGTCCGATAGAGGAAAGGGGCACTCATCTCACCCTCCACTCCGTTCACGATGGCAGTCACCGCATATTCCGTGTTGTTCGCCAAGCTCGAAGGCACATAATTGGTCTTTTTCAGCGGTGTGCCATTCATCTTCGTATATGATTCAGTACCAGCCACACGCTTATAGACATTGTATGTCGTGCCCTCAGGCTCCTGTGCCAATTTGCGCCACGAGATGAGCGAACCCTGTCCGCCTTCAGCTGTCACGCTGCGACCTCCCGTGCGGTTCACTGCCACCACACCACGCCCCAACTTCTGCTGGATGCGCTGGGCAAAAGTCATTGACGACATCACTGCCGCCATCCATAAAAGAACTAATGATTTTTTCATAAATAGGAGTTTTGTTAGTTAGAAATATACAGAGCGGTTTCAAGGCCTCAAAATCGGAGTCCCCGACATCGGTCAGGCGGAGTCGGGGACTCCGACGAGTCGATGTCGGGGACATCGTTTTTGAGGGTCTTTCTGAGGGGATGATTCTTGCCACGAAGGCATCAGGTCAGCATGGACGTTTCTTGGGCAGGTTGAACACGTCCTGCACCTCTTTCATCGCCTCGGCGGTCATGCCGTCTGGCTCACTGCCCATGTTGCGGGCACACATATATATATTAGCGGCCTTGCAAAGCACGTCCGTCTGGTCGAAGGCATCCATGATGTCTGTACCCACTGCCACTGTGCCGTGCTTCTCCCACAGCACCACGTCGTGCGTCTTTATCTGCTCCAGCGTAGCCTCAGCCAGCTCCACCGACGAAGGCAGGGCGTAAGGCACAATGCCGATGCCTAATGGTGCGAAGGCCAAGGTCTCAGGTATCATGCTCCACAACACACGCGTCATCTCGTCACCCTTCAAGAACCGCTGGATATGGCTCATGGCCACCAACTCAATCGGGTGCGTGTGCAGCGTCGCCTTGTAGCAAGAGCCTGTCTCCAACAGGTAGTTCTGCAAAGCCAAATGCGTTGGCAACTCCGAAGTGGGCATCACGGGTTCGTCAGCAATAATCTCGTAGCTGGCGCAGTCGTCGCAGATGCGCACAATAGAGCCATTCTGCATGGGGCAGCGAGCCAAGTCTCTCATGCGCTTGCCCGTACCCTTGCAGTAGAAGTACTTGCCCCTCAGCTGCGGCAGCACCATGCCAATCTGCTTCACGGGCGCAATAGCCTTCATCGCCTTGCACTCATCGTCCATAAACTCAGTGACATTCACCGTGATGTTGCCACCATTTCTCTCAGCCCAACCTTTCTGCCAGAGGTAGCCAGTGACCTCCGCTATTTGGTCCACCACAGCCTTCAAGCCTGGGCGACCATCCAATATACTTGCCATAGATTCACTTGTTTTTGTTGATAACTAATAACTGTCTCCATACCGCTCTTTCGTAATCACGTCAAGAGACTTTCCACGCGTGTTGGGCGCACCAATCATACCCACCACTAACGAGATGAGCAGCAGACCCACCATGCAGTAGGCAGCAAGGGTGAATCCCTCGCCATTCTCACCATAAATGTAGGTGAAGACCAGCCCCCATACAGCCGACAGACCACGCACGATGAAGAACATCAGCCCCTGAGCACCTGCACGGAACTTAGCAGGGAACAGCTCACTGCCCCACAGGGCATAGAACACCTGCACGGAGCAGCCGTTGTTGATGCCCCACAGGATGGTGAACACCCACAGCCACACGAGGTTGCTCACCCCAATGCCCACAATGATGAACCAAGCACTGAGGGCGCAGAGCAGACCGAACACGTAAAAGATGCGATGAGCGACCTTATCCACCAGATAGGAAATGAGGAAAGTGACAGCCACAACGACCGCCCAGCTGATGCAGCTGAGCATGTTAGCGTCCTTGTTGCTCATGCCTCCAGCCGACTCATAGATATGGGGCTGGAAGAAGCCCATCACCGAGGCCACAAGATTCCATGTGAGATAGATGACGGCAAGGAACACCACCGTCTTCACCGCCACCTTGTTACGGAACAGCACTTTGATGTTATCGACAAGTCCCGCTTGCTTTCCTTCGGCTTTCTGAGCCGTAAACTCCGCGCTCTCCTGCAAACCGCGCTGCAAGTTCCAAGCGATGAACGCCACCACAAAAAGCGAGAAGAACACGATGCGGGAGCTGAACACATTGATGGTATCCGCATTGGCATCAGTGCCCGACAACACCACAGCCAACGACTGTACCCAGTCGAACAGATAACCGCCTGGCGCAAAGAGCATTCCAAGCAGCAGAATGCACATAGGTCCGATGCCCCACGACATCTGCGAGATGCAGATGTTGCGACCACGGTTGTTCACCTCCGAACTCTCCGAGATGTACGTCCACGACGCTGGCACACCCACACCCACCGAGATACCTGTGAGCAGGAAACCTGCCAACAGCATGGGAAAATTGATGGAGCACATAATGAGCAGCACGCCAAGCATATAGACTAACAGATTGTAGGTGAAGATGAACTTGCGCCCATACTTATCTGCCAAGAAACCACCGATGATGGCACCGATGGCAGCACCCAAACAGTTGGCACTGATAAAGTTGAGCCATCCCAAATGCAGCTCCGACAGCCCCAAGTAGTTCTGCCACAGCGTCAGTCCACTGGCACCAGCCACGATAGCACCAGCATCCAGATAATTGTTGAGAGACACCGCCAAGGTGCTCTTCAAACTTCCTTTGTTATTTGCCATTTTCTTCGTTGTCACATTATTTCATTATCAACGTTATCTGCACACCACATCACACTCGATATTGAAAATCTTAGCCACTTTCAGAATGGTGTCGATGTGATGTCCCACAGCGGCAGCCATGTGGTGCGTGGGTCCTGCCTCGCTCCACTTGTTGACAAACTCGCGGCAGCTCAAAGAGAACTTGGTACGCATATTGGTGTCGCCAAACGTGAAGATAGGTCCTGCCTCGTTAATGCCTTCCGCCACCACAAACTTGAACACGCCATTCTTGTCTTGCGTGATGGCAAGATAGGTCACAGGACCCGTGGGCGGATAGAACTGCGTGAGGTAGCCACCACCGCTCTTGCCGTGGAACACAGGCACAATCTTCATGGTCGGCTTCTTCGCCTGCGAAATGTCGAAGTCGCCCGAACCCGAGTGTCCGATGATGCAGATGTCCTTGGGGAAGTCGATGCTGTACATCTCTGCTAACGTACCTGTGCCGCTGATAGTCTTCAAGATAGACATCGCCATCGCCACCTTCATGTCGCCCTCCACAGCGCACGCCGTGTGCTGCTTGATGAGCATGGAGAAGGCTGGAATCAGCATCGAGTCGAGTTTGCCAGCAATGCCCTGTGCGAAGCCATCGTAGTGGGAGGCAATCATGCCTAACTTCTCGTCCTTCACCCACTGCTCAAAAGCGACTACATACTTCGCCATGTCCCACACCTTCTCGATGGTGCCGCCACCCTCAATATCGAACGTGTCGAGAATGTCCTGCGCCTTGGCACGGATAGCCTCCTCGTCGGTGATGTTGTCGGCAATCGCCCACATCTTCTCCCAGTCAAACTGCTTGGTATAGACCCACATACGGTGATAGAGGTTGGTCTCGTCGATGTAGAGGTCCATCATGCCAGGATACGGACGACCTATCTGTGCGATGTTAGTGTCGCGGAAGCGGCGGCGCACCTGAGCGGCGCGACACCAATCCTCAATCTCACGCTGCACTTCGGGGTCTCCGCCCTCCACTACGCCCGTGATGACCGCCGAACGCTTGCCAGCCCTGTTCAGGTCAGCCACCATCTCGCCAATGGCACCGCAAGCATACAGCTCGCCCAGCCATGTGGGGATGTCCGTCTTCTCATAGTCGGGTGCCAACTTCTTCTGCACGTTCACGATGACCACTGGCACATCAAGGTCGCGCACTGCGGGCAGCATGTTGTAAGAGGTGCAGTAGGTGAGCATCTGCAAGATAACGAGGTCCACATCGGCGGCACGGAACTTGTCGCCAGCCGCCATCGACTGCTCCTTCGTTGTCACCATGCCACCATCCACCACCTCGATGGTGGCAGGCAGCGTCTTCTTGAATGCTGCATACTGCGCCTCAAACTCAGGCACAAGCTGTGGGAACTGCGGCAGATAAGCCTGCAAAGCGATGGAGAACACGCCCACCCTTGCTTTGGTTTCTACTAATGGTTTAGCCATAAATGTAATGTTTTATAGGGGTGAGAAGTAAGGGGTGAGAGGTGAGAGAATACTCCTGCCACACCTCTGCTCCATCCTGTTCATCCCTGTATGTTAATACTATGTTACTATTTTATCTTCAAGATTTTTCCTCAAACCTACCAGCATCTTGACATTCTCAGAAATATGCAACTCCTGTTCGTCAAACTGTTGCTGGCTGATATAGCCTAAAAGGAGAGCAGCCTCCAGCTGGCACATCACCTCCATCAAAGAACCATTTGCGATTTCAAGAAAATGCACCCGTTCCTTCTTGGAGAACCGCCCCATTCCCTCTGCAATGTTAGATGGCACTGATATAACAGCCCGTTGAATTTGATTGGTAAGCCCATTCCTTTCGCTCTGCGGAAACTGTTTAGAAAGTCTATATACATCAGCGACCAACTGCATCGCTCGCTGATAAACCTTCAGTTTCCGATAATAAAAGTCATTCATACCGCCAATTCTCAACATTCCTCTCACCCCTCACCACTAAAATCTCACCTCTACAATCTCTCTCCATCGCTCATACGCCACATCCCACGCCTCTGTATCCTGCGGTTCATACGTCTTCATCTCAATGCTGTCGGCAATGATTCGGCGCATCTCAAACATATCCGTCACCACACCAGCCGCCTTCGCCTGCAACATGATGTTGCCGATGGCAGTGCCCTCCACAGGACCTGTCACCACAGGCAGACCGATACTGTCGGCAGCCATCTGCATTAAATAGCCATTCCGCGAACCACCACCAATGACATGCAGCTTCTCTATCGGGAACGGTGCCATCTCCTTCAGATAGCTCAGCACCTGACGATACCTCATGGCAAGGCTCTCGAAGATGCAACGCGCCATCGCCCTATAGTCCTCAGGCACAGGCTGCCCCGTCTTCTCGCAATAGCCTTGAATCGCCTCCACCATGCTCACAGGGTTGGCAAAGTCGGGCGCATCGGGGAAGATGAAACTCCTGAACGCCTCAGCATCCATGCTGTCCCGACACACCTGAGCCACGTCGGAAGGCGCATCCGTCCACTCCTTCCTGCAACGCTCCAGCAGCCACATGCCACAGATGTTCTTCAAGAAACGGGTCGTACCTTCGATGCCACCCTCGTTCGTGAAGTTACACTCAAAGCTCCTCTCGCTGATGATAGCCTCCTGCGTCTCAATGCCCAAGAGCGACCATGTGCCACAGCTCAGATAAGCAAACCGCTCGTTCTCCGCAGGCACAGCCGCCACCGCCGAACCCGTGTCGTGACCAGCCACTGCCACCACCGGCACTGCGCCCAGCCCCGTCATCTTCTGCACCTCTGCGCTCAACACGCCCACCTGCTCGCCAGGCTGCACATACCTGCCAAACAGACGCTCCTCCAGCCCAATCGCCCCAATCAGCTCAGGGTCAATCCGCCGTGTCCTCGGGTCGAGCATCTGACTGGTCGAGAGTACCGTATATTCACACACCGCCTCGCCCGTCAGCATATACATCAGCGCATCGGGAATGAACAGAATCCGTTCCGCAGCCTCCAAAGCCGAATCCCCGTTCCGTTTCAGCGTAGCCAGCTGAAACAGCGAGTTGAACTGCATGAACTGGATGCCCGTCTTCTCATACACCTTCTCCTTCGGCACCAACTTGAAATACTCCTCCATTGCCCCGTCCGTGTGCGGGTCACGATAGCAATACGGATTGCGCAACACGCCCCCGTCCTTGCCTATCATCACGAAATCGCAGCCCCAAGTGTCAATGCCGACAGAAGCAATCTCAACGCCCTCCGTCGCCACCACCTTCAGACCGCGAATCACCTCGCTGTACAAAGCATAAATATCCCAGAAAAAATGTCCTCCCGTCTCAATGATAGGGTTCGGGAATCTTGTCAGCTCTCGCTGCACCAGCTTGCCATCCACCAACGAGCCCAAAATGGTGCGCCCACTCGTAGCCCCCAAGTCAACGGCAAAGAAATTCACGTTAGTCATACGGTTAGTCTTCAGTTAGTCAACGGCAAAGGTACAACTTTTCATCCACAATCCATCATCCACCACCCACAATTTGCCATCCATCATACAATTCACACGAAAAACACACCCCACACGCCCCCATTATGCAGAATGAATCCCCTCCTCCATCC
>CAMWJL010000020.1 GCA_947174565.1 uncultured Prevotellaceae bacterium | reverse complement strand
CATTAAGAACGACAACATCAATATCTGCAAAGAACTTGGGGACGTGTTGCTCCACATCGTTTTCTACGCTAAGATTGGTGAAGAGAAAGGAGCGTTTGATGTAGCAGATGTGTGCCACAAACTTTGCGATAAACTCATTTTCCGTCATCCCCATGTTTATGGAGACGCTGTAGCAAACACAGCCAGCGAGGTACGTCAAACTTGGGAACAAATCAAGACCAAAGAAAAAGACGGAAATAAGACCGTACTTTCAGGTGTGCCAGATGCACTTCCTTCCCTCATCAAGGCTTACCGTGTTCAGGACAAAGCCCGCAATGTTGGCTTTGATTGGGAAGAACGTCGCGATGTTTGGAAGAAGGTAAAAGAGGAAATCTCAGAATTTGAAGAAGAAACAGAACGTCTCTACAATGAAGCAGAATCCGACGAAGCAAAGACCATTGCCAAACAGCATGCTACAGAGGAGTTTGGTGATGTGATGTTTAGCCTTATCAATGCAGCACGCCTCTACAAAATCAACCCCGACAATGCCCTTGAACACACAAACCAAAAATTCATCCGTCGCTTTAACTACGTGGAAGCTAAAGCAAAAGAAAAAGGTCAGGACTTGAAAGACCTGACCTTGGAACAAATGGATGCTTGGTGGAACGAAGCAAAGAACCTTGGCTAATCAAAGAAGTTTGGCTTTCTCTTTCGGGCTTCTTCCAAACTTACCATGCCGAACTCCCCTTCTGACCTCTCAGCACGGAGTTCGGCATATTTTTTATCTAATTCATCCGTCAGTTCCGCACGAGTGCCAGGATTCAGCAGCTTCGCACTGGCAATCACATTCTGCGAAGCATCCTTCATCCAAAGGACAGGGCCATGATACACAGGGGCAATCTTCAATGCGGTATGCAGTTCACTGGTCGTTGCGCCACCTATCATGATGGGGATGTCAACACCACGCTCATCAAGAGTTCGTGCTACATTCACCATCTCTTCTAACGATGGTGTAATGAGTCCTGAAAGTCCTATGATATCGACCTTTTCTTCAATAGCCTTATCGACAATCGTTTCAGTGGGTACCATCACGCCTAAATCTATGATTTCGTAATTGTTGCAGGCAAGGATAACACTTACGATGTTCTTGCCTATATCGTGTACATCACCCTTGACCGTTGCCAAGAGCACTTTTCCTGCTTTCTGCGCACCTTCCGAACGGCTTGCCTCAATCAGCGGTTGGAGAATGCCCACAGCCTTCTTCATCGTTCGTGCCGTCTTTACCACTTGTGGCAGGAACATCTTGCCACTGCCGAAAAGCTCCCCCACCGTATTCATGGCATCCATCAATGGACCTTCGATAATCTTCACAGGGTTGTCATACAACTTTTCTGCTTCGCTCAAATCACTTTCAAGATAGTCACCGATGCCCTTTACCAAAGCGTGTTTCAGCCGTTCTTCCACTGTGCCGTTCCGCCAATCTTCAACACCGATATTGGGTAAAGCACTTCCATTTTTAAGTGCTTCTTTCTCAGCATCTTTCTCTGCTTTGATTCTATTTGCAATTTCAATCAAATCTTCGGTCGCTTCAGGTGTACGATTGAGCAACACATCATCAATTGCTTTCAGCACATCGTCGGGGATATCGCTGTAAAGCACCTGCGTGGCGGGATTAACGATGCCCATATCTTGTCCCACTGCTATGGTGTGGTAGAGAAACACGGCGTGCATCGCCTCACGAATGTAGTTGTTACCACGAAACGAGAACGACAGATTACTCATGCCACCTGAAACATGCGCACCAGGCAGATTCTTGCGAATCCAGTCAGTTGCACGGATAAAGTCAAGACCATAGTTGTTGTGCTCCTCCATGCCAGTAGCCACAGCTAACACGTTGGGGTCGAAGATGATGTCGAAGGGATTGAAATCCAACCTATTCACCAGCAGATGGTAGGCACGTTCGCAAATCTCTATCTTTCGTTCATAGGTAGTAGCTTGCCCCTGTTCATCAAACGCCATCACCACCACGGCAGCCCCCAGTCGTTTAATCTCTCGGGCCTTTTCAAGGAACTTCTCTTCGCCTTCTTTCAGAGAGATGCTGTTCACGATGCTCTTGCCTTGTACACACTTCAAGCCAGCCTTGATGACCTCCCAATCGCTCGAATCAATCATCATCGGCACTTTTGAAATGTCGGGGTCGCTCATCAGTAGGTTCAGAAACGTCACCATCTCCTGCTTGGCATCCAAAAGCCCATCATCCATATTGATGTCAAGCACCAATGCACCATCCTCCACTTGTTTTCGGGCAATGGAAAGTGCCTCATCATAATTCTTCTCGTTGATGAGACGGAGGAATTTGCGTGAGCCAGCCACATTGCAGCGTTCGCCCACATTCACGAAACGGCGTTCAGGCGTGAGTTCCAGCAGTTCCAAACCACTCAGCCATAGGGTTGCAGGCTTTTCAACAGGCACATGGGGCTTCTTTCCCTCCACGAGAGCTGGATAAAGTTCAATGAACTTTTCAGTTGTTCCACAACAACCACCGATGATATTCACCAATCCCTCTTCTACATACTCCTTCATTTGCTCCGCCATCATTTCAGGCGTTTGGTCATAGAGTCCCAAGGAGTTAGGAAGTCCTGCATTCGGGTGTGCAGAGATATAATATGGTGCGTTCTCGGCTAAAGTCTTCAAGAAAGGTTTGAGTTGGCGCGCACCAAACGAGCAGTTCAATCCGATAGAAAAGATGTCAGCATGTTGCACACTTGCCAGAAACGCCTCCAATGTCTGTCCCGACAATGTACGCCCAGCCGTATCGCTCACCGTGACGGAGAGCATCAATGGCACACGCCTTTGAGCCGATTCCATTGCCTTTTCTGACGCATAAATAGCAGCTTTCGTGTTCAGTGAATCGAAAATTGTCTCAATGAGCAAAGCATCTACCCCACCCTCTATCAGTGCCTCCATCTGCTCCACGTAGGCATCGACCAGTTCATCATACGTCAGACTTCGTAAGGCAGGATTGTTCACATCGGGCGAAATGCTCAATGCCTTGTTTGTCGGTCCTACATCGCCCAACACAAAACGCGGTTTCTCAGGATTTCGTGCTGTATATTCATCTGCCAGTGCCCGTGCAAGTTTCGCACCAGCCAAATTCATCTCACGGCAATAGTCCTCCACCTGATAATCAGCCATCGACACCCGTTGCGACGAGAAAGTACATGTGGTGATGAGGTCAGCACCTGCATCGAGATACTTCCTGTGGATGTCGGCAATCACATCGGGGCGTGTCAAACACAGAATGTCGTTGTTGCCCTTCATCTGTCCTGACACATCCTTAAAACGCTCACCCCTGAAGTCCTCTTCCTGCAAGCCATACTGCTGAATCATCGTGCCCATTGCACCATCCAAAATCAGTATCCGCTGTTTGATAATGTCGTGTAACGTGTTCATTCTGTGCTTCAAATGTATTTCTTCTTCGCCCTGTCCATTTCCCTTCTGTCCTCTTTCTCCTTCAGTGTCTGACGCTTGTCATACTCCTTTTTGCCTCGTGCCAATGCGATGACCAGCTTTGCCAACCCTTTCTCGTTGATAAACAGACGGACAGGTATGATGGTGAAGCCTGGAGCCTTCGTGTCGTCCTGCAAGTTACGGATTTCCTTCTTGTTCAGCAGCAACTTCCGCTCTCTACGCTCCACATGGTTGTTGTACGAGCCTTCCGAGTAGAGTGCCACATACATGTTCTTTACCCAAATCTCACCATTGTTGATATAGCAGTATGTGTCCACCAAGCTCGCCTTACCTGCGCGGATGCTCTTGATTTCCGTACCCGTCAAGACAATGCCAGCCGTGAAGGTATCGACAAACTCATAGTCAAACGATGCCCTCTTGTTCTTGATATTCACCTGTTGGTTCTTCGCTATCTTTGTCTTTGCCATAAGCTTACATATACTTATCCAAATTCTCCGCTATCATCTTCGCCACCGCTGGGGTCACATCCTCCTGATGCTTGTCCAAGAAATCATCGCCCAACTCGTTCAAGTCCTCCAGTTGCTCATACAACGCCATGAAGTCCTCGTCGCTCATATCCTTTGATAGTTCCTCTTGGTGTTTGTGATATTGTTTCTTCACCTCATACAGCAACTTAGAGAAGTCCTTCATCATCTTCTCCCGTTCTCCTGCTCCCCACTCCTTCTTCACCACCATAGGGAAAGGTCCTTCCAGCACATATGGCGCATATCCATTCAGAATCAGCTGGATAAATCCGCCCTCCATCACCTCGTCCAGCACATACCGATAGCACAACACCGCATGCTGTTCCGCACTCAGCATCTCCATGTTCTCAGCCGTCAATCCACCACCAATTGCCGTCAGATAGCCATCCGTCACCCACTGGATGAACCCGATGCTATCCAACGACTCAAACTTCTCGCATGCCACCTTTTTGTCCAAGTGTATCATATACCTCGCTTTTTAAGTTTGCAAAGATACATATTTTACTTTGAACCACAAAACATCTTCACGTTTTTCGGTTCTCCCTGATTCATGCGGCAAAACAGGAAGTGCTTATGAATCCACAGGTTATCTACCTCCTTTCCTGCGATTGCATTCTCGGCACAACATTTGGCAGTTCTCAATGACGGTGCGTCCACCTTCACGCCAAGGAGTGATGTGGTCTCCTTCCATAAATTCAAAGTCAAACTCCTTGCCGCAGTGAGGGCAGATATGGTGCTGTCGCTCCCATACAGCCAGCTTGATGTCTTCGGGGAAAGCTCGTAGGTCAAGATAATGCTCGTCTCCTGTCAAGACGTAGGGGATGATGCCCGTTTGCTTCTGTATCTCGCTGTCGCGCATCAAAGTTGATATTTGTTTGGCAAGTGCCACAGAGTCAAGCGTTTGTTCGTGGTAGCGGTCGTAGAGCATTGCCCAATCAAGCCCCTTCATGATTCGCTTGAACTTCTTCATTTCAAAGTTCGTGACAGCCCAGTTGAGCACGTTTTGGAAGTATGTCCATAGGTTGTTGGCGTTGGGGTCGTGCTGATGCTCAGACATATAGCCGACCACGCTTTGCCGCTTGCCCATCCGTGTCTCGTGGGCAGCCATCCATTCGAGGGCTTTCTTCAAGAAGTCCTGACGGATAGGCGTACCCATCACCAAGTCCTTTCCCAATCGTTGAGCACCGCAGTTCGTCTTCGAGAAATGCCGTTTGGCATCACTGACAAACGGTCCTGCAAAGATGGCATTGTTTATCTCCTGTTCGTTGAGTGGCTTACCTGCTATATTGATGGTTTTGAACCACTCCAATTTCTCCGAGGCTTCTCCCTCGCAAACATATACGGTCAGCTTGTAGTCGAGAATCTTCTTCTGCACGTCTTGGGGTTGGTTGAAGAATGCTTTGAAGTCGAAACTGAACTTTCCTTCCACATATTCGCAGAGCGAGAGCGTTCGCTGCTGCCCGTCCATCACTTCATAGGGACATTCCGCATCGTCGCTCCTTTTCACCCAGTACATCACATTCAGAGGGTAATTGTGTAAGACGGTGTTGATGACCGCCTGCTGTTCTTTCTCGTTGTAGATGAACTCACGCTGATAAGGTGGACGGATGTCGAGTTGCCCTCCATAACCACGAACGCCCTGTTCGTCGTTGTTGATGTAGCCACGGGTGATTTCACCTACGGTCACTTCGATTTGTTTGATTGTCATCATAAGGCTTTTATTTTTGAGGGTGTTTGTTGCGGATGATTATTCTATGATATTTTTTCTGGCACAAGATTCCGTTATACCTTTTTTGCCGAGACTTGTATTCTTTGAACTTTGGCATCTGTCTCAGAGTCATCAATTTAATACATGGTTCACAACACTCTATAATCTCAAATTGATTTGGATTAAAATAGTAAAGAAAAGTTATTGGAACTCCTATTTTTCCTTCATAATCACAAGGTATGCTAAATGTATCAGAAACGTCAATTGCGTCACAATCTTCATAATGTGGATACTCTTCTTCTGTGTAGTGACACACCAAATCCAGCCTCTCTTGGCGTTTGGCAATTTCCATATTCGTAAACCAGGTCACTCCTGACACCCTTATCATACCTTCCCTATGGTCGCTGGCTGTTGCGACATCCTCGTATGGCGATATGAAATGCCCGACAGCACCTTTAAAGCCATAGCCTAACCACACGTTGTTTTCTTTAATCAAAGGAAAAATTTCTTTATACGTTATGGCATTCTGATGTCCCACAATTAAAAAAAGTTTCTTGTATTTTATCAATTGTGCAACATATTCTCTAAACAGAGAAAACGGTGGATTCGTTACCACTATGTCTGCTTCTTTCAGAAGTTCTATACACTCTTGACTACGGAAATCTCCATTACCATGCAGTGTCGATAATACATTCTTGTTGTTCTGAATTAGATGTTCAACATCAGTCAAGTCTATTGCCCCATCGCCATTTGTATCTGATACTTCCGTAATCTCCACTTTGTAAGCCGTCTTTTTCTCATTGCCCTTAGAGTCGATTGAAAACAATGACAACTGAGTGCCAGCCACAGGAGAGCCGTCATAACATGTACAAATCAACTTCTTCAACCCCAGCTGATTGAAACGCAAAGCGAAGTATTTGAAGAAGTTGCTTTCGTAGGGGTCGTCACAGTTGCACAACACGGTCTTCCCTCGGAAGTGCTGCCAATAGTGCTGCAACTCTCGTTCAATGTCGGCGAGCTGTGTGTAAAACTCGTCCTTTTTAGCCTTTTTAGCTGCATGTAGATTTGTGTTAGCCATATTGATTGATAGTTTTAGAAGCACCAACTATCAATCACGCCAAGACGCAAAAAAGGCGTGATGCACCTTATTTGCGTTCAGCTTTGAGGCAGCCTCGGAATGGAAACCTCAGTTCATCTTTTAAGAATGCATCACACCAAAGTGTGAAGCATCACTATAATATGATGAACAAAGGCGTCCATACCGAACACCTTCACATATTATTTCTGTGTTACGTTATTTCCAAGAAGTTTCCGAGGCTTTTGGCTGAACGCGAAATAATAGCGAATGCTTTATTAGGGTCGGGATTTCTCCCCCGAACCGATTGCAAAAGTACAAACTTTCCTAAACCTTTGCAACAAATCATGGGAAAATCTGTGGGGATAGGCATGGAAACGCTGTCAAAGGAATTTGGTTATTCATAAGTTTGGAACAATTATTCGTAAGTTATGAATAATTGTTCCAAACTTATGAATAATTGTTCCAAACTTATGAATAATTGTTCGCAACTTATGAACGACTTCTGTTGTGAGGGAATAGTGGTTCCGTTGGTGAAAGGAACATGACTCCGAATGTGGGTGTGTCAAGAATGAGATGTGCCTTGCTCCGCTTCCAACAGCTTTCGTTTTTTCTCAATCATCTCTCCCGTGCGCTTACCGTTGAAACCACAGAGGGAGCCATCGGCGGCGATGACTCGGTGGCAGGGAACATCAGGGGCAAAGGGATTGCGCCTCAGTGCCTGTCCGACGGCTTGGGCACTGCGGCAACCGATGCGACGGGCAAGTTCGCCATAGGTGATGGTCTCGCCTTTGGGCACACGGAGAAGCTCCAAATAGACACGACGCTGGAACTCGGTGATGCTGGTGGAGGCGAGAACTTGTTGGCGGATGTCGGTGAGGTTGGACACGGATTGAGGTTAAATCAGGTGATTCTCTGCGATGTATCGCCAGAGGGGGGCAACCATGAGTGCCTGTTTCAGCTGGTCTTTGCGAAGCAGGTCGATGAGTTGCTCTTGGGTGAAGAGGTGGATAGTGATTTCCTCGGTCTCGTCGAGGTGTTGACCCGAGACACACTCCACTCCTTTGGCGATGAAGGTGTGGGAAATGTTGTTTTGAGAGCCAGGGTTGGCGGAGAGCGTGGTGTATTCCGTCCAAGTGCCTCCTGCATAGCCTGTCTCTTCGAGCAGTTCACGCTTGGCGGCATCGAGGGGTGAGGCGTCGGAGGCATCCATCACACCTGCGCAAAGCTCGTACTCAACGATGCCAAGCCCGTGGCGGTACTGACGAACAAGGACAAACTGCCCATCGGTGGTGATGGCGATGATGTTAATCCATGTGGGATATTCAAGCACATAGTATTCGGGCACGATGGTTCCGTCGGGCATGCGCAGCACGTCGCGACGGGCGGTGAGCCAAGGACGGCGAATGAGGTATTCGGTGCTGACCGTTTCCCAAGGCTGGATGTCTTTCTGTTGCTCCATATAATATAGGTATATAAAAAAGGGAGAAAGCTGTATGCCTTCTCCCTCTACTTTTGAGCCTCTTGTCGGATTCGAACCAACGACCCCGAGATTACAAATCACGTGCTCTGGCCAACTGAGCTAAAGAGGCGGGTGGGTAAGCGAACTACATCGCGCCGCTACGACCAAGTACCCTTGCTGCGGTCAAGCCCTGGGGGATTCCGAGGGAGCTGGCCGTATAGGACTTACCCATTTCGTTTTGCGAGTGCAAAGGTATGAAATAATTGGCAATCGACAATTCATAATCGACTTTTTTTTCAAATCATGCGCATTTTTTTGAGAAATGGCTGGTTTTTCTCCTGCTGAACCGAGAATTGTCAGGTGCTGAGAGTCGATTATCAGTTATTTTTCATACCTTTGCACTCGTTATGGAAGAAATCATCCTCAATCTCACCAATGGAGCACTGGACAACCTCAACTATGGTTGGGTCACTTTGTTCATGGCTATTGAGAGTTCGTTTATCCCTTTCCCGTCGGAGGTGGTCATGATTCCAGCAGCCTACATGGCGGCAGAAACTGGCGAAATGTCCTATCTCTTGATTATTCTGTGTGGAACATTGGGAGCACTGATTGGTGCGCTGGTGAACTACGCACTCGCCTATTCTCTTGGGCGTCCCCTTGTGTATGCGTTTGCCAACAGCCGTTTCGGACACCTCTGTCTGATTGATGCAGCGAAGGTGGAGAAAGCGGAGGCGTATTTCGACAAGCGAGGGGCTGTCTCCACGCTGATAGGTCGCATGATTCCTGCCATCCGCCAACTCATCAGCATTCCAGCCGGTTTGGCAAAGATGAATTTGGCATCGTTCTGCCTCTACACCTGTTTGGGTGCTGGGCTTTGGAACACCATCTTAGTGGGCATCGGCGCGGCTTTCCACTCGACCATGCCGAAGCAGGAACTAATTGACATCATCGCCCACTACTCGCACATCATCGGCATTGCCGCCATCGTGATTGTGGGGGCGATTGTTGCTTATCTTATATATATAGGAATAAAGAAGAAATCATAAGATATGTTTGAAAACTTGAGCGAAAGGCTTGAACGGTCTTTCAAGATACTGAAGGGTGAAGGCAAAATCACCGAAATCAATGTGGCGGAAACGCTGAAGGACGTGCGGAAAGCACTGCTGGAGGCCGACGTGAACTATAAGGTTGCCAAGACGTTTACCGACACGGTGAAGCAGAAAGCACTGGGTCAGAACGTGTTGACCGCGGTGAAACCGGGTCAGATGATGGTCAAGATTGTACACGACGAGCTGGCAGAACTGATGGGTGGTCAAGCGACGGAGCTGAACCTGACGGGACACCCAACAATCATCTTGATGGCTGGCTTGAACGGTGCAGGTAAGACAACGATGTCGGGCAAGTTAGCACTGCGGTTGAAGACACAGAACCACAAGAAGCCACTGCTTGCAGCGTGTGACACATTCCGTCCTGCGGCTATGGAACAGCTGCGTGTGCTGGCAGAGCAGGTGCAGGTGCCTTGCTATCTGGAGGAAGGTGCTACCGACCCGATTGCCGTGGCGAAGAACGCCATTCATGAAGCCAAGGCGAAAGGAAACGACGTGGTGATTATCGACACCGCTGGTCGTCAGTCGATTGACGAGGAACTGATGTTGCAGATAGAGCAAATCAAGGCGGCTGTCAACCCGAACGAGACCCTGCTTGTGGTAGATGCGATGACTGGTCAGGACGCTGTGAACACGGCAAAGACCTTCAACGAACGTTTGGAGATTGACGGCGTGATTCTCACGAAGTTGGACGGCGACACCCGTGGCGGTGCAGCCCTCTCTATCCGCACGGTGGTGACAAAGCCCATCAAGTTTGTCGGCACGGGCGAGAAGATGGAAGCCCTCGATGTGTTCCACCCCGAACGCATGGCTGACCGCATTCTCGGCATGGGCGACATCGTGTCGTTTGTGGAGCGTGCCCAACAGCAGTTCGACGAGGAAGAAGCCAAGCGACTGGAGAAGAAAATTGCCAAAAACAGGTTTGACTATAACGACTTCCTTGGACAAATCAACCAAATCAAGAAGATGGGTAACATCAAGGATTTGGCATCGATGATTCCTGGTGTGGGCAAAGCACTCAAGGATGTCGATATCGACGACAATGCTTTCAAGTCGGTGGAGGCAATGATTGGTTCAATGACCCCATACGAGCGTGAACACCCCGAGTGCATCAACATGTCACGCAAGATGCGCATTGCAAAGGGTTCGGGCAACTCTATTGACGAGGTGAACCGCATTACGAAGCAATTTGAGCAAATGCGCAAGATGATGCGTCAGATGACCAGCCCCAAGATGGCACAGGCGATGGCGCAGATGCAGCGACTGAAGGGCATGAAGGGAATGCCGAAGTTCTAAAGAAAAAATACAGAAATCATGCAACTGATAGACGGAAAAGCAACAGCGGCAGCCATCAAGGCTGAGATAGCGGACGAAGTGAAGAGAATTGTGGATGCGGGAGGCAAACGCCCACATTTGGCAGCCATTCTCGTGGGGCACGACGGTGGCAGCGAGACGTATGTGAAGAATAAGGTGTTGGCATGCGAGGCTTGTGGCTTCACCTCTACCCTGCTCCGCTTTGAGGACGACATCACAGAGGAGTTTCTGCTGGAACAGGTGGAGAAACTGAACAACGATGCCGATGTGGACGGCTTCATCGTGCAGCTTCCCCTGCCTAAACACATCGCTGAACAGAAAATCATCGAAGCCATCGACTACCGCAAGGATGTGGACGGCTTCCACCCCATCAATGTAGGACGTATGGCAATCGGGCTTCCTTGCTACGTATCGGCCACCCCACTGGGCATCATCACCTTGTTGAAACGCTATAACATCGAGACAAGCGGCAAAAAGTGTGTTGTCCTCGGTCGTTCCAACATTGTCGGCAAGCCAATGGCACAGCTGATGATGCAGAAGCAGTATGGCGATGCAACCGTGACCGTGTGTCACAGCCGCTCGAAGACGCTGAAGGAGGAATGCCTGCAAGCTGACATCATCATCGCAGCCATCGGCAAGCCCAATTTCGTGACCGCTGACATGGTGAAGGAAGGTGCTGTCATCATCGACGTGGGCACCACCCGTGTGCCTGACCCAACTCGCAAGTCGGGCTTCCGTCTCAATGGCGACGTTGATTTCGAGCATGTAGCACCCAAGTGCTCGTTCATCACCCCTGTACCAGGAGGTGTTGGGCCTATGACCATCTGCTCGCTGATGAAGAACACTCTCAGTACAGGTCGCAAGGAGTTCTATCAATAAGCCTTTTGTATCTTCGTACAGCTCTCAACAAAGGCTTCAAAACGCACGAAGTAAGAGCGGAAACGGGACATACGAGGAGGAGAAAGCAATATAATTAAGACCGAAATATAAAATAATTGTTGTAACTTTGTAGTCGATTGGTGAGGAATGAAACTGGAAGAGGAAATGCCCTCAACATGTTTCATTCCCATATAAGAAACCATGTGAAGAGAACCCAATGCCAACTTTGGATGGAGTCTTATCTTCATGACGGCAAAAGATTCGAAACAAAAATACGCAATTTAGACTGATGGTCAACAAAATGACATTCAAGAACTGGCTCCCATTGTTGGGACTGACTTGTGCGGCTTTTATATTCAACACATCCGAGTTTATCCCAATCGGATTACTTAGCGACATTGCTGAAGATTTTTCTACTACGGAGGCTCATGTCGGAATGTTGATTTCAGTATATGCCTGGGTTGTGATGGTATTGTCATTACCCTTAATGCTGCTTGTCTCGAAAATTGAACTACGCAAACTGATGCTATGTACAATCGTGATGTTTATGGTTTGCCAGTTGCTTTCGAGTTTTTCGACCACTTATTCCATGCTCATGGCCTCCCGAATAGGAGTGGCTTGTACACACGCCATCTTCTGGTCGATTGTTTCTCCGCTTGCCGTCAGTATCGTGCCTGATCATTCGCGTCCGCTGGCTCTAAGTATGATTGTGACCGGCACCTCCGTAGCAATGATTTTCGGATTGCCATTAGGACGCCTCATCGGATTGAGCATAGGGTGGAGAATGACATTCCTTTGTGTAGGTATCTTTGCATTCATCACAGCTCTATATCTGATGTTCTGTCTCCCAAAGGTGCCGAGTATGGGAAGTTTCCCACTACACAATCTTCCGACTTTGTTGAAGAATCCTCTGCTCATAGGGTTGTATATCCTCTCACTTCTTGTAGCCACCTCTTATTATACGGGATATAGCTACATCGAGCCTTTTCTGAAACAAGTGGCAGGATTGTCGGACGGATGGATCACCACAACCTTGATGATTTTTGGCGGAGCGGGTATCATTGGGAGTTTTTCGTTCTCCAAATTCTACTCTAAAAGTTCTTTCCGATTTATGAATACCGTTCTTTTAGGGATAGCAGCAAGTCTGTTATTGCTTCGTCTCTCGGCTTTGCTTCCGACCACTGTCATTATGCTGTGTGCCGTATGGGGTATAGCTGTCACGGCATTTAATGTGGCACTTCAGGCAGAAATCATCAACTATTCGCCACAGAATGCCACCTCCATATCAATGTCTATTTTCTCTGGCATCTTCAACTTGGGGATAGGCTGCGGCACATTATTGGGCGGCTATGTATGTACCTATATTTCCATAGACGAAATCGGTTATGTAGGTGGGGGAGTAGCAGTATTGGCTTTCGTGTATTGGTATATGAGGGTAAAAAAGCTCCTACGAGCCAAAACAGGTTAAGAGTATCACTCGGCTTGGTATGCTTCAATGGTGTCAAGCACTGAATTTTCAATATCCTTGTCCTTGAACAAGGTAAAGCGAAGAAAAAATGAGGCAATCCTCGATTTTCTTCGCTCTTTTATTTGGTCAATTCAAAAAAACTCCCTACCTTTGCACTCGCAAAAGAGGAACAACCTCTACATGGTGGATGTAGTTCAGTTGGTTAGAGCGTCAGATTGTGGTTCTGAATGTCGTGGGTTCGAGCCCCACCCTCCACCCTCACCAAAGAGCCTTGCAAACAGTAGTTTGCGAGGTTCTTCTTATTTGAGAAACACAATTTTTGGGAACGCTACATAATGCAAAAAATGCAGAGGAATACCTCGGTTTGAGATAAGAAGTGTAGAAACAAACCTGTTTGCGACCAAATAATACGAAGAAGACATGGCGGTTTCAGTTTTTATCTGTACCTTTGGACTTTGAAAACGAATCAATACCTATATAACAGACATAATCATGCTTACACAAGAAGACAAGGACTTTTTGGCGGAGAAAGGAATCTCGGAAGAGAAACTGAATGCGCAGTTGGATTGTTTTAAGACGGGATTTCCATGGCTGAAACTGACTGGAGCTGCATCGCCCGACAATGGCATCACGATTCCGTCGGAGGCTGAAAAACAGGGCTATCTCGCTGCTTGGGATGCTTATTTGGACGGTTCGGGCAAAGTGATGAAGTTTGTGCCTGCATCGGGTGCTGCCAGCCGTATGTTCAAGAACCTGTTCGAGTTTCTCGACAATGGAGAGAAAACGGAGTTCATTCAGAAGTTTGAGAACCACCTCACTCGGTTTGCGTTCTTTGATGACTTGAAAGCAGCCATCGACAAAAATGGCAGTGACGAGAGCCTACAAACCGCCATTGCCACACTGTTGAATGAAGAAGGTCTTTCATACGGCAAGTTGCCCAAGGGGCTTTTGAAGTTCCACAAATATGAGGATGGGGCACGCACACCTGTGGAGGAGCATTTGGTGGAAGGCGCGCTCTATGCTGGTGGCAAAAACGGTCAAGTGATGGTTCACTTCACGGTAAGCCCTGAACATCGTCCGTTGTTCGAGGCACTGATGGCAAAGGTTGCTCCGAAGTATGAAGAGAAGTTTGGCGTGAAGTATGCAGTGAGTTTCTCTGAGCAGAAGGCAAGCACCGACACTGTGGCTGCCAATCCTGATAACACACCATTCCGTGGCAAGGATGGTAAGATTCTGTTCCGCCCAGGCGGTCACGGTGCGCTGATTGAGAACTTGAACGACTTGGATGCCGATATCATCTTCATCAAGAACATCGACAATGTAGTGCAAGACCGTTTGAAGGCTGAAACAGTTGAATACAAGAAACTTATTGCAGGTGTGTTGGTGAGCAAGCAGAAAAAGGCATTCGAATATCTTGAATTGCTCGATAGCGGCAGATACGCTCATGCACAATTGGAGAACATCATCCGATTCTTGCGCGACGAACTCTCTTGCCGCAATCCCGAACTGAAAGAATTGGAGGATGCCGAACTTGCCATCTATCTGAAGAAAAAGCTGAACCGTCCGATGCGCGTGTGCGGTATGGTGAAGAATGTGGGAGAACCAGGTGGTGGTCCTTTCTTGGCTTACAATCAGGATGGTACAATAAACTTGCAGATTCTTGAAAGCAGCCAAATCGACACCAACAACACCAAATATTTGAAGATGTTCCAAAACGGCACTCACTTCAATCCCGTTGACCTTGTGTGCGCTGTGAAGGACTACAAGGGCAACAAGTTCGACCTCACGAAGTATGTTGACCACCAAACGGGTTTCATCTCCAACAAGAGCAAGGACGGCAAAGAACTGAAAGCCCTTGAATTGCCCGGCTTGTGGAATGGTGCGATGAGCGATTGGAACACTATCTTTGTGGAAGTTCCACTCGGCACATTCAACCCCGTGAAGACGGTGAACGACCTGCTGCGCGAGCAACACCAATAACGATAGATCGTGTTTGACCATCAACTTCACTGATTAAACAAATTTCAAATGCAAATCATTCAGAAGTATTTTCCTCATCTTACAGCACCTCAGGTTGAGCAATTCGCTCAGCTTGAGGCACTTTATAACGACTGGAACGCTAAAATTAACGTAATATCTCGCAAAGACATCCAAAACCTCTACGAGCATCATGTGCTGCATTCGCTGGGCATTGCAAAGGTGGTGAACTTCAAGGATGACACCACCGTAATGGACCTCGGTACTGGTGGCGGATTCCCTGGCATTCCCTTGGCTATTCTCTTTCCAAATACGCAGTTTCATTTGGTTGATAGCGTTGGCAAGAAAGTGAAAGTGGCACAAGAGGTGGCGACGGCTATCGGATTGAAAAACGTAAAGTTCAGCCATGCAAGAGCCGAGGAAATCAAGGAACAGTATGACTTTGTGGTTACACGCGCTGTCATGCCGATGATGGACTTGATGAAAGTGGCACGAAAGAACATCAAACGGGAGCAACACAATGCAGTACCCAACGGCATTATCGCTCTTAAAGGCGGTGAACTGACTGGCGAAATCGCATCGATGAAGAATATCGCTACGGTGTGGGAACTTAATGACTTCTTCGAGGAAGAGTATTATCAGACGAAGAAGGTGGTACACGTCACCATTGTCAACAAGAAATAGCATGAATATCAAGACATTTGAGGTGAACCCATTGGGCGAGAACTGCTATGTGGTGAGTGATGAAACACGAGAGGCTGTCATCATCGACTGCGGCTGTTCTACCGAAAGCGAATGGGCGGACATAAAGGAGTACATCGCCACCCAAGACTTTCAAGTGAAGCACCTGCTCAACACTCATCTGCACTTCGACCATGTATGGGGCAACGCCTTCGTGTATAGGGATTTCGGGATGAAACCTGAGGCGAATTTTGAAGATTTGTGCCTCTATGAGCACATGGACGAGCAAATTCGTTCGGTGGTAGGTGTAAGCATTCCCCACCCTCCGCTGCCCCCATTGGGCACTTCCCTTTTGGATGGCAACGAAATCGTCTTTGGCAACACCACGCTGAGAGTGTTGACGACCCCAGGACACTCACAGGGCAGCATTTGTTTCTATTCAGAGACCGATGGCGTGCTTTTCTCAGGCGACACCCTCTTCTGCGGCAGTTGCGGACGCACTGACTTGAAAGGTGGAAGCATGGAAAGCATGATACAGAGTTTGCAGAAACTCGCCACTTTACCTGACAAGACCAAGGTATTTTGTGGACATGGCTCCGCAACTACCATTGGAAGAGAAAAGCTGTATAATCCTTATTTGCAAGGTTAAGAGACCTACGTTAGTGAAGACATGTTTTAAAAACTGACAAAAAGTCATTGTTGTATGGAGAATAATCGCTAATTTTGTCACGATTTTGGAAGATAATCCATGAACGATAAGATTACACAGCAGGCAAAACAACGCTACGGAATTGTGGGCAACTATGAAGGGTTGAACCGCTGCATTGATATTGCCATTCAAGTAGCACCGACTGAACTTTCGGTACTGATATATGGGGAAAGCGGTGTGGGCAAAGAGGTGCTGCCCAGATTGATTCACGACAATTCAGCACGCAAGCATAACAAATATTTCGCAATCAACTGCGGTTCGTTGCCTGAAGGCACTATCGACTCTGAATTGTTCGGTCACAAAAAAGGCTCTTTCACTGGTGCATTGGATGACCGCGAGGGCTATTTTAGTGTGGCAAACAACGGCACACTCTTCCTTGACGAGGTCGGTGAACTGCCTTTGGCAACCCAAGCACGTTTGCTGCGTGTGTTGGAAACGGGCGAATACATCCGTGTGGGAGAAAGCGAGGTAAGGAAGACCAACGTGAGGATTGTAGCCGCTACAAACGTGAATATGCAGAAAGCGATTCGTGAGGGCAAGTTCCGCGAAGATTTGTATTACCGCTTGAACACCATCCCCATCAATATGCCTTCACTGAGAGAGCGTGGACGAGACATCGAACTATTATTCAAGAAGTTCGCTTACGACATATCGGAGAAATACCGCATCGAACCTGTCCGTCTGACAGACGAGGCTCGTGAGCTTCTGTTGCGCTACAAGTGGCCAGGAAACATTCGTCAGTTGAGGAATCTAGTGGAACAAATCAGCGTCATCAGCAAGGAACGGGAGATTACACCCGAAATTTTGATGACCTATGGTGTGACGGACGACTCGCAAGGAGAAACAGGACTTGTGTTGCACGGGGTAAACAGAGAGCAGCATGCCCCTACTTCGCATAGTTATGAAAAGGAACGCGATATGATCTTCCAGCTACTTTCCAGCATAGGCAAAGAGGTGAAAGATCTGAAAGAGTTTGTACATAGCAACATCGGAACAATGCAGAGCATGCTTGCCGAAAACTTCCGAATGTATGAAAACGACGCATCTGATATGGGAATAATGGATACGCCTATGCAGTATAGTCGCCAAACGACAATCCAACCACCTCGTCCCTACGTTGTCAATGAGCAGCGTTACCAACAGCAAAGTCATCCTCCATACGAAAGCCACAATATTCAGGATGTGGATGTAGAGACGATAGAAGAAACTCCATTGTCAAACAGGGAACTGATGAAGAAGAATATCATTGATTCTTTGAAACGCAATAATGGAAACAGGAAGAAGACGGCACATGAACTGGACATTTCAGAACGCACATTATACAGGAAGATAAAAGACTACGGATTGGAGATTTGAAAAAAGAGACTATCAATGAAGACAAATACCATCACATGGAGCTTACTGCTGGTGACTGTGTTGACGGCATGCTCCGTCAGCTACAAGTTCACAGGCACGAGTATAGACTACACGAAAACACACTCTATTTCGATAGACAAATTCCCTATTCGTGCCAATTATGTGTGGAGTCCGATGGAGTCAATGTTCTACAACTCGCTGAGCGATGAGTTTGCTCAGAAGACGAAGTTGAAAGTGCTGAAAAGAGGTGGTGACTTGCAGTTATCGGGCGAGATTGTGGAATACAGCCAAACGAACAAAAGCATCAGTTCGGACGGATATTCGTCATTGGTACAATTGAAATTATCTGTCAATGTACGATTTGTCAATAACACCAAGCATGAGGAAGATTTCGAGAAACGCTTTAGTGCAACGGCTGATTATGATGCCAAACAGCAGTTGGCAGCTGTGCAGGAACAGTTGGTGCAGGAAATGATAGACGACATTGTTGACCAGATATTTAATGCGACGGTAGCGAACTGGTAAACAGGGAGTAAAACAACTTTACATCAATGAAATGATAAACATCAGAGAACTGGCAACAAACCCATCTTTGCTGAACGAGGAAACGCTTCCTGAACTGAAGGAAATGTTGGAGAAATACCCTTTCTTTCAGGTAGTGCGGTTACTCTATGTTGCAAATCTATACAAGTTGCATTCGCAGGTTTTTGGTACAGAACTGCGGAAAGCCAGCGTGTTCGTGCCTGACAGAACCGCACTTTTCGCCCTCACTGAAAGCACGAACTACCAACTGCCCATCCAAGAAAACAACATCAGCATTGAGACAGAGGGCGATGAGAACCGAACACTCTCGCTTATCAATGACTTTTTGACAGGGAAAAACCTGAGCGACACGGATGGACAGGAAACGCCTCACTTGGTTCCCTCTGTGGCTGACCTTACCAATGATTATGCTTCATTCTTGCTTCAACAGGAAGAGTTGAACGATGAGAACACTGCGGATGACACCATTCCACAGTTGAGGGGTGCAGACTTGATTGACAGCTTCATAGAAGAGACCAAAGGCAAACAACGGCTGGAAATGCCAGAGTTGGGCGATGGGGAGTTTGCATCGCCAGAGTTATCTGACAAGGAAGAAGAGATTTACACGGAAAGCATGGTGAACATCTACATCAAACAAGGTAGATATCAACAAGCTTTGGAAATATTACGGAAGATTTCTTTGAATAATCCGAAAAAAAGTTCTAACTTTGCAGCACAAATCAACCTTTTGGAGATTATTCTGAAAGAAAACAAGTGAAAGGACATTCTTCCCGACACAACTAGCAGCAACTAAAACTACTTAAATAAAATGTATTCACTAATTATTGTACTTGTCATTCTCGCATCTCTTCTGATGTGTGGAATCGTTCTGATTCAAGAGTCTAAAGGTGGTGGTCTTGCATCCAGCTTTGCTTCTTCCAACCAGATTATGGGTGTACGCAAAACTACCGACCTGCTTGAAAAGGGCACATGGTGGTTGGCTGCCGCTATGGTGGTGCTCAGCATTGTTTCTGCCGCTTTTGTTCCGAAAGCCACAATTGGGGATGCTCCCATCAACATCAGCGCACCAACCCAGTCAACAGATGCAGAGAATGTGCCTTCATTCCCAGCCACCAGCAATCAGACTCCTGCTGAATAAGAACTGTTAAACAAAAGAACATAAGAAACGAGCTACAAGCATGTGGCTCGTTTCTTATGCCTTTAAGACAGAAAAGGCACAGCTACGGAGCTGAAAAAAGTTTGTTTTCGTCTCTGTCTGTGTGTCATGAAATAAGAAAAAACAGCTTGAATAACTTGTGTCTGAAAAAAAAAACTTAACTTTGTCACATGATTTCTTTAGCACGTCATATAGAACTTCTTCTGCTTGAGCACGATTGTGTGATTGTGCCTGGCTTGGGAGGTTTCATAGCAAACTCTGCTGATGCACTTTACAGCAGAGAAGGTGAACAAATTTTCCTGCCTCCCTACCGAACAATTGGATTTAATCAACAGCTACAAGTGAACGATGGTTTGTTGGTTCAATCCTATATGGCAGCCTATGACACCTCTTATCCTTTTGCCAACTTACAACTGGAGCAAGATTTGGAGAAAATGCTTATAGAGCTGGACATGAAGGGTGAATATGAGTTGGAAAACTTGGGTGTTCTCAAAAAAGGACTCAACCAAAACATAGTGTTCACAGCACAAGACACCAGTGCGCTCACTCCAACACTCTATGGCTTGTATTCTTATACTATGCTACCATTGCAGCATATCCTTCAAGAGCGTGAAATAGAACACAATATGCAAGCTGTATCATCGATGGGACTGTCAAATACGGATAATGAGTCAAAAATCGCATCCAAGGAGAAACATCGTGATGTGATTATCCGCATTAACCATCATTGGCTTGATTTCGGTATATCAGTAGCGGCTGCTGTTGTATTGTTCTTCTGCTTTTCCTATCCTGCACTGAAGAACATCAGCACCGATACCGACACGGTTGTAGCAGCCTTCACCCCGATGGGAAAGACAGACATTCATCCCCAAACATTCAAGGCAAACAAGCCTGTCAAAGAAGACGTGGAAATCACTTCATTAGCACATACAAACCCAACGACACCTACTACGGAATCTGTTCCATCTGTAGCCAAGCAGCATGAAGCATCTAATGATAAAGAAATAGTTACCACTCCAAAGTATGTTATCGTGCTTGCCAGCTATGTATCACGTGCCAATGCAGAAATGTTCATTCAGAATTTGGCAAAAAGGGGACTGACAGAAGGTCGTTATGTGAAAGAAGGGAAAGTCAGCCGTATTCTTTATTCAGGATATCAGACGGAAGCTGAAGCTCAAGCCGCTTTGAGGTCATTGCGCCAGCAAAGCAATGATTTTGAAAAAGCTTGGATTTTAGCATTATAAGGGAAAAAGAATCACTTAAAATAAGGAAGGGAAAGATGAAAAGAGTGCGTTGCCCCAAATGTGATAACTACATTGTATTTGACGAAACCCAATACACAGATGGGCAATCGTTGGTTTTTGTCTGCAACCATTGTCACAAGGAGTTTGGCATTCGTATTGGCAAGTCAAAATTGACGAATCGACACGAGGAGAAGACGCTGGACGAACAAGCATATCGGCAAGACTACGGAAGCATTGTAGTAGTAGAGAATCGTTTTGCCTTCAAGCAAGTCATACCTTTGGATTTAGGAGAGAATGAGTTTGGACGCTATGTACAAGGCACAAACATCAATAAACCTATTGAGACACGAGACCCCAGTATCGACACGTTCCACTGCGTTATTAACGTAAAGAAGAATAAGCAAGGGAAATTACTATATATATTGCGTGATGCCCCGAGTGATACAGGTACATTCTACATGAACGATATTCTGCGTGATGTAGATAGAGTGAACTTGGAAGATGGTGCTATCATCACGATTGGAGCCACAACGCTCATTCTGCGAGCTGCTGAAAGTGCAAATGAAGCGCACTGACAATTTATGGAATCTTAAAGATTCAAAAAGTTATTTTACAACATGATATTAAAGGGACAAACAATTACTGCCAACGATGCCCAAAATTGTTTTTTCTCATCGTTTGAGGGAAAATACAATATCATGGACAATCTTGACGAAAAAGGCAATCCTGTGATTCATGTCCGTCCAGAGATTTACAACTCGGAATATGTGTATGTGACAGTGGTACTCAGAGGCACTTTGCATATAGTGGTGGGAGGATGCGCCATTGACATCAAAGCCAATGAGTATCTGACAGTCATGCCGTGCATGAGCATCGAAGTGAAAGAATCAAAATGTATTTTCTATTCCTATTTGGTACAGAACTACATCATGGCAGAAATCTACAGGCGTAGTAACTTCGACAAAATAATACATTTCCATCCATTCCAATTCCGTCATACACATTGCTCACAAGAGCAGTGTGATACGCTGCTTACCTGCTACCAACGTATAAAAAAAGAGCATTTGTGTCCCGATTATCCAATGAAAGAAATGGCACTTCGTGCTTATTATAGTGCCTATATCGTCAAAAGCTTCTCCTATCTGAGAGATGAAGAGATTATTAGTCACATGAAGAACTACCGTCAATACAAGTTCTTCGATGAATTTCTACTGATGCTCGACCAGAAGCATAAGAAAGAAAGGGCTGTACAGTACTATGCTGATGCAATGCGTGTCACGCCCAAGTATCTCTCTACTATAGTGAAGACTTTCACACAGCTTACCGCTTCGCAAGTGATTGACCAATATATTATTTCTACCATCAAGCAATCACTTTATTCCAACAAACAAAATATAAAGACAATTAGCGAGGAATACAATTTCCCAAGTCAAAGTTTCTTCGGAAGATACTTCAAACGTCTCACAGGCATGTCACCAAACGATTACATCAAGCACCACAATATCAAGTCTATCAGTTTCAATCAACCTAACTCACAGGAAGAATTGTAGCCATGTCACCGATAACTCCATCTCCTATAGGAGGTTATAACGCAAGATATGTAGAATACGTTGATGTCTTCACACAACGGTATGTAAACCCATCAGCTACACTCAAAGATGGGTTGTTATTGTTCGATTCGGAAGATGGAAGCACTTCTTTGGTCACCTTGTTAGGCACAAAGCCCAACAAGATTTACCAAAAGATTAACATATACATCACACAGGGACAAGCGCAGTTTGTCATTAACGAACAAACAACAACCATATCGGCGGGTTATTTGGTTACTATTATGCCAGAGAATACGACGCTCATCAAATCAGCCTCAACAGATTTTGCATACTTTGCGACCATTGTGTATCCCAAGTTGTCCAGCCTCATTTATACGGACATAGGCTATATTTACAGCAATGCACGACTATCGCTTCGCCACTTTATTTCTCCCGTTTCTGCCGAGCACATGCAGAAGGTGCGCGAACTCTATAATGAGATGAAGCACGACATGAATGGTGCTGATTATGAGCTAAAAGAAATGTATGTTCGTTGTTTGATGGACGTACTCATCATTGAGAACATCAATATTCACAAATACAACCCCATGTTGCTACAAGGTAACAGCAATTCGCGTCAGTACGATACATATTGCCGTTTTTTGGCTCTGCTCAACAAACATGCCGCCGAGCAACGCACAGTTTACTATTATGCCAACCTCATGGGGATTTCCAGTAAATATCTTTCGTTCGTCTGCATCAGCTACAGCCAAAAGAACGCATCCACATGGATTGACGAAGCCGTCATCCAAAAAGCCAAGGCATTGATGGTTGTGCATCACTATTCGTTCTCCGACACAAGCAATGCGCTGCACTTCCCCACTGTAAGTAGTTTCTGTCGTTTTTTCAAACGTGTAACTGGCACTACTCCTAAGGCTTATGTAAAATCATTGTCATAAAATTGTTTTTAGTTAAATAAAAAAGGAGATATTCTTATGCGACTCATTCCACTTTACACATGGACAAAGGGACTCCATACCATGGAGATTTCCCAAAAAGCATTTATGCATCGTCCTTGGGCGAGCGGTGTAACCCTGTTGGCATGCGTGATTGTCGCCATGCTACTGGCAAATTTGCCTTTCACCGCACAGTTCTACCACGAATTTCTTGAGACAGACCTTGCTATCACTATCACCAATGATGCGTTTTCTGTCAGCTTTCCACACGGCATGACGGTAGAGAAATTCATCAACGACATCTTGATGGTGGTGTTTTTCTTCACTGTAGGTCTTGAAATCAAGCGAGAAGTGGTTTGTGGCGAATTGTCAAGCGTGAAGAAAGCAATGCTCCCCGTCATTGCAGCAGCAGGCGGTATGGCAGCTCCTGCCCTCTTCTACACATTCTTTAATATCGGTACAACAACATCTGGCGGATGGGGAATCCCCACTGCTACCGATATCGCTTTTGCGGTAGGTATCATGTCCATCTTGGGCAACAAAGTGCCTGTCTCGTTGAAAGTGTTCCTAACCGCACTTGCCATTGCCGATGACTTGGGTGCGATTCTCGTAGTGGCATTCTTCTATGGTGGTACTATTAACGTTCATCTGCTCTTCATCGCTATTGTTTTGTTGGGCGTGATTTTCCTCATGAACAAGTTGGGAGAGAAACGCATGGCGTTCTACCTCATTCCTGCCATTGTCGTTTGGTTTCTTTTCTACTATTCGGGCATTCACTCCACCATGTCAGGTGTGGTCATGGCTTTCATGATTCCGATGGAGGCACGTTTCAGCCGCTCATATCTCAATCGTAGCAACAAGAAATACCTCACACGGATTGCTCGATATGATGCCAACGACATTGAGCCAGGTATTCCTTTCCCAAATGGTATGCAGCGTCATTGCTTGCGCCGCATGAGTTGCATCAACAATAACTCCATCGGCATGTCATACCGTTTGGAACACGCTCTCAATCCATGGGTGAACTTCCTCATCATGCCCATCTTTGCTTTGGCAAATGCTGGTGTTGTCATTCCTGACATCAGTTTCTTCAACATTTTCCAAAGTCTTCCATTTGAAGGTGTTGGATTCGTCGGTATGGGCATCTTCTTCGGACTTCTGTTCGGTAAGCCTATCGGCATCACTTTGGCTTCATTCATCGCCATCAAGTGCAAGATGGGTGCTATGCCAGAAGGTGCATCGTGGAAGATGCTCTTCGCAGTAGCTTGTCTTGGTGGTATCGGCTTCACGATGGCAATCTTCGTCGATACCCTCTCCTTCGGCGAATTTGACCCAAGCACCACCGAAATGCTCCGTTCAGCAGGCAAGATAGCCGTTCTGTTAGGCTCCCTCTGCGCAGGCGTGATGGGTTCGGCACTCATTTGCCTATTCCATAAGGTGGAAACACGCACACAGAACGATTGACCATGCCTAAATGCGCACCTTGCACGAAATAACATGCGCAGGGTGCGCATTTAATTTTGCCCACCCTATCTGAAAACATACACGCAGCATGTGCGCTTAGTCGTACACATGACATACAAAAGGCCCTCCCAAGCATAGACGCTTGGGAGGGCCTTTTGTATGTGGGAGTTGCTATCCGCGGCGAGCTTGTTCCAGCAATTCGCGTTGCTGCTCTGACAGATTGGCTGGGATGGATACGTCAAACACAATAATCAAGTCTTTGGGCGTGCCGTCACTCTTGGTTCCGCCTTTCCCTTTCAGACGCACCTTCTTGCCAGGTTGTGTGCCTGCCGTTACTTTCAGTTTGAACTTTCCGAATGAAGTGCTGACAATCAGTTCTCCACCTAACATGGCGGTCCACACATCTATAGATACATGCGCCTCCACTTCAGACGGCTCAGCAGGTCGGCGTGTTGTGCGTGTGCGTCGTGCGCCCCCCATGCCCATACCTCCGAAGATTTGCTGGAAGAAATCGCTCATGCCACCTTCGCCACCCATGTTGAACGAAAAGCCCTCAAATGGGTTGCCGCCTCCACCACCTGTGCCAAAGCCTCCAAACTGCTCCGCCTGCTTCCAGTTCTCTCCATACTGGTCATACTTAGCGCGTTTCTCTGGATTGTTCAGCACCTCGTATGCCTCATTCAGCATCTGGAACTTAGCCTTAGCCTTAGGGTCATCGGGGTGAAGGTCAGGATGGAACTGCTTAGAACGCTTGCGGTACGCAGCCCTTATATCCTTCTGTGGAGTGTCCTTCGGGACACCCATCACTTTGTAGTAATCAATGAATGCCATAGTTTCTTGTTTTTTCTATCTCAACCTCCAACAAAAAAGATGCCAGATAGAGGGTTTGGCAGAGGAAACTTATATTTTTCATGTTCGGCATTTCACTTTCCACTTTTTTATTGTATCTTTGCAAAACATATGAACGAGGCAACTAAGCATCTGAAAATCATTTTCACGGCAGATGTACACGGAAACTACTTTCCATACGACTTCCGCCATGAACACTGGGGAAAAGGGAGTCTCCAGCGGGTGCATGCTTTCGTTGCCAATGCAGTTCAGAAGAATCCTGGCAACACACTTTTGATTGATGGAGGTGATATGTTGCAGGGAGAGCCTACCGCATATTACTTCAACAACCATTGTGAAAACACACGTCATCGTGTAGCTGACATCTGTAACTACATCGGCTATGATGTGGCAGTGATTGGCAACCACGACATCGAGATGGGACGGCACATATTCGACAAATACGTCGAAGAATGCAACTTCCCTGTTTTGGGTGCCAATGTCCGCAACCAAGCAACAGGTGAACCCTATTTTCAACCCTATGAAATCTTCTATCGCCAAGGGCTGAAAATCGCTGTCATCGGCTTTATCACACCTGCCATTCCCCATTGGATTCCCAAAGAAATTTGGCAAGGTATCCACTTCGACGACATCTGCAAAAGTGCCGAACATTGGGTGAAAGTGGTGCGTGAAGAAGAGAAGCCTGATTTCGTAATTGGGCTGATGCACTCGGGGATGGACGAAGGCATCATCACGCCCGAATACAAGGAAAACGCCACCCGTGAAACAGCCGAGAACGTGGAAGGTTTCGACCTCATCCTTTATGGTCACGACCACGCAAGCAACATGGAAGAAATCACCACACGGACGGGTAAGAATGTGCCTTGTATCAATCCCGGTTGCTATGCCTACAACGTGGCAGTGGTTGATGTGGATTTCCGCCTCGACAAGCAAGGGCAAGTAACCAGCCACGAAACCCATTGTGCGCTCAACTACATCGGCACGCTCCATAACCAGCATGCAGCCTCATTCAAGCGACACTTTTCCTATCCTTTCCATGAGGTCAAACAATTTGCCACACAAAAGATTGGCACGCTCCTCAATAGGGTCGATGTGACAGATGCCTATTTCGGTTCTTCGGCTTACATCGACTTGATTCAGTCCTTGCAACTTAAAGTGAGCGGTGCCGACATCTCTTTCAGTGCCCCACTCTTTTTCAACGCATCCATTGAAGCTGGCGACATCAAAGTGAGCAATCTTTTCGACCTCTACCGCTTTGAGGATCACCTATATACGCTGCATCTGTCTGGAGCTGAAATCAAAAACTATTTGGAAATGAGCTATGCGGCATGGACACAACAGATGCACACCCCAACCGACCCGATGCTGCTCATCGGTCCCATGAAGAGCAATCCGAACCGCATGGGCTTCAAGAACTTCATCTTCAATTTTGACTCTGCCGCAGGTATCCGATATGAAGTGGATGTGACCAAGCCTGAAGGTGAAAAAGTACGTATTTTCACGATGGAAGACGGCCGTCCCTTCTGTATGGACAACACTTACACCGTAGCCATGACCGCCTATCGAGCCAATGGCGGTGGCGAATTGCTCACCAAAGGCGCAGGTTTGTCAAAGGATGAAATCGACCGTCGCATCATCCACGTCAGCGAACACGACATCCGCCGTTACCTCATGGAGTATGTGAAAGAACTCGGTATCATCAATCCCCAACCCAAACATCATTGGCGATTTGTACCTGAAGCTTGGGCAATCCAAGCCGCTGAGCGTGAACGGAAGATTCTATTTGGCTCAGCATCAAGTGTCAGCGCAACATCCCAGCAGCCTTCAACAACCTGACATACGCCAGCTGCTGTTGACAACGCGCATTGACCAGATTGGCATTACATTGCTGCCACATGGCTTGCGTTTCCATATAATCCGAAAGCGTTTCAAATCCAACCTCATACTGCTGTTTTGACAAACGCATATTCTCCTTCGCCTGTTCGAGCGCAACCTTGCTGAGATTCAGCTCCGTCTGTGCCTCCTCATACAGGTTTCTGCACTGTGATAACTCCAGTTGCATCTGTTCGTTGAGGTCTTGCTCTTCTAATAGCGCAATCTGATAAGCCGCCTTGGCAGAACGTACCTTGTTGCTCACACCACCAAAGAGGTCAAGCGGAACATTCATGGCAACTCCCACCGACAGCGCACCATCGTCTATAAGGCGTTTGCCTGCAAGTTCTCCTGCATTGGCATAAGTGTAGGAAGCTCCTACCGCTACATTCGGCAGGTAATCGCTCTTCGTGAGCTTCACCTTTTGGCGAGCAAGTTCCGTCTTATGCTCCAAGATAGATGCCTCAGGGCGACTGCTCACCGCCCCACCCTCTATTGCCGTATCTTTCTGTGAATCAGTATTCATGGCTTCCACCTCAATCTCGCTGTCCAATGGCATGCCCGTAATATGGCACAAGTTCATGCAAGCAAGACGATATCCGTTATCGGCTTTCTGAATGTTGAGTTCCGCCTCATTCTGTTTCACCTGCACCTTCATGATGTCGTTGCGTGTGCTCATGCCATGACGGAACGCACCTTCCACATTCTTCTTCAACTCATCCAACATGGCTTTATAGGCTCTTGCCACATCGCCCAATTCTTTCGCCTGTATCACCTGATAGTAAGCTTCATGCGTCTTGACCACCACTTCCGATTCTGTCAGGCGTATGTTCTCATCCGCCATGCGCACACCCAATTTCGACATTTCGTATGCCGCTGTTATCTTGCCACCTGCATAAAGAGGTTCCATCAACGACACGCCTCCTATCAATACATTTTTGAGTTTCCATTTCATCTTCTGTGATGGGAAATCGGCATACTCATTCAGCCGATAGCTGCCATCTTGGTTCACCATTACACTCGGGACATAGCTTCCCACCTGTTCAGAAAACTTGTAAATAGGCAAATGTCCGCCATCCACACTGATTGCTCCCTGTGCCGTGCTGTAGAAATCTGTCGCTATCAGATTGGCTTGTGGAAAGAAATTTGCCTTATACGACTTCATGTCATATCTCGTCTGTTCCAGTTTCAACTTGGCAGCCGAGAGCGATTTGTTATGCTCCAGTGCCTTGTCGATACACTCACGGAGTGTCAGATGCTGTGCCATTGCCCCGATAATAGAACCACCCAACATGAGGGTAAAGAGAATCACTTTCTTATTCATTTTACCTTGAAAAACATTGAATAAAGTACAGGAATGAAAAGCAGCGTAATGAGCGTACCCACAAACAAGCCGCCCATAATGGTCACTGCCAAAGAGCCAAACATTGCATCTGGCACCAACGGAATCATGCCCAAGATGGTGGTGAGGCTTGCCATCATCACAGGACGCAGGCGTGATTTGGCACTCTGAATCAGTGCCACACGAGGCTGAATGCCCTGCAAAATCTCCAACGTAATCTCATCCATCAACACAATACCATTCTTAATCATCATGCCAATCAACCCCAATACACCCACAATCGCGACAAAGCCAAAAGGCTTTCCTGTGAGCATCACGACAGGGATGACACCCACTATCACCAACGGGATGCAGCAAAAGATGATGGCAGGTTTCTTATAGTCCTTGAAGAGCATTACCAAAATCATTATCATCATGACGATGCAGATGGGGAAACCATCGAAGAGGTACTTCATGGATTGGTCGCTGGCACGTTTCTCGCCTTCCCACGTCAGCGAGTAACCTTCTGGCAACTTCATCTTCTCTATCTTCTCAGCGATGGATTGACGTGCGGCTTCTGTGCCCACACCTGGACATGGAGAGCACTGCACTCGCTGGGTGCGTTCACCATTGTTGCGCACCACGACAGGTTCTTCCCACTTGATGTCTAAGCCACGCGACACCTGTTTGAGCGGTATGGTTTGAATCAAGTTCTCCACCACCTCATCACGCGTCACGACTCCTGCCATCAACTTCTTTATGGTCGCACGATTCAGGAATTGCCCCACATTGGGCAATATACCGAACACTTGCGCATTCTCCAAATCAGCAATATTCCTGCCTTCCTCGTCCGTACACTTCACATAGATGTGTTCAGGATTGATGCCATCATAGAACGTGCCAATAGGCACACCGCCCGTATAAGCCATCATCGATAGAGCCACATCGCTTCGGGTCAATCCGCTGTTGCGTGCCGATGCTTGGTCATAGTCGATACTCAGTACAGGCACCAGGGGTTCCCAGTCAGATGTAGGTAGGCATACCTTGTCCGATGCCTCCACAATGGCACGAGCCGAATCCACCAACTGGTGCAGCACGGCAGGGTCAGGACCACTGAAACATGCCTCAATGGGATACTTCTTGAACATCAAGTTGTAGCGTTTGAACTTTACATAAGCATCAGGATACAAGTTGCTGATTTCCTGCTGTAACTCGTCAATATGCTCCACCAAAGCTGAAGGTGACTTGAAGTCAATAATCAGCTCGCCATACGCCAACGAGGGGGTGGCGATAGAGCGCACCAGGTTGTAACGTGAAGGCGTGCCACCCACCGAAGTCGTCACATGCGTAATGTAGTCGTGCTGCATGAGCAGTTCACGAATCTCCGTCAAGTCATGCGCCGTCTCTGTCGAGTTATAACCCTCGGGCAACTTATACTCCATGTAGAGTTGGTCATACTCCATATCGGGAAAGAACGCCTGATTCACAAACTTATAGCAGAAAGCACTCAAAGCCAGCAGCACCAGTGCCATTGCCACAGTCGTCTTGCGATGCCGCAAACCAAACACCAACACCTTCTCCAACACATCATACGCCCTCCCCTTGTAGAGCACCTCGTTCGTCTCTTCTTGCGAAGATTCCACATTCTTAAACATTCGCTCACACATTACAGGCACATGCACCAACGCCAACACCCAACTGAGCATCAAACTCACGGCAATCACGATGAAGAGGTCACGCACATACACACCTGCCGTGTCAGGGCTGACAAAGATGGGCAAGAATGCCAAAATCGCAATCAGCGTAGCACCCAGCAGCGGCATTGCCGTCTTCTGTCCAATCGAAGTGAGTGCCTCCATGCGAGGCATTCCTCGCTTGATATCCACCATGATGCCATCCACTATCACAATGGCATTGTCCACCAGCATGCCCATTGCCAAGATAAAGCTCGCCAGCGACACACGTTGCAAAGTGCCGTCGAAGAACTTCAACACCAAGAAAGAGCCAAACACAATCACCACCAAACTTGCACCAATAATGTAGCCACTCCGCCATCCCATGAAGAACACCAGCAGCAGGAATATCACATCCGTCATCGAGGCCATCGAGA
>CAMWJL010000019.1 GCA_947174565.1 uncultured Prevotellaceae bacterium | reverse complement strand
GCGCACCTGTGTAAGAGCTGACATGCAGCGCACAGTTCATTCTCCGGCACGAATGCCAGTTTGATTTTCCCCTTTGCCATGTCGCAGTCACGGCACCGCCTGATGGTGTATGGATTATAGTCCGGCATAGTCTTCTGCTCTATGCCGGGATTGAAATGGAAGATGCCCCTCGTGTCCTTTCCCGTGGCTTCCTCTCCGAGTGCCATCGCCTCGTCATGCGGTGTCTGGGGATATTTAGATTTGCGCACCTGTACGACGGTGCATCGGCAGTTCCATCCGTTGGGCGGGTAGTACTCCTGCCAGAACGGGTCGGTGATAGGGAGCGTCACACGGTCGAGCGCGGCATGTTCCGGACGCACCTTCTTGTCGTGCTGTGTGCGGTACTGGAGGTTGTACCGGTCTCCGTCCTGCATGAATCCCTCCCATTTGGCGGCCATGACTGCCGAGGACTGACAGAAATTATATTCCGCACGGAGATAGTTCCCGTTATAGGTGCGGTCTATCTTCTGAACGTCATTCAAAAACTGTTCGAATGGCTTTTTGTTGCCGTTCTCGTCGATGAGCGACGGGAACGCCTCGTTGAGCTCATGGAAAGCCTTCATGCCGGAGAATATGTAGTTTGAGCGCTGAAGCCTGCGCCGCATGGCATCGGACATCCCCACCTGTTGAAAAGATGAATCCAGTGCTGCAGCATGGGTATCTATGAACTCCTGCATTTTCGGTGCCTCCAATAGCTCAATACGGAACTGCGCCCCCTCCACCTTGTATAGTGTCTGCATCATTCCCTCGAAGAGGCGTGACAGTTCCCGGCGTATCTCGTCCTCACGGCTGAAGGTGGCATGGAGTGCTTCATCGCCCAAGATTCCTGCATAGCGTCGGTGCAGCCCCAGGTAGTCGCTGGGGCTCAGTCGAAAAAAAGGCGCGCATTTTGTTCCTGTCGCCTCTTTTTGTCGGGCTTGGGTGTTTTATTGCCTTCGTCGGTTTCATCGCCACCGTCGGGCTCTGTGGGCGGAATGAGCGGCATCTGCTGCCTTCTTTTCCCTACGGGTATGTTGTATTTCTCCTCGAAGTATGACGGGTCCACCTCGAACTCGTTAAGCACCATCGTCTCGTATGCCACCTGCTGCTCCGGCGTATAGTCCACAGAGTAGTCCCAGTCGAAATGAATACCCTTAAGCGGAAATCCGTGACGTATCATGTGCGGAATGAGCTGGTTGTTCACCATGTCGCGTATGGTGTCGCAGTCCGCCTCGACAAGGTTCTGGAACACCTCGAGGTGCGTTTCCGACTGGGAGAGGCTGCTGCCGTCCTCAATGGTCATGGTCTGCCCGATGATGAGCTTGGAGAGTTCCGAGTTGGCCCGGTCTATACGCTTGTCATAGACATTGAAGGCATCGCCCCTGGTTGATTCGACGACCTCAATCTCTGTGCCCTGCTGGAAGATTCCCCATCCCTCGGTGCCCATGTCGGCCATCATCCTTTCCATCTTTGCGAGTTCCTTGTCGTCACGGGTGGTGGTGCGTGCTATGCGCATGGGCATTCCAAATATCTCGGCGAAGGTGTCCCAGAACGCCAGCGCGTTCTTCTTGGGTATGGTCTGCGTGGCCGCCTTGAGGAACAGTCCGAGACTTTCGGGCTGTCCCACCTCGATGAGCCATTCGGCAAACGGTGCCTCGTGGTAGTCGATGCCTGATTTCCAGTCCTGTCCGAGGTCTTGTATGACACGGTGGTACTCAGGAATGACATGCTTGCGCGGAATGAGCCGCACGCCGTCATAGGTCTGCCGTCCGTTGATGTCGGTGGTGATGTCGCCCAGTTCTATGAGCGAATGCCCCCAGTAGTTCGCGTCAAGCGCGTACTTCATGAGCTGCTTGAACCATGCCGTATTGAAATAGCCGGATGCCTCCTCGTCCTCGTCGCCATTCTCGTTTACCAGCTTGAACGAACGCGAAAGCACGAAGCCCTCGCGCTGCTGGATGCACCCGGAGAGGTGCAGGTCCACATCCACGTCACGGTAGATGTCGTAGAGGCGTTGCCGGTTTGGGCTGTCGATATTGATTGCCAGCTGCCACGCATTGCGCCAGTCGCCCATGTCTTTCCGCGTGAGCGAGTCTGTGGTGCGCTGCAGCTCCATGACGGTCTTCTTGAAGCGTGGCACATCCTTCCTTGCCAGGCGCAGTGTTCCATACGGTGTCTGTACAGTTACTTTTTTGTTTTTTGCCATAGGATAAAAGAATTACCAGTTGTGTCTGAGTTTCTTTTGACAACCATATACCATTGGAAATCCGACGGGGTTTCCGTCCTCGTCAGTGGCGAGCGGCAAGTCCGGCACGATTTTGCCTGCCTGTACGCCTTCCAGCCACTTGATGGCCCGCTCGTAGCGTTCCTTGCGTATCTCCATGCCCATCTTCTGCGGTGTGCTTGCCGCCATGTGGTAGAGCGCGATGTCGCAGGTGTACATTACTACAAGCCTGTTGCGTTCTTTGCCTGTTGCCGTAAAGACAGCCTTTGTGTCGTACTTGGGTCTGAGGTAGCCGGCCATCTCTTCCACTGCCTCCGTCTCCGCGTTGGCACGGTTCTCCCCGCTGACCTGCGACACCACTTTCAGCGCCTGGTCGCCGATAACGACCTTGTAGTCTTCATCTGTTATAAACATAGTCAGCATTTTAGAGTGTTATATACAACGCTTTCCGTTCGATGTCCGAAACGGTGGTGCCTTTACGGAAGATGCCATTAGCCACGAACTCCTTTATCTCCTGCTTGGAGAGGACTTCGAGTTTCCTGTTAATGACCAGTACCATGTATTTGCGATGCGTGATATGGTGAAAGCGGTCTGCTTTCTTGACGGCCCGTTTGAAACGGAATCCAAAGATGATGTCTTTAATGAGTTGGAACATGTTACCATTGGTTTCTGGAGGTCGGACGCTTGCCGAACCTCGGTGAATAAATCTGCTGTCTTGTATTCTTCTGCAGGATGTAAATGGCACCCTCGTCGGCATCAGGTGCATCGTCGTTGCCTGACATGCCTTTCTCAAAAGCCAGCAGCTGCTCCAGTCCGGCCTGCATGTCGGGGTCTTCCTTCTGCGCCTGGTCGTAGAAGACGAATCCGCGCTCCCAGAGCGGGCTGACAGCCTCGATGCGCTGGAACTTGTCCGGCTTCTTCCGTGTGTCACCCGTGATGGGCAGCTGGTATCCGCGCTGGTTTCCCTCCTCGGTGAAGTCGTCAAGTATCATGTCCTGCATGAATGAAGCCTCCATTGCAAAGCGTATGGCGACGCCTGTGTCTCGGCTCCATTCGTAGAGGTCATAGCACCAGCGTACCAGTTCCGCGATGGATGCCTTGCGCACGAATGCGCGGAGGTGCCAGAGTTCCGTCTTGCGCTTCGCCCATAGCTTGGCCGCCTTTGTGTCGTTGGCCTTCTTGCTCTTCCACGACGGGTCGATGTAGAGTACAAATTCGGAGAACTCCTTCCATGCCGGACGCCTGGCCCAGCGAATCCACTCCTGACGGAAGACGGTACCCTCCACGATGGGGTTGTGCATCATCTCCTTGTTCCATGCGCGGTAGCCCACGAAGTCCGCATACTCACGCGCCTCCTCCTTCGTCCATTTCTCCTTCCAGACGGGATTGCCCTCGTTGTCAACGGCATATACCGTCGAGACATGCACGCCCTTGGTGGCGCATATATTCGCCAGGACTGATGTCTTGGAAATGAGGTTGCCGACCATGAGGAAGCGTCCGCGTCCCACGTCGAGCGCCCCGAAAAGCGCCTCCTTCACCCAGTCGGTGAGTTCGCGGACGCGCCGCTCGTTGCGGCAAAGCTCATCATCATCGAGGTCGTCGATGACGATATAGTCGGGACGTGACTCACGCTTGCGGAGACCACGAGGTGACTGTCCGCGGCCACATGCCAGGAAATACACGCCGTCCTTGGTGGTGAACTCTCCCTCCGTCCAGTTTCCGAGCGACATCTGTTTCCCGAAGTCAGCGATGATGCGCTTGTTATACTGGAGTTCCGCCTGTATGTCGCCCAGCAGTCGGTCTGCGCTGTCCTCGGACTTGCCGACAATCACCATGAAATTGATGAGCCGCTTCGGCTGGAACATGAGCCAGAGCGGCATGAAGATGTCAAAGTGGGTTGACTTGGCATGACCGCGCGGCCACTTGAACACCGCCTTCAGGTTTGGCGTGTTCTTTACTTTTGCTGCCGCCTGATTGTGGAACGGCGCGTTGTGGATGGTGCGTATAGCCTCACCCGTCACCTTGTCGCGCAGGATGAGGAAATGCGGAAAGTAATACTCGCAGAATGCCGCATAGTCCTTCTGGAGACGGCGTATGCGCTGCTCCTTCTGCGTTGCGCTCTCGCGCACCAGGCTTTTCGTGTCGGTGAGGTTCTGTATCTGCCTGCAGTGCTCCCGCCACTCCTCCTGTATCTTCTTGAATTCCGCTGTTGATGCCATAATGAGGGGGTAATTCAGTTTACACTATAATTCTGCGCTTGGGGCCATCTTCTCCATGAGGAACTTGTTCTGGTACTTGTTGATGGCCTTGATAAGTTCCGGCGTGATGTCGGGGTCGTAGGAAGCCTGGTCCTGAATCCAGCGGTTGAACGCCATGAACACCTCGATGGCATCGATGACGTTCGCCTTCTTGTCGAGTTTCTCGATGGTAGCCGAGAGTTTTGACAGTTTGTCGGCCAGCGTCCCTATGGCTTCAGGGTCGCCCGATGCGTTGACCTGCCCGATGAGGTTGTCGATGGCGAGGAGCAGCTTGTTGACCAGTTCCGGGCGTGATATGCTCTTTGCGGCACGCGCTTCCTTCCATCCGTCGGTGCCGCACCACTTGGAGACAGACTGCCTTGACACGCCTAACTGGTCGGCAATCTCCGTCAGTTCCATGCCGGACAGGTACAGCGACCGTCCGAGCTGTTTCTTTCTTTCAATTTCTGCCTTTGTCATAAAAACGTTTTTTATTTATGAAGTTGAAAACTGATGCAAAGGTGGTCATTTTCAGGCGGTCGGAGAAAAAAGTGTGAAACGGTTTCATGGAAGTGTGCAACCGTTTCACACTTTTTTTGTGGGGTCAATTAAAGCGTGCAATTTTGCACCAAAAACAATTGCAGCTGTGCGTTTCCGCACAGCATAAAAAACGAAAAAATGAGCAAGACAAGACGAGTAAGAATCAGCAACGAGAGCCTGAACAGCTACGGTACCCGTGTACTGACCGCCGGCATGAACGTGGAACAGTATAACAGGAATCCCGTACTATTGTATATGCACGAGCGCGGTCAGGTCATCGGCTATGTGAGAGACCTGAAGGTGGAAGGCGACGAGGTGACCGGCGAGCTGATGTTTGACGAAGCCACGGAACTGAGCCGGCGCTGCAAGAAACAGTGGGAGTTCGGCAGCCTGAAAATGGTGAGCGTGGGCATAGATGTCCTGGAACTGAGCGAAGACCCCAAGTATCTGTTGCAGGGTCAGACCAGTCCCACTATCAGCAAGAGCAAGCTGTTCGAGGTGTCGCTGGTTGACATCGGTGCCAATGACGACGCCATCGTTCTGCAGAAGGACGGCAAGCGCATAGAGTTCTCTGCATGGCAGAGCGACAGAGTCGAGCGAGGAAAGGACGGCGGTGTAGAGTTGCCGCTGCTGCATAGTAATAACAAAAATCAAAAACCAAAGCAAATGGACCAAGAGAAGTTAGCCCTTGAGTTGGGCTTGCCCAAGGATGCCGACGAAGCGGCCATCACCGCGAAGCTGGCAAAGCTGAAGGCCGACGGTGCAGAGGCCGAGACCCTGCGCCGGGAACGCGACACGCTGTGTGCCGCCCGTATTGAAACCCTTGTGAACGCTGCCATTGCCGAGAAGAAAATCGGTGAGGACAAGAAGCAGCAGTTCCTTGACCTCGGCAAGAAAATCGGTGCCGACGAGTTGAAGCAGACCTTTGACGCGATGTCGCCCATGATGAAGCTGAGCCACATCGTGGGCGGTAGTGGAACCCCGGCCGCAGGCAGTGCCGAGTACAAGAAACTGAGCGACGTGCCCGGTGACGAGCTTGTCAAGCTCCGTGAACAGGACCCGGCGCAGTACAGGAAACTGTACAAGGCCGAGTACGGTATTGAATGTGAAATCTAAAGTTAAACCAACAAAAAGAGAGAAGACTATGATTCGACTTTTGACAATGATTGCAGCGGTTCTTTTGAACTGCGTGACGGGCAGCACCCTTGCTGCCGTGGTCGGCGTTGACCCTGTGGTGGGTGCCGTCGGCCTGAATGTGGTTGCCGCCACCATCGGCAACGTTGCCCCTGCCGGAAGCCTCCGTTCCGGAGTCTATAAAGAAATCTGGACAGGTGAGTTAGTGAAGTACCTGCGCCGCGGTTTGGAGGCCACATGGCTTGACGGCATTCCCGATTCCTCCAGTATTGTGAATAACGACGTGATTCACCTTGTGGATGTCGGTGTCGACCCTGACGTGCTAATCAACAATACGACCTATCCAATTCCCCTGCAGGCACTTGATGACGCAGACATTGCCATCCAGCTTGACAAGTTCCAGACGAAGGTGACCCCGGTGACCGACGACGAGCTCTATGCCATCAGCTACGACAAGATGTCGCGTGTGAAGGAGAGCCACGGCAACGCCATCAACGACTCGAAGTTCGCGAAGGCAGCCCATGCGCTGTGTGCCCAGAAGGACAGTGCCGCGACTCCTGTGCTCACGACCACCGGTGCGCGAGATGCAGACACAGGCCGTCTGAAGCTGTGCGTGCAGGATGTCATCAACCTGAAGCGTGCGCTTGACAAGTTGAAAGTTCCTGCCGACAACCGCCGCCTGGTATTGTGTACCGACCATGTGAACGACCTGCTGGAGACCAGTCAGGTGTTCAAGGAGCAGTACAACATCAACCGCAACGACGGCACAGTGGGCAAGCTGTTCGGCTTCAACATCTATGAGTTTGCCAACAACCCGCTGTACACGACCGCCGGTGTGAAGAAAGCCGTGGGAGCCACCGCCGAGGCCGGTGAGTTCCAGTGCTCCTTCGCCTTCTATACCCCTCGAGTGTTCAAGGCCACCGGTTCGACGAAGATGTATTTCAGCGAGGCGGCCACCGACCCTGAATACCAGCGCAACAAGATAAACTTCCGCCACTATTTCGTGTGCCTGCCCAAGAAGGCCGATGCGGGCGGTGTGCTGATGAGCGGCTACGAGGCACAGGCTGGTGAAGGTACTAACAAAGAGAATCCTGAAGCTATTCCCGAAGGATAAGTAGAACCCCATAAAACAAGAAACAATGAAATTGACTGTTAAAAAAACATTCCGTGACAAGACCGACCATGTGACGGTCTATGAGCCAGGAACCATCCTGGACGTGAAGGACAAAGAGCGTGCCGCCGACCTCGTCAAGCGTGGCCTGTGTGCAGAGTACAAGGGCAAGAAAGATGCCACTGTAACCTTGGGCGAGGATGAAGGCGAGGCACCAGGTGAAACTTCTGCAGACACTGGTGAAAAGCCCCTTAAAGAGGACACCGAAAGCGATGACGCCAAACCTGCTGAGACGAAATGAGCAAGACCCTGCAATATCTCGTAATCCACTGTACCGCCACACGCGAAGGCCGAGAGGTGAAGTCAAGTGAGATTCGCCACTGGCACACAGACCCTGTGTCGAAGGGTGGTCGTGGCTGGAAACAGGTGGGCTACACGGATATGGTACATCTGGACGGCGGCGTGGAGCGCATGGTGGAGAACAACGAGGACATGACAGTGGATTCGTGGGAAATCACCAACGGCGCAGCCGGCTACAATACAGTGAGCCGCCATGTGGTGTATGTCGGTGGTCTGGCCATTGACGGCCAGACCCCGAAAGACACCCGCACGGCGGCCCAGAAGGCAGCCTTGAGAGCATACGTGCTGGACTTCCACAGGCGCTTCCCCCGTGTGAGGATTATCGGCCACAACGAGGTGGCAGCCAAAGCCTGCCCCAGCTTCGACGTGCAAAAGTGGCTGACAGAAATAGGAATCAATCAATAATACAAGGAAATGGAACTCAGTGAATTTCTTAATGTGGTCTTAGGTGGGAGCCTGGTTGCCACCATTGTTTCCATCGTGACCATCCGCAGTGCCCTGGAGAAAGCCCGTGCAGAAGCGAAGAAAGCCTTGGCCGAAGCCGACAAGGCCCGCGCCGAGACCGACACAGTGAGAATAACGAACACTGAGCAAGCCACCCGTATATTGATACAGAACATTGTCGAACCCTTAAAGCAAGAGCTGAATGAGACCAGAAAGGAACTTGGCGCCCTCAAGCGCGAGGTGGCTCGCTTCCGCAAAGCTGTCGATAGTGCCAACAGTTGCCGTTACAGTGCTGGCTGTATTGTCCTTCAGCGGTTGCGCGAGCAGCCGAAAGAGCGGGACGAAATCAAGCCAGGTACAGGTAACGGAGAACATTCGCACGGACAGCGTGATTCGCCTGTCCGCGGAGAACGCAAGCGAGTCTGTCGAGGTGAGGACAACGCCGGTGACGGTGCCGAAGTCGGAAGTGAGCCTGACGATACCGACGGAGAGCCTCCTTAGTCTTCCTGCCGGTGCAGGCTATACAGGCAGGAACGGCCAGGCAAATGTCCATGTGAGCCGTGTGGCGGCCACCCGTGACGAGCCAGAGCACATCTATGTCTATGCTTCCTGTGACAGCCTGCAATTGCAGTGTGAACGCTATGAGCGCACGATACGGAACCTCCACAGCGAATATGGCGAGATGCTGAGCGCCATGTATGCGCAACTTGCGGAGTCGCATAGCCAGGAAGATGTGAAGGAGAAGCCCCCCAACGGCATTGGCACGTCATTGAAATGGTATTTAGCCGGACTGCTGTCCGGAATAATCGGAACAATAATCATCTTTATAAAACAGAAAAAATGAACAAGAAATTTATCTATGGCATAGCAGTCGTAAAATTTGACACTGCCACCATTGGCTACATTGAGAAAGGAAGCTGGGACTGGGGCGGCACCAAATCAGAGGCCTTAGACGTGGATGCGGAGCAGGTTCCAGACGCGCCGGTACTGACCATCCCCCAGAAAAACGGCCAGATTAGTCCGACATTCAACCTTATCCAGCTGGACTATGAGAACCTGAAAAAAGTTCTGGGCGGCACACTGGTCGGCAGTGCCGGCAGCTACACGGGCTGGAAAGCCCCGACGAGCCTTGTCAACTTAAGCGGCAAGTGGACCATTGACTTCGTGAGCGGCCAGACGATGACCATCCCGAACGGTATGATTCTGGCCAACCTCGGTGGCAAGCTGACCTTGACCGAGGTGTCGAAGGTGGAGTGTCAGCTTAAGGTTGTGAAGCCAGAGGACGGCAGTTCCCCATACGAAATCAACGACACCCCTGAGGAAGGCTGATGGACGCGCATATTATCAAAAAAATCCAGAGAGAGGGAGCGGAAGCCTTGCTGAACGTGGGTGTTTCCCTCCCTCTCAGGGATTTTAAGGTTCCTTTTAGGAAGGCTCCCCTGCGCCTTCGCCTGACTATGAAGCGCCCGACGATGGCCGTTCAGATACAGATTGCCAGGACGTGGCTGAGTGTCGGCATGACGTTGGAAGAGTTTGAGGCCCTGGACTATGACGGGCAGATGCTGTTCCTTGTGAATCACGGGAAGAAGCTGAGCCGCATGATAGCCCTGACGATGCCCCACTGGTGGCTGCCGACACGCGTGCTGTCATGGTTTATCCGCCACTATATGAAGTGGGATTACCAGAAAGGCGCTTTTGAGAAGTTCGTGACCCTGATGGGCACAGAGCCTTTTACGACTATTATCAGATCCGCCGAGATAGCGAATCCGCTGAAGGCGAGGCTGAGCCACAGAAAGAAGGGGAGTTAAAGAGCCACTGGGAAGGCTCCCATAGCCCTTTCGGTTTTATCTGGTCGATAGCGAGTGCGACGGGCTGGAGCGTTGACTATATCCTGCACGGTGTGGCCTACCAGACACTCATCATGATGCTCGCGGATGCACCGCGATATGCTGACAAGAAGAAGGAAGACAAGAGCGCCGAGGAGGAAGCCGACGATATAGTGGGCTTTTTCCAGAGCCAGCTGAAATAACGAAACCGCGACATTGTCGCAGCATACAGAACAGATAATCAATGAAACCGGTAGAGATAGAGTTCCTGATGAAAGACAGCCTGACGGCGGGACTTGACAAGAGCAAGATGAGTGTCGAGCAATTGTTAAGTGTCGCCCGTCGTGCATCTACGGCAATAAACAGCAAGATAGAGGAACAGCGCAGAATCATTGATGGCGTCAACACCGACCTGGGCAAGATGGAACGTAAGCTGCAGGCCATGAAGCCAGGTGCAGGTCAGAAAGAGCTGCTGGTGGAAATCAGCGCCTGCAAGAAAGTGCTTGCAGAGGAGATTAACGTGCTGAACCAGTTGGAACTGGAACACAAGGAGGCGCAACAGGGTGTGTCCCGACTGGAGCAGGAATACAAAAAGATAGCCATTTCTGAGGAACAGGCCGCTGTACAGAGCAAAAGCCTGACAACAAGAATTGCAGAACAGAAAGAGGTGGTCAGGCAAGTCGAGGCCGATGTGCGCACCTTGCAGAAAGCATACGAGAAGGCAATCCCCGGCTCATCCCAAAGGGAAGCCCTGTCAGAGCTTAATGCCGCCAAGAAGGCCCTGGAAGAAGACCGGGCCATACTTTCTGCCCTGACGGATGAGCAGGAGAGGAACAAGGAAAGCAACCGCAAACTTTCCATGCAGCTGCGCGAGTTGCAGAACACCATGACCCGTATGCGGTTAGAGGGCAGGAAGAACAGCGACGAATACCAGCGGCTGGCGGAGGAGGCCGCCGCGCTGGCAGACACCCTCGCAGACGTGAAACGCCAGACCAGCATATTGTCAGATGACGACGCCAACCTCCAGGGTTTCATTTCCGGCGTGAACGGCCTGTCCGGAGCCTTTACCGCCGCCACCGGTGCCATTTCACTGTTTGCCTCCGAAAACGAGAACCTGATGAAGATTCAGGCCCGTGTGCAGAGTGTCATGGCCATAACGATGGGCTTGCAGCAAATGTTCAACACCCTGAACAAAGACTCCGCATTCAGGCTTGTGACAGTGGCCAAGGCCAAGAACCTTCTGACCACCGCCAACTACCGTCTTGCCACGGCCTTGGACATTTCCAATGCAGCAGCATCCGCCCTGATGGCGACGCTGACACTTGGCCTGTCAGTTGTGATAACGGGACTTGTCATGGCCTGGAACAAATTCTCCGACGCGCAGGAGGAGGCAAGACGCAAAACCCAGGAACTGGTTGAGGCAGAGTCACAGGGACGTGCGGAAATGCTGAAGACCCGCTTTGAGATAGACACCACCCGTGAAAGCCTGAAAAACTTTAACGGAACAAAGGAAGAGGAAAAACAGAAATGCGAGGAGCTGAACCGTAAGTACGGTGAGGCTTTCGGATACTATGACACTGTTGCCCAATGGTATGATGTACTGACCGCCAAGGCTGAGCAATACATAAAGATGCTCTTTCTCCAGTCAAAAGCCCAGGCAATGGTCAACAAAGCGATTGAGGCCGACGATCGTCTGAACAAGATTAAGGCGACGGATGCGGATGACGTGGATGGGGCAATGAACTGGTTCCAAAAAGCCATGATGTATATTGCCCAGGGTGAAGGTGCCCAGATAAATGCCGCCTCGGTTATAGCCAATCACAACAAGGCGGCCAAAGAACAGGCTATTGCCGCTGCCCAGTCAGAAGTGGACGACTACCTGAAACAAGCGGAAGAACTGACCAAACAGGCCGCGGAAGTCGCAAAAGGTGCAAATATCGGCGGGCACACAGCACCGGTAAAGCCGAAGGCAGACCCGAAGACAGACGAGAAGCGCAAGGCATCGGAGCTTTCCGCCTTACAACAAAAAAACATCCAGGCCGAGACAGACCTCATGAAGGAAGGCTCTGAGAAGAAGAGGCGCCAGCTCAAAGAAAACTATGAAAAGGAAATGGCGGAACTCGCCGGGCTCGAAAAGAAATGGCGCGAATCCCAAAAGGGTGAGCTGACAAAGGAACAGGACAAGTCACTTGCGACAGCACGCGACCTTGCCGCTGCCAAACGGAAGCAGGGAGAGGATGAAATCGCCAAGGAAGAAACACAAAAGGAATTAGACCGGCGGCGTGCAGAGATACAGTCCATGATGGAGTATCTGAAAGAATACGGCTCCTACCAGCAGCAGAAGTTGGCCGTCGCGGAAGAGTACGCCCGGAAGATTGCGGACGTGGAATCCTCAGAAGCAGACGAGGCCACCAGGCAATGGCAAAAGAAAAGGCTGAACAAAGAGAGGCTGCGAAAAGAAGCAAGCCTGAGTTTTGAAAATATATCGCGTGGCATTGACTGGCACGCATTATTCAGCGGCGTCGGCGACCTCACGAAAGAGATGATGGCCCCGATGATGCAGCAGCTGCAGGCGTGGGTGAAGACAGACGAGTACCGTAATGCCGACGCAGAGACACAGCAGAAGGTGACGGAGCTGATTCAGGAGATGCGAAAGTATGTCGGCACGGACCAGAACATAACATGGCAGTCGCTTGACAAGGCCATCAAGGACTTTGCGACTGCCGTCGCCGCCTATGACAAGGCAAGGAAAGACGAGGGGATAGCGGTGCGTGCCCGGGATGAGGGGAAGGCGAAGCTTGCTGCCGGTGGGATTAGCGAAGCCGACTATAAGAAACTGGAGGCCAATGCCCATGCTTTGGGCGACGCAACGGCAAAAGCCCGTGAAGACATGGAAGCCTTCGGCAACGCCCTGAACCGGACGAGCGATGAGGTGGCGCACTTCACGAGCGGTCTGACGACAGTGCTGAGCAATGCCAAGGGCTGGACGGGAGCCGACGGTTTCGGGAGCATTCAAAGTGCGGTGGGTGGCATTGACCAGTTGAAGGGCACGCTTGACAGCCTGTTACCCCAGATGGGCGACGGCATGGCGAAGACCATCGGCACGACGCTGAGCGGTACCGTCGGCAGCACGCTTGGGAGCATCGGTGCCGGCATGGAAGGACTGCTCTCGAGCGGACTGGGAAGCGTCATCGGCATCGTTGCCCAGGTTCCGAAACTGGTGCTTGACCTTGTAGGGGCCATCAAGAACTTCGTGACCGGCATTCTGGACTCTATGACGGAGCTGGTCAGTCTGCGGTGGATAGACGACCTGGTTGTGAGCATTCTGGATGCCGTCAGCAATCTGATAGATGCCATCTTCGACCTTCCAGAGAACCTGTACCATGTTTTGGAGGGCATCGTGGTGAACGGCATCGGGGGACTGCTTGACGGGGTCATCGGCAGGATTGGCAATATCCTGAGTCTCGGTGCGCTGAGCAGCAGTGCGAGCGACTGGTTTACGAGCTCAAACGCCGAGAAAGTGGCCGGGACGATAGAGCGGCTGACAAATCGCAACGAGCTGCTGGAGCAAGCCATTGAAGACCTTACCGAGGAGATGAAGTCCGCCCGTGGCGCAAGTGCCATTGATGCGTCGCAACGCGCCCGCAAGTTACAGGAGGAGACTAACGCCAACTACAAGGGCATAGCGCAGGCGCAAGCCGGCTACCATAGCGCGCACCATTCTTTCAACTACTACTGGGGCGGATATAGCCAAGAGCAGATTGACAGGCTGAGCGGACAGATAGGTCGCCAGTGGAACGGCGACCTGTGGGGCCTGAGCCCGGAGGAAATGAAGATGCTGCGCTCCAACGTTGACATGTGGGAGCAGATTCAGAATACCGGCAAGGGCGGCTATGGCCGCAGTGTCGCCGACAAGCTGAACGACTACATCGCCCAGTCCGGCAAGCTGCAGGAAATCACCGATGCCTTGTATGAGAACCTGACGACGACCACCCGTGAAAACATATTTGACGACTTTCTCGGTTCCCTGTATGACCTTGCCGACGGCAGCGAGGAGGTAATGGACAACATTGCCGACAACTGGCAGAAGATGGTGAACAGGATGGCTGTGAACAACCTCGTCGGGGCGAAGTTCCAGAAGAATCTCGAAGATTGGTATGAGAACCTGGCAAAGCTGAACGAGGCGCGGACGAACGGGGAGATGACCGATGAGGAGTACCGCAAGCGCCTGGAAGCCCTGAAAGCCGAATACGATGGATATGTGGAGAGCGCGAAGCGCGATATCGAAACGCTGCGCTCTGAAGGCATAGTGCAGGCCACGGAGGACAGCGGCGGCGTGACACAAAGCGGCAGGGCCGGCGCTTTCACCACGATGAGCCAGGAGCAGGCAGGGAAGCTGGAGGGCTTGTTCGTGAGCGGGCAGATGCACTGGGCGAGCATGGACGACAAGCTGACCGACGTGTCGCGCCAGATGGACGAGGCCAGTGGCCACCTGCGCCAGATTGCGGCAAACACAGGCAGCAGTGCCTCGTTGCTTGCCGATATTAAGGCAGCCTTCATAAAAATGATTCGTGACGGACTAAAAGTAAAATGAAACAGGCTATGGCACATATATTGGAAGGACAGGTGCTGGTGAACGGCACAGACATCTGGAAGGAGTACGGCGTGTTCCTGACAGAGGAAAAGAAAGGCGGGCGTGACAACCTGAACGCCATCCTTGCGCCGAGCAAGACGAAGGCGCACGTTGGCGTTGACATCAGGGAGGAGAACGGCAAGAAATACTCGAGTAGCCTGACCGTGGTGAACCAGGAACGGGAGGTGACGCTGTACTTTGCCCAGTATGCGAAGACACGGACGGAATGGCTGTCGCAGTACATGGCCTTCATCCAGTTCCTGAAGACAGGCGAGAGGGGCTGGCTGAACGTGCGCTTCCCCTCCTTGAACCTGACGCTGCGGATGTTCTATGTATCAAGTCCCAAGCTCAGCAGCCTGACCTGCCTATGGAAAGATGGTGTCCAGGCAGGTAGGTACAAGGTAACATTCAAAGAGCCCAAGCCGGTTATTTGAATGGCATTATAACAACATTATAACAAGATAGAAATGCTTCTGACACTATACGACCAGTACGGTAACGAGAAGGCAGAGCTGCAGGCCAACGACGGCAGCACGCAGGACAAAGAGATTCAGGCAGACAATGTGCTGAGCCTGGGCTTCACGTTATATCAGTTTGTCGCCATCGACGTGAATGACTATGTGGACTATGCCGGTGAGCGTTACTGGGCGGTTGAGAGGTACAACCCTGCGGAGAAGAGCAGCGTCGAGTGGGAGTACGACCTGAAGCTGTACGGCATAGAGAGCCTGATTAAGCGTTTCCTGGTTTTGAACAACACGGACGGTGAGAACGAGGCTGTGTTCACGCTGACCGCACGTCCTGTAGAGCACGTCCGCCTGATTGTCAAGTGCATCAACGACGGCATGGACAACACCACCAACTTCAAGGTGGGCAGCGTGGAGGGCACTGACAATGTGGTCATCGCCTATGAGGGCAAATACTGCGACGAGGCCCTGAAGGAACTTGCCGAAGCCGTCGGTGTTGAATGGTGGTTTGACGGGGAGACGGTGAACCTGTGCCGCTGTGAGCACGGCAGCCCGATAGGGCTTGGCTATGGCGAGGGACTGGCCGGACTGGAGCATGACAAGGCCGACAATGTGAAGTTCTACACCCGTCTGTTCCCGATAGGCAGCAGCCGCAATATAGACAGGGAGCTATACGGTGCGAGCCGCCTGCAGCTGCCCGACGGCGAAAAGTATGTGGACTTGGCGGACCTGGTGCAGAAATACGGCATTATCCACCACTACGAGCAGGAAGCCTTCAGCGGCATCTATCCGCGACGTGTGGGCGTCGTAAGCAGCGTGCGTTCAGAGGAAGTGCAGGACACTGACGGCAATCCCTATACCATATACCACTTCAAGGACGACGGCCTGACGTTCGACCCCAACGACTACGAGATAGGGAACCAAGTGAAGCGTGTCTCATTTCAGGAAGGCTCGGAACTTTCCGGGCTGGGCACAGACAACGACCATTACTTCGAGGTAAACTACGACAGCCAGACGCGCGAGTTTGAAATCATCACGATATGGCCATACGATGATGACCGGCAGCTGCCGGGCGGCACGCTGGTTCCGAAGCCGGGCGACAGGTATATCCTTTGGAACATCAGGATGCCCGACGAGTATTATACCCTTGCCGAGACGGAGTTCCGCACGGCGGTTGAAGAATACAACCGGAAGCACACGCAGGACGTGAGCCGTTACAAAGCCCCGACCGACCATGTGTGGATTGAGGAGAACGGCATGGAACTGGAAATAGGCAGGCGTGTGCGCCTGAAGAGCACGGAGCTTTTCCCGAAACTTGGCTACAGGGAGAGCCGCATCACACGCATCAGCCGGAACGTGAACCTTCCGAGCCTGATGGACTTGGAAATCAGCGACGCGCTGAGCAACAAGACGCTGGACAAGATAGACGATGCCATCAGCGATGCCAGGAGCTATGCCGGCAGCATACTGGGAGCCGTGAATGTCCCGGACCTTATCAGGAGCTGGGACACGACAAGGCCCACTGACAACAACATCTACAGCGCACGGCGGACACACAAGGAGTTCCTGAGCAAGAACACGGCGGACAGGGCAAAGAAAAAAATCATCTTCGACGAAGGTATTGACACCGGCGATTTTGAGGCCGGCGTGAAAGGCGGAAGGATAGACGGACAGGGCAATGCCGAACTGCTGACGCTTGTGGTGCGCCAGCTGCTTCGCAGCGCACGTTTCGTGGACGGCTTCGGCGGCGAGGGCTGGCAGCTGTGGATAGACGAGCAGAACCTGGCGAACCTGACGATAGACAAGCTGACCGTTCGCCAGGTGATGACCGTGCTGGAACTGCTGGTGGAAAAGATACGGAGCGTCGGCGGCCAGATTGTGGTGAGTGCGGCCAATGGAAAGATTAAGACGGTGGAAGAGGCGGACGGCTACTACAAAATCACCTTTGAGCAGGACAACACATTCCAGGCGCATGACCTGATGCGCTGCCAGACTTTCACGGGCGGGAACCTGAAATCATACTGGGTGGAAGTGGCTGCGGTGGACGGCAACTCCGTGCTTGTTGAAACAGGCGAGTTTGACACGTCACAGCCGGCCGAAGCCGACGAGGTGGTACTGATGGGCAACACCGAGAACGCCCTGCGCCAGAACCTGATACTCATATCGGCCACCGAGGACGGCCAGCCACGCATCGACGTGATGGACGGTGTGAAGGACAGGAACTTCACGGGCTGCCTACGTGCCCGGCTGGGTAACCTGGACGGCATCAATGATGACTGGTTCCCTGCGGACAACCAGCCGCACGGCAACGGCCTGTACTCGGACAACGCCTATTTGCGCGGTACGTTCCTGCTGGTGACGGGTGAGGACATCAAGACCAAGTTTGAGATAACGGAGGGGAAAATAGAGAGCAGCGTGAGCGCCCTGCGCCAGGACTTTGCCACAGACAAAGGCTACCTTAACAACCCGAGCTTTGACGAGGGACTGAGCAAATGGCTGACAGAGAATGAGACGGTCTTCTGGCTGGTCGGCAACAAATGGATATGGGCCAATGACAACGTCCTGACGAAGAAAGGCAACGGCGCAAGTGTGACGAAAGACGATGGCAGAGTGGTGGTACGCATCAGGAACAAGTATATCATGCAGAAGAACGTGAACCTGCGCAGCGTCCCGCAGATGGCCACAAACGGCAATGGCAAGAAAGAGGCCCTGCCTGTCTATCTGAGCTTTTTCTACCGTTGCGCCGAGTCCGGCACGCTTAAGGTAAGGTTCGAGAACGTTGACAAGACCGGCTTTGAGAACTTCAACTCCTTTGAGGTGGAGGAGGAACTGGCGGTGACCGACGGCTACAGGCAGTACACCTGCAACGGCCTCTGGAACGGCACGGGTGACTTCCGGCTGAGTTTCACGGGTGACATATACCTGTACATGCTCATATTGAGCACGGACAAGATTGAAAGCCTGACTTACAAGTACAGGACATTGTTTGAGCAGAGCGAGAAGCTGGTGAGGATAGCGGCCCAGAACTTCGACCAGGACGGCAACGTGCTTGCCGAGAGCGGCATCATGGTGAAAGCCACAGGCAGCGGCATCTATGCCCAGGGACCCGACGGCAAACTTGCCCTGATAGGCGTTGGCGTTGAGGAAAGCTATACAGATACAGACGGTCATGAACAGACCCGCACCGTGATTAAGCTGACCGCGGACAATATCAGCCTGGAGGGACTTGTAACCGCCAACAAAAACTTCAAGATACTTGATGATGGCAGCATCGAGGCCGTGAATGGGAAATTCACCGGCGAGATAAACGCCAATAAAGGAGTTATCGGCGGCTTCTCCATCAATGACTACTCTTTAGTGTCAAAGGACGATGACGGAAGCGAGATGTACCTTAGCAGCGGCTTGCTGCGTTTTACTGATGCGAAAGGCACGAAGAACAGCATCTTTATCGGTGCAGACACCGTCCCTTCCTCAGCCGGCGGTTCGTGGTCATGTCCGATGCGCGTCAGCGTAGAGCGTGACAATGGCGAGGAACATAAAATCTATTCGAATGTAGGCATACACATCAGTGCGACCGGCGCAAAGAGCTGGGACGACATACCCTTCACGGGAAACCATGCCCTGTATATTACGGATGGTGACATCTGCGGTTTCCGCCTCCGCACCCGCCGTGTAAGTTCCAGCCAAACCCTGAGCGATATGGATGGCGTGATTCTTACAACCGGTAGTTCTGACATCACCTTAACCCTGCCTCCCTCTCCCAAAGAAGGGCAGATATACTTCTTCAAGCAGATAAATTCCGGCAAATACACCCTACAGGTAGGTGACAGCAGCCATTCCATCAATGACGGCCGTACCAACAGGAAGTCATCATGGACGGTAGGAGAAGGCTGCTTTGTCATTCTCGTATGGGACAGGGCAAACAAGCTGTGGTGTGCAGGATATACAAGGAACAACTGATAAAAAACGACAATATGGCAGAAATCAATTTCCAGCGATTCGAGATGTGGGACGGCATCGCCCACCGCAAGAAGACAACAGTAGATGCCCGTGAAGGTATCGCGGATCTTATCTATCGCAATACGGTAGGGATGCGCGGCCACTCCCTCGCCCATAAGGTTTTTGAGAGTGAGGGAGCGACAGAATACAGTGAAGAAGAAACCAGGACGCTCTGCGAGATAGTGGAGCGCCTCGGTACAGGCCCCGCCATAGACGGGCTCCATGAACAATTAAACCAGCAAAGTAGAAAGGAGGAACAGCCATGACAGAGCAAGAGAAACAAGAACTGAAGCAGGAAGTCATCAACCAGATTAAATCCGAGAGCCAGAGCGTGACGGAACTGCAGGAGGTGACGAGCCTCGACGGAGTGAAGACCCTCCCCGCGATGCGTGGCACGGAACTGGTGAGCGCCCCTGTCAGTCTGCTGGGCAAGCCGGCATTGGATGCCGCGGCACAGGCGCTGGCGGCGAAGGCTCAGGCTGAGAGTGCAGCCAGCACCGCCAACACCGCCGCCTCCAATGCCGGCAAAATGGCGGATGCGGCGTGGGAAGCGGCCCAGGAGGCTCATGCCGCCATGCAAGCTACGGAGCAAGCCACGAATGACGCCTTGTCCGTGGTGGAACAGAACGAGAACGTGGCCGTGGCCGCCCTCAAGGGTGCGACGGCCCGCTTTCACGGCTTCAGCGACCTTGCAGAGGTGGAAGACTCGTCGTTCAGCACAACCACCAAGGGCCTTTCCGTAATGTATGACGAGACACGCCAGGTCTTCTATGTGTCAGAAAACGGCATACTGTACAGGAACTTCCCCGAGAAAGCCCTGTATATGGACACCAACTACCATCCGTTGAAGAACAAGACCTACCTGCTGGAAGACACCCTCTATATATGGAGCGACGTGGAAGGCGGGCTCGTGGAGGCCAGCGGCGCGGGCGGCGGCAACACCATCAACGTGACCGATGCCTACCCGTTGGGAAACGGCTTCCACACCCTTGCCACCGCCATTGTTGCCGTGGAGGAAAAGAAGCGCGTGAAAGGCGCATGTGTGACCTTTGAGGTAAGCCAGGGCAAGTGGCAGACGAAGCAGTTCGTCGGCACGAACCTGAACAGCTGGGAGAGCGAGAGCAGCTGGGATGACTTCGGCGGTGGCGGCACCGTGAAGAGCGTGACGCTGAACGGGCAGAAGGTGTCCCCCGATGCCCAGGGCAACATCGACCTTGCCGTGGACGAGGTGACGGTTGACGGCAGCCTTGACGCCCAGAGCACGAACCCCGTGCAGAACCAGGCCGTCGCCGGCAAGTTCAGCGAGATAGAGAGCAGCACGCTGTTTGACAGCGACGTGGAGGCCGGTGACGACGGCACCCAGACCGTGACCCTGAAAAACAAGAGCGGCGCAGCCATCACCCAGTTCACGCTTGCCGCAGGCGGCGGTGGCGGCGGTGGTGAGACCGCCACCGCAAAAATCGTCCTGGGCGCAAGCGTGAGCCAGAGCACCGTCAAGGAAGGCGGCGACTGCACGCTGACCTACAGCTACGACCACCAGTATGTGGGCGGTGACGACGCGGGGCAGACCACCGGGCAGAAGGCGACCGTTGAAATCCGCGTGCTTCGCGGTTCCATCCTGGTGTACAGCGACACGGCCAACGATGTGAGCAGGGGCACCTACACACTGGACGTGAGCAAGTACCTGCAGGTGGGCACGACCGACATCTACGTCAAGGCGACGACCACCGACCCGAACACGGGCAACGCACAGACCAAGCAGGCGTATGTGAACGTGAAGGTGGTGAACCTGAGCCTGCAGAGCGGCTACAGCCTGAGCAGCGGCATCAGCAACGGCGGCTACAAGAGCGGTGAAAGTGCCGTCATCCCCTACACCGTGCAGGGCACGGGAACCAAGGTCGTCACCCTGTATGTCGATGGCACCCAGCGTGAGAGTGCCACGGTGACCAGGAGCGGCACAACCAACGGCAGCTTCACGATACCTATGAACGGGCTGCCCGTGGGCCGCCACACGGTACAGATAGTGGCCGAGATGGAGGCCAGCGCGGAGCTGACTCTCCGTAGCGAGAGCATTTACACCGACATCTTCAAAGCCGGTAGCAGCGTCCCGCTAATCGGCACGAAGCACGTCTTCAGGGACGGGCGCATTTTCACCACTGACCATCTGACCCCACGCCTGGCCGCCGGACAATATGAGCAGCTTGCCTTTGAATATGCCGTGTATGACGCGGGCGTGACCCCCGCCCCGATGACCGTCTGGCAGAACGGGAATGCCGTGCAGGAGGTGAGCGTGCCGCGCAGTGCCCAGACGTATGCCAACCGATTCACGGAGCAGGGCGCACAGGCGATGAAGCTGGTGAGCGGCGCCACGGAATATCTTTTCCATATAGACGTGAGCAAGAGCAGCATCGACGTAAGCGAGGCGTCCTACGGTCTGAAGCTGAAGCTGAGCGCCGCCGGACGCAGCAACGGCGAGAGCGATCCCGCGCACTGGGAGCACGGCAGCGTGAAGACCACCTTCGAGAACATGGACTGGAACACCAGCGGCTGGAGCGGCGACGCCCTGAAGCTGATGAACGGCGCCAGGGCGCATATCGGCATCAAGCCCTTCACAGGCGATGCCGCCACCGGCGGCTGCACCATAGAGGTGGAGATAAGGGTGTCGAACATCACGGACAAGGATTCCGACGTGGTAAGCTGCATGGACGGTTCCAAAGGCTTCCGGATTACGGCAGACAAGGCCATGATGTACACCGGCTCGACCAAGGAAGTGGAGGACGAGGACGGCAACAAGACGACACAGCCCGTCGGCGTGGGCAGGCAGTACGGCTCGGACATGTGGGTGAAATGCGCCTTCGTAATCGGCAGGCGCGCTGACGGCAGGCTGATGGAACTGTATGTGAACGGTGTGCGGACCGCCGCCGACATCTACGGCGACAGCGACAACTTCATGCAGGACACCCCTCGGGGGATAGACATCGGCAGTGACGGCGCCGACGTGGAGGTGCGCATGGTGAGGGTGTACGACCGCGCCCTGTCCGACGACGAGGAAATGGACAACCACATCGTGGACAGGGAGACGCTGGACGGCATGGCCGCCCTGTTCGAGGAGAACGACGTGCTGGGCGAGGACGGCAGCAGCATAGACTTCCAGAAGCTGCGCAACAAGGGCAAGGGCGTCATGCTGGCGGTGCGCCAGAACGGGCTCGCCCCCGTGAATGCCGAGAACAACAAGAAGACCGACTTCCTGTCTGACGTTCACCTGTGGCTTCCCGACGGGCGGTACATCTACCTGCACAATGTGTATGTGCGCATCCAGGGCACGAGTTCCACCAAGTACCCGACCAAGAACTACCGCATCTACTGCGCGAAAGGCGAGAGTCCCGAGCTTTACATCAACGGCGTGAAGCAGGCGGAGCTGAAGGTGGCCCTGCGCGTGGGGCAGAAGAAGGTGAAGGTGCTGTGCGCCAAGGCCGACTACTCGGACTCCTCGATGGTCCAGAACACCGGCGGCGCGAAGCTCTGGAACAACCTGATGAAGGCGCTGGGATTCCTGACGCCGCCACAGCAGGCGGACAGCAGCGTCCGCACCGCCATCGACGGCTTCCCCATCGACGTGTTCAGCGCGGAGAGCCTGGAGGACACACCTGCCTACTACGGGCAGTACAACCTGAACCATGACAAGAGCGACTGGCAGGAAATCATCGGCATGGAGGGCGTGGACGGCTTCACCCCGTCGCAGCCGATGGCCTTCGAGTTCCTGAACAACACGCAGCCCCTGTGCCTGTTCCAGGGACAGGGCAACCTCGACGCGCAGGCGGCAGAGCAGTTTGACAACGCCCTGGAGTTCAACTATCCTGCGAAGACTGGCGGCGACGACACCAAGTGGGCGAACTCCACGGCCGCACAGAAGAACGCCTTCAGGCGCCTGTGGGGCTGGGTCAGGGACTGCGTGCCGGCCGGCGCGGACCCGAACAATGTCAGCAGCTTCACCTCGGCCAAGTTCAGGAACGAGGTGGACCAGTACGTCAACAGGAACTTCCTGCTGTGCTGGTGGCTCTTCACCGACTACTTCCTGAATGTGGACCAGCGCGCCAAGAACATGATATGGGCGACATGGGACGCGCTGGTGTGGTACATCCTCTACTATGACGGCGACACGCAGCTCGGCGACCGCAACGACTCCATGCTGGCATACCTGTACAACGTGATGCGCGAGACATGGGACAGCGAGAAGAGCAAGTACGCGCTGGAGGGCCACGACTCGTGGCTGTGGTGCCTGGTGCTCGCCAACCTGAAGGACGAGCTGAAGGCGATGGCCTCCACGATGAGGGAGAAGCTGACCGAGGAGCTGGTAAACGAGATGCTCGACGTGGAGCAGCAGGGGAACTGGTGCGGCAGGGCCTACAACAAGAGCGGCGAAATCAAGTACATCATTCCCCAGACCGAGGGCGTCCCGACAAAGACGGGCATCGTGAAGTACCCGTACATCTATGCGCTGAAAGGCGACAAGCAGTCGTTCCGGCACTGGTTCATCCAGAACCGCTTCGCCCTTCTGGACGCGAAGTACGAGACCGGCAACTACCTGTCTGACAACATCGACATGTACATGAGCCGCCAGGCGACGGACGCGGCCAACACCATCGTGGTGACGAGCAACGAGCTGTACTACTTCGGGTACGGCACGAACAACGCCCCCCACCTCCAGGCGAGCGCGGAGGCGAAGAAGGGCGAAACCGTGACGCTGCTGTTCAGCACCGCCTTCACGGTGAACGACCCCATCCGCATCTACGGCGCGAGCCGCATCGCCGAGCTGAACATGCAGGGATCCGCCAACAACCTGACAGGCGACGTGAACCTGAACAAGTGCAAGGTGCTGCGCGTCCTGAACATCCAGACAAGCGGCGGCGGGAGCAGCGGCTGGTGCCTGGTGCTTGACCAGTGCCGCCAGCTGAGCGACGTGAACCTCTACGGACAGGCCAGTGCAAAGACCGGCACGCTGAGCAGCACCGAGCTGGACTTCAGGAACCAGACCAGGCTGAAGACGCTGGACGCGCGCGGCGTGAACGTGCAGGCCGTGCTGTTCGCGCAGGGCTGCCCGCTGACGAGCGCGAAGCTCGGAGGCAGCATCCAGACCCTGCGGCTGGAGTATCTTCCGGAACTGAAGGAGAGCGGCCTGACGCTGCAGAACTGGCGGACGGTGAAGACGCTGCGCTATGCAGGGTGCCCGAACATCAGCTGGCAGTCGATGGTGGAGAAGTGCGTGAACGTTGAGCGCATCCGCATCGAGGGCATCAGCGTGGAGGACGACGGGACGCTGCTGGAGCGCTACAAGAACCTGAAGGGCGTGGACGCGGGCGGCAACGCCGTGGACTACTGCGCGCTGACGGGCACGGTGCAGCTGACGAACTACATGGAGGACAAGGACTATGCCGCCATGCAGGAGCGCTATCCAGAGCTGACCATCCTGCAGCCCGAATACTCGATGATTGAGTTTGACGACACGGTGGGCGACGACGCCAACGTGAGCAACCTTGACAACGGCACCGGCTACAAGTACGGGACGGACTATGTGGCGAGCGGCCACGTGCTGGCCATCCTGAAGAAGCGCCACAGGGTGCTGGCCAAAATCACGAAGAAGCCGACGTCAAGAAGCATCACCCATGCCGGCGTGGCCACCACCCAGAACAACGGGGACGGCGAGGCAACCATCTATCCCCTGCATGACGCGGACTCAAACTACTACGCCGACGCGCAGGACGTCAAGAACTGCACGGCATCCAGGCTGGACGGCACGGAGGGCGACTGGATGATGTGGGAGCCCCACCGCTGGTACAAGGGCGTGAACGACTACCTGAACGGCAAGCATTACGCGTGCTGGAGCAGCAACCTCGCCAAGCCGAAGGTGCCGGAATGCACGATTGTGACGCTTGACGGAATCAAGGATGCCGGCGACTACAGGAACAACTACAAAATCATGAGCGGCAAGGCTACGCTGGCTGCAAGCTACACCACCGACAACAGCTATGCCGTCTGCCGTGTCGATGTGGCCGGCTACAAGAAGGTGCGCTTCCCGAGCGTGCCCGGCACCAACCTGATGGGTGCGGTGTTCACGAATTCCGCCGGTTCGGTTGTCGGCTCGGTAGTGGTGAGCACGCTGGGCTCCAAGTTCGTGGCCGGCATGTATCTGATAGCCAATATCCCGCCAGAAGCGGTTGCGCTGAACTTCACCATCCTGAAGACGGCGGAGTTTGACATGGTAGTGCTGAGCAACTCGGACAAGATTGAGGACATGGAGCCGGACTGGGTGGAGGAGGACGAGCACCTGTGCGCCGTGGTGGGCAGCAGCGTCGTGGGCGATAAGCTGCGCGCGTGCATCACCGGCGGCAGCACGGCCTCTGGAATGAACTGGACAGACTTCCACTACTACTCGGTTCAGCGTGGTATGCAGCAGATAGACGGCCTGATGCACAACGCCATCGCCAACCTGTTCTTTGCCAGGTACGGACGTCGGGACAGCCAGATGCAGTGCGGCGCGGGGGCGCACACCAACAACAGGACGACCGGCGGCACGGCCAAAATCGGAATGCAGGACACCGTGAACACGAACGGCACGGTCACCGGCGGCATAGAAGGCAATGGCAAGTCATTCTATAAAGAGATAAATTCGGACGGCGAGACAGTGTTCTACAGCCTGAACAACACCAACTGCCTGGGCTATGAGGACATCTACGGCCATAAATATGACATGATGGACTGCGTGGATGTCCCGAATGACAGCGGCAACGGCGGCAAGTGGCGCTACCAGATGCCTGACGGGACATACAGGCGCGTGCAGGGCGTGGCGGCAACGGGCTGGATCAATGGCGTGGTGCACGGTAAATACATGGACGTGGTCCCGACGGTGGCTTCGGGCAGCAGTACAACTTTTTATTGTGACTATTATTGGTATAGCGGTTCTGCCGGCCGTGTGGTCTATCGCGGCAGCAATAGTGCGAATGCGTATGGCGGTGTGTCGTGTGCGATTGCGAATGGCGATGCGTCGTACTCGAGCACGTTTGTTGGGTCGCGTCTGGCCTTCCGCGGCAAAATCGTTGTTGCGCAGAGCGTCGCAGCGTATAAGTCGGCACTCGAGGTGGCGTAGGCGAAAAAGCGGGAGCGAAGCGACAAAGCCTCAAAGCGTGATGTCTGAGGCACGAAGACATCAAGTAATACGGGCGTAAGCCCGTCGGCGACGAAAAAAATTCGGTTTCCTCGCTGAATTTGAGTACCTTTGTGGCGGAATTGCAAAAAACAGGCAGCACAAACTTAGCCTGTGCAGTTTCAGGCGGAAGCTCCCTTAGGCCGTGTGGTCTATCGCGGCAACAATAGTGCGAATGCGAATGGCGGTGTGTCGTGTGCGAATGCGAATAACGATGCGTCGAACTCGAACACGAATGTCGGGTCGCGTCTGGACAACAACCAATGGAACTGAAATCGGCGTACAGCAATGGGGACGTGTCCCCGATGCGGTGCCGAGGGAGCGGAGCCTCACCAAAAGCGGCTTTACCGGACAATAGTCAGGACATGGCACCTCCCATGTGCCGGAAAGGTGAAAAACGGAGTGACGGGTAGAGTTTGGTAGGACGGAAACGCCTCGAAGAACTTGGACCCACGGAAGGAAGGCAGAAGCCTTCGTAAACACAAAAACTTTAATATGCGCAGGGATGGCTACATCATTGAGGAAATCGTGGACTACGGCAACATGTCGGAGTCCTTCGATACGGTGCTCCGGGGCAGGAAGCGGAAACGCTGCCGCCAGGGGCGCCTGCTCATTGCGCACAGGGAAGAGGTGATACGGGACTTGTCCGCAAGGATAGCAGCCGGCACGTTTACCGTGAAGGACTACAGGGAGCGTGAGATTATGGAGGGCGGCAAGCTCCGCAGGATTCAGGTGCTCTCCATGTATGACCGTATTGCCGTCCACGCCGTGATGAACGTCGTGGACAGGCACATGCGGAAGCGCTTTATCCGTACCACCTCGGCCAGTATCAAGGAACGCGGGATGCACGACCTTCTGGAGTACATCCGGCGTGACATGGAGGAAGACCCTGACGGGACGCGGTACTGCTACAAGTTCGACATCTCAAAGTTCTACGACAGTGTGCGGCCGGACTTTGTCATGTACTGCGTGAAGCGAATTTTCAAGGACAGGAAACTCGTCGCCCTGCTGGACGGATTCATGCACATGATGCCATCGGGCATCAGCATCGGCCTGCGGAGCTCGCAGGGACTGGGAAACCTCCTGCTGTCTGTATTTTTAGACCATTATTTGAAGGACAGGTACGGCGTGCGTCACTTCTACCGCTATTGTGATGACGGCGTCGTGCTCGGTAAATCGAAAGCGGAATTGTGGCTTGTCCGTGACATCGTACACGAACAGGTGGAACAGGTTGGCCTGAAGATAAAGGCCAGCGAGCGAGTGTTCCCCGTGAGTGAGGGCATTGACTTCCTCGGCTATGTGATTTACAGTTCCAGGCATGTGGAACTGCGCAAGCGCATCAAGCAGAGGATGGCCCGCAAGATGCACGAGGTCAAGAGTAGGAAAAGACGGCGTGAGTTGATAGCGAGCTTCTACGGCATGGCAAAGCACGCCAACTGTAATATGTTGTTTAATAAATTAACAGGCAAAGCAATGAAATCATTCAAGGATTTGAAAGTCGCTTACAAGCCGGAGGACGGCAAGAAGCGCTTTCCCGGTGCTGTTGTAAGCATCAGGGAGCTGGTGAACCTGCCCATCGTTGTCAAGGACTTCGAGACGGGCATCAAGACGGAGCAGGGCGAGGACCGCTGCATCGTGGCCATCGAGCAGAACGGCGAGGCCAAGAAATTCTTTACCAACAGCGAGGAGATGAAGAACATCCTCGCGCAGATTAGAGAGATGCCCGACGGCTTCCCCTTTGAGACCACAATCAAGACGGAGACTTTCGGGAAAGGCAGGACCAAGTATGTTTTTACTTAAAAAAGAGAAAGAATGCAAAGAGTGGAAGGAAGCGCCGGCGTCAAGCTGATGGAGTGCGTCAGCCCGGCAAGGAACAAGTGGCGCGTCCGCTGGGACGTGCGGGAGCATGGGGACGGCTCGGCCGACTATATGGAGGCAGGGTTCAGTCACAAGCCAAGCGATGTGGAAGTCAAGGCAGCGGTAATCGGCTGGTATAATGAACAGGCCAATAACACCATCATGTCCGGCTTCGAGTATGAGGGCAGCCCTGTGTGGCTGTCCACGGAGAACCAGTTCAACTACAAGGCCGCGCACGACCTTGCCGTCCAGACGGGCGGGGCGACGCTGCCCGTGAAGTTCAAGTTCGGGACGGATGAGAATCCCGTGTACAGGGTGTTTGATACGCTGGAGGGCCTGACGGACTTCTATACGAAGGCCATGCGGCATATTCAGGATACGCTGGATGCCGTCTGGCAGAAGAAAGAAGCGTTTGACCTGACACAATACCAGGTTGAATAATCTCTGACGAAAGCCCTTGGGGGCGGGCATGAAAAAGCCCCCAGCCTGTTAAATAGTAACGCCAATCACTTATTAACAACGCAACCAGTATTGGAAGCAGCTGGGGGCCTAAGCCCTTCGCTTCCCAATACTGGTTTTTTATGCGAATAAATGATTGGCGGTACAAAATTATAAAAAAATATTGAAAATGACACTATTTGAGATATTGAATTTTAACAGGGAACTGATAAAAAGGCTTCAAAGCGTGGGTTTTAAGCCTGATGACTGTCGTTATATTGAGCTTTACAACGACTATGAGCGTATGCACAGGCAAGGCGACAAGGTGACCTACATCGTGTCGGCCCTGTCCGAAAAGTATGACGTGAGCGAGCGAAAAATCTACAGCATCATCAAACGCTTTGGAACTCACTGCACGTCGGGTGCAGTGTGATTTGTGGCAAATTTTCCTTTGTCTTGCAAAATGGCCGTACCTTTGCGGCGTCATAAAACACAAGGCAATGAGAAAACAATACCTGTCGGCACCGCTTCCTTTCCAGGGACAGAAGCGGATGTTCGCAAAGGAGTACATCAAGGTGCTCCGGCAGTTCCCTGACGGCACGACATTCGTGGACCTGTTCGGCGGCTCTGGATTGCTGTCGCACATAGCCAAGTGCCAGAAACCGCGGTCCACTGTCGTCTATAATGATTTTGACGGCTATCGCCAGCGGCTGGAGGCCATCCCTGTCACCAATGCACTGCTGGCGGAACTGAGGGGGATGGTGACGGTGCCACGGCACAAGCCCATTCTGGGAGAAATGAGGGAACACGTGCTTTCCTGCATACGCAAGTATGAGCGTGATTACGGATATATAGACTATGTCACGCTGTCCTCCTCCGTGATGTTCTCCATGAAATACGCCACGGAGTTTGCAGACCTGGAGAAAGAGACGCTGTACAACAACATAAGGACAACGGACTATCCCCCATGCCCCGACTACCTCGACGGGCTGACCATTACCTCCTGTGACTATAAAGAGGTGTTCGCACAATACAAGGACGACCCTGATGTGGTGTTCCTCGTTGACCCTCCATACCTGAGCACGGATTCCAAGACATACAGGATGTACTGGAAACTGGCAGACTATCTCGATGTGCTGACGGTGCTTGCCGGGCATCGTTTTATCTACTTTACCTCGGACAAATCCTCCATCATAGAACTCTGCGACTGGATTGGCAAGAACAAGGTCGTCGGCAATCCCTTCGAGAACTGCCACCGTCTGGAGTTCAACGCCCACATGAACTACAGCGCATCCTATACAGACATCATGCTGTATAAGAATGCCGCATGAATAACATTCAAACGCCATTATAACGATGAACAAGTATTACCAGATACTCAGAAGGGTATTGGAAAAAGGAAAATCCCAGACCAATAAAAAAGGAACCATCTGCTACCTGCTCAACGAACAGCTGTCATTAACCCCCGCAGACCTGCTGGACATCTTTGAAAGCCACGGCATAGCCAGAAAGAAGCTGAGGAACGAACTGCAGCTGTTTATGCAGGGCGAGCGAAACGTGGAGAAATACCGCGATGTCGGCATCAACTGGTGGGACTATTGCGGCAGCGTGCTGGTCAACAGCTACCCGACCTACTTTGAAAAACTGCCGCCGCTCATTGCGAAGATAAACCGTGAGAAACGCAGCAGCAAGAACTATGTGCTGTTCCTGGGCGAGACGGGCGCGGAAAGCAACCAGGCACCGTGCCTTAGTCTGGTGCAGTTCCAGATAGACGACGGAGAGCTGGTGCTGTCGGCATACCAGCGAAGCAGCGACGCAAACCTCGGGCTGCCGGCTGACATATACCACCTGTACCTGATGGCTCGACAGATAGAGTTGCCTTTGAAGTCAATAACGCTGAATCTCGGCAACGTACACATATATGAGAACAATATAGAGCGCACAAGGCTGCTGCTTGACGGTGACGAGAACGTGAGGTTTGACCTGAATGTATGAAACGACATGGAGAAAAAGGAAACGCCCCAGAGAAATCTGAGGCGTTTTTGTTGTGGGGAGGGAACCCGAAAAAGGAACATTTCGTTTTGCCGAGCAAAACGCTTCGTTTTAATTTTTCAGAACATTTCGTTTTGCGGATTATATATTGTTGGACAAGCTGCTATACCTATTCCTATAGTTGGTGCAATGGTGGGGTCTATGGTGGGATACTCTTTGAGTTCTGCGTTTTACAAAGAATTGACTACATCGTTGAAAGATGCAAAATTTGCAAGAGAAAATCGCATACAAATTGAAAAAGAATGTGATGAAACTATAAAGTACATTCAGCAATGCCGTGAAGAAATGAATAGAATTGCTTCTCAATATTTATCTGACTATCAAAATGTTTTTAACTCTGCGTTTTCGGATATGGATTCTGCACTTTTGTCCGGAAATATTGATCTTTTTATATTTGGAGCAAATAAGATTACAAAAAAATTAGGCGGAACTATCCAATACGAAAACATGAATGAATTTAAATCTTTCATGGATAATGATGAAATTTCTTTAATACTTTAAAACATTTAGAATATGCCATTACCATTACTTTTTATCGGTATTGCTGCTGTTACAGGCGCATTCGGAATCGGCAAATCGGTCAAAGCTGCAGTTGACACGAACACTGCTAATAAGACCAATCAAAAAGCCAATGAAATAGTTGATCAAGCTAAAAATCGTATCAATGTTGCTCGCAAACAAAGTGGAAGTAGTCTTGAAGCACTTGGTCGAAAAAAAGTGACTGTTTTGAACGACAGTATGAATAACTTTATCAAAACATTCGAAAAGTTGAAGAATGTAGATTTCAGACAGTCTGTAGGTCTGAACGAGTTATCAAAATTCCAAATTGACAGTCAGTCCTTGTCTGAACTTAAGGAGCTTGGTAGTTTTGCGACTTCAATAATTAGCGGTATCGGAGGTGGTGCTCTTGGAGGCGCATTAACGGCATTTGGTGCATATAGTGCAGC
>CAMWJL010000018.1 GCA_947174565.1 uncultured Prevotellaceae bacterium | reverse complement strand
GTCAGTACTGTGGCTGACCATCCTTTATATATAAAATAATGTGTCGTTTACTTGTAGCGGTTTAGAAGAACTTATAGCGTTTGTCCTCTACGTTGGCTTTCAGATAGAGCGTGTTGATGATGGCATTCGATACAGCACGGAAGTCGTTCATTGCAGCAGAAGCCTCTTCTGTCTTGGCATCGAACTTCTCAGCGGTCTTGTTTTTGTTGATGACCTGAAGCATATAGACACCATTGTTGCCCTTCACAGGGCCAGCGAACGCGCCCTTTGCGGTCTTGGATGCCAATGCACTTACCATAGGCTCCGACGCACCAGTGGCTGCGATGTAGGTAGGAGCACTGAATGAAACGTGCTTGATGGTATCCACCACCACATCTTTCAGTTTCTGTGCCTCAGCCATGTTCTTCACGTTCTTGGCACTTTCGTAGAGTTTCTCCACTTTCTTCTCTTGCTTGATTTCCTCTGTAAGCATATCCTTCAACTTTGCCTCAGAGCGGTAGCCCTCCTTGTTGATATTTGTGAGAGCCACAATCAACAGGTGGTCGTTGTTGCCGCATTCATAAAGCTGCGACACATCGCCCGTCTTTGCATCATCAAACAACCATTTCAGCACATCGCGAGTGGCGCGGATGTTGGCAATGCCATGAGCATTGCTGACTACGTCGTTGATGGGACGAACCGTATAGCCGCTCTTGGCAGCGTTGGCTTCCATCTGCTCCAAGCTCTTGTTCTCGGCCACGAAAGCTGAGAATTTGTTGTATTCCTTGCTGTAAGTGTTGTCTGAGAACTTCAGTTCCTTCACCACTGCGGCTACATTGTACTTCGTCACAGGGTTAGCGGTCTTCATCACTTGGAGAATGACGGTTGCTCCGTTCTCCATCGTCAGTTTCTTTGTCTCGCCAGAGTTCATGCCGTAGAGTGTGTTGATGAAGAGTGCGTTGTCTCCATCCACCTGTGAGGTCTGGAACTGTGCCGTAGCAAGCCATGTGGAATCGCCTGTCTGGTTGTACTTTTTTGCCAGTTCCTTAAAGTTCGCGCCGTTGTTCAAGGCGGTCATGATGCTGTCAGCCTTCTTTGCTACATCAGCTTCGTCCTTGCCAATCACGCCAATCTGACGGAAGAGTACAGAGTCAGCCTCTGTCTTCTTGCCCAGCACTTTGTAGGTGTAGTAGGTGTTGGTCATTGCATCGTATGCAGGAGCTTTCACCGTACCTACTGCGACAGAGTCAAGGTTAGACGAAATCATGCTTGGGAATGCGTCCTTCATCTTGAAAATGTCAGAGTAGGAGAGCAGTGAAGTGGATTGGCGCACCACGTTGCCAGCCGCAGTGCTGTTGGTTGCGTTTGCCAGTTTGGTAGCGGCGTCAGCCATCTCAGCCTCAGCAGCCTGCTTGTCCTCGTTGCTGGCTGTCACCTGAATGTCAATCACTTTGATGTCACGGGTTTCGATATACTGTCTGTACTGCTCCTTGTCCTCGTTGTACTTGTTCTTCAGGTCAGTGTCTGTTACGCTTACAGCATCGTCCTTCACGGATGTGGCGGGCAGGGCTGCCAGCAACAGGTCAGACTCTTCCGTGCGACCAGCGAATGCCATTTTAGCCTCTTCCGGGTTGGAGAGGAAGCTCTGAGAGAGCAACACCTGATACTTCTGAGTGAGCAACTGGTCGCGAATCTGACGCTGTGCGAACAGATAGTACTTGTAAATCTTGTCGTAAGCCTCAGGAATCTGACTGCCAGCATCTTTCAGTGTCTTGTACTCCGTCAGGAATGCGTTCACCGTAGCATAGTCGTAACGCCCCGTCTGTTGGTTCACGAACACGGGCACTTGAAGCAGTTGGCTCATACCGCTTTTCACGATGTCGGAAATCTCGTCGTCGGTCACGGCAAGACCGAGCTCGTCACACTGGTTCTTGATTAGCTCCGACTGCACGAATGTCTGCCAAGCCTCGTCCTTAATGCGGTTCAGCTCATCCTCGTTGAAAGAACTTTTTTGCTGAACAATTTCATAGTAGGTCTGCAGGTCATCCACCATTTTCTGATACTCCTGAATGGAGACGGTCTTGCCGTTCACTTCGCCTACCTGCTGGCTCGAGCTTTGGAACACGCTCTCCAGCCCCCTGAACAAGTCGCCTGCAACAAAGAGGAACAACGCCAGGGCGATGATGGAAACAAGGAGCACGCCCTTGCTTCTGATTTTTTGTAAAACTGCCATTTTTTTGTTATTTTGATTTGTTAATATACAATGGATGCTCGTATGCGTATTGCGCACCCAGAAGCCTCGCCTCCAGCCACGAAATCGCAAAATCATGCAAAATTATAAAAAAAAACTCACCCACGCACCTTGTCCCAGCAGTTTTTTTCATTTTTCTGCCACAAAATGGTCGAGAATGGGGAGTCAACCGACTTTTCATCCTGTTTCATACAAATTTCTTGGGTCATTGTGAAAGCATGTGAAAAAAATGTTGTATGTTTGTGGCGGAAAACCAAAATGTACGCAATATGTTAGAACACATTGTAGATTTCACAGCATGGCCTATCCTTACAGGCATTCTCATTGGCTACGTCGCCAACCGTATCATGAGTGGTAAAGGCAAAGGATGTTGCATGAACCTCGTTGTAGGCATCATCGGCAGTTATGCAGGTGCCCTCATCAGCTACCTGCTCAACATCTCCCTTTTCGGCACAGGTTATATCACCAACTTCATCTTTTGTGTGGCTGGTGCTGTCCTTGTCCTGTGGATTTGGAAGAAGATATTTGACTGATGCGCTCCTGTCATCATCATTGACACAGGTTTATACGGCATAGAAGCTTCCTTACTCTTAAAACAGAACGTGGGTTCGGTGAATTTTGGGTAATTCACCGAACCCACGTTCTGTTTTTTGTATTATAGTTGGAGAATATAGAGGCAGATGTTACTTTCTGTATGTATCAAGTTCATTGTTCTTTTCATCTTTCCAACATTTCCACCCGTTTTCCGATCCGCCAACACAAAATAGGGCTGCACCGCTGGGAGATGTGAAATCAACATCTTTTACCACAACTAACGTTCCATCCTTGTATTCTGTATATTCTGCTATCAAAGTTTCGCGTTTCTGTTTGTCCTTGGTTTTTATACTGTCACGATGTTGTGGATTGATGGTACTGCCTTTCAAGACTGTCAAAGTTTGAGTACTGATATTAAATATCCCTTTGGCATCTGTATTTCGAGTACGGAGGAAACACATTATATCTTCTTCTTGAGGTACAGGAGCACTATTAGAATTGCCAGCATTGGGTTGTTTCCCTCCCTTTGGAGTTGCCGTGAACTCAATCGTTGTCAGCATATTGATGATGTCACTTTCAGAAAAGGCATTTCCGTACTTTTCCATCAGGTACATTTTCATGCCTTCTGTAATCTGCTGTTGTGCCTCGTTCACCAAGTTTTCTTTTATCTTGTTCAAACTCTCTTGATGCTGCATTTCTTTGACACGATTTTCGCAAAACTGAACAATCGCTTCTTTGTTGAAATGCTCCTTAGAAAACAATTCAACGAAACGTGCCCCACGTTTGTTGTCAAGTTCCAACGGAATTTTCAGTACCGAAACCGCCTTCTCACTTTGTGGCTGGTCGTAGAAAATCTCAATATGCTCTCCGATATAAATGCCAGCCTCCAATTTCAACTGGCGCATATATGATACTAACTGGTCACAGTCTTGAGCCGTTTGGACATGCAGTGGACGTTTTACTTCGATGACAAATTGCTTTTTGTCCTCTTTCTGAATTAAAATGTCTGGCTGAATAAAATTATGATTCCCGATAGGAAGGTTCGGCTTATGGAGTATTTCATTTCTGTATATCATCCAGCCCAATAGCCCAAGCTGTTTCTCTATCGTTGAATGGTATTCTGCCTCTGATACATTGTTCTTCTTGTCTTCACTCAGATAATGTACGAATAGATTCCACGTGTCTTGCATACGTCCTGTTTTTGTAGTTCCGATTACAAAGTTACGCATTCTTGTCGAGATTAAGGCGAAAACACTCAGAAAATATACATTATCTAATGTCGAATAATTTTATCTTTTGCTAATTGTCGATTCTTTTCTGTGTGTAGAGCGATTGTCTTTCCCCGTGCAGGACACCTTTCCTTCCTCGTGCAGGAAAAGTTTCCTTTCGGGCGCAGGACTGTTTTCCTTCACCATGCAGGAAAAACATCCTTTAGGGTGGAAGGGTGTTGGGAATGTGAGTGTTTAAGTGGAGGATGGGGGCGTGTTAGGAAAGATTGTCACAGAAAGCGTTCATGATTCCCATTATATGTGCAGTCTTTGCCTTTTTATACATCTGAGAAAAGAAAAAAACTCCCCTAATGCTTACTTTGTCTTTTTTTTGTACCTTTGCACTTGAATACTCAAAGAAAGGTCTGAATTATGGCATTAGTGGCAACCGTGCCCGCAGAGGGACAAATTTTGGTGGACATTGAAGACATGTCAATGCTGAAGGATATCAAGCGTGCTATCGGCATGTTGAAGGGGGTGGGGAAAATAACAATCCCTCGCAAACGCAAACTCTCGTCTTATGAGCGCTCCCTGCGTGATCTTGACGAAGGGCGTGTCTATAAGTATGACAGCTTGGATGATTTGATTAGGGAAATAGAGGAATGACGGCGAAATATGAACTGCACATTACAGGTGAGTTTAAGCACAACCTGAAAGTGTGTAAGCGTCGTGGTTTACCGATGGACGAACTATGGGCGGTTGTTGGAAAGTTGCTTCGTGGCGAAACATTGGAGGATAAATATCGTGCCCATATTTTGACAGGCGACCGTAAAGGTCAGTGGGAATGTCATATCCAACCTGATTGGTTGCTTATCTGGGAACAGCGTGACAAAGAACTTGTTCTCGTCATGCTTAACACTGGCACACATTCGGACCTTTTCGGCAAGAGAAAGAAGTAGCGTTTTCTGTCCGTGATGTTGACAAACAATCCGCCCTGCACTATGTAAGATGGTGCAGGGCGGATTGTTATACTGTTGTTATTGTATTTTACTTGCAGGGGATGTCCTCAATGCGCTGCTGGTGGCGACCACCTGCGAACTCGGTGTTGAAGAACTCGTCGAGACATTGGCGGCATACGTCCTCGCTGATGAATCGGCCGGGGAAGACGATGACGTTGGCATTGTTGTGCTCACGGATGAGGTGGGCAATCTCGGGCTGCCACACAAGACCTGCACGGATGTTTTGATGCTTGTTGAGGGTCATGGAGATGCCTTCGCCCGAGCCACACATGGCGATGCCGGGATAAACTTCGCCTTTTTCGATGCCTTCGGCCAAGGCGTGACCGTAGGTGGCATAGTTACAGGACTCTTCGGTGTGGGTGCCATAGTCCTTGTAGGCGATGCCTTTCTCTTCGAGGTATTTCTTGACGAACTGCTTCAACGGGAATGCTGCGTGGTCAGAAGCAATTCCCACGGTTTTCACTTCCATAAATACATTTGATATTGATGATAATTCGTGGATATTCATGGGCATTTGTGTTCTTGCTTTCACCAAGAAATGCCTATGAATGTCCACGAATTATACATTGGATTGTTTTATGCGAAGAGCTTGTTCACTTGTGCATAGACGTTCTCAGCAGTGTAGCCGAGTTTCTCGTCGAGCACCTTGTAAGGAGCTGAGAATCCGAAGGATTCGAGACCCCAGATGCTGCCTTCTGCCTCGGGCACGAGACCGAGGAGGTTGACAGGCAGACCTGCGGTGAGACCGAACTTCTTCACGCCCTGTGGGAGCACGCTCTGCTGGTATTCTTTTGGTTGCTGACGGAAGAGACCTTCAGATGGAACGCTGACGATGCGTACCTTCTTGCCGTCCTTGCGGAGCAGTTCTGCACCAGCCACAAGGGTGCTAACCTCAGAACCTGTAGCTACGAGAATCACGTCGGGGTTCTCATCAGAGCCAGCCACGATGTAGCCGCCCTTGGCTGCCTGGCTGTAGTCGTTGCCAGCGGGCAGGTTTTGAATGTTCTGACGAGAGAGGATGAGGGCTGTTGGTGTGGCCATGTTCTCCATAGCAAGTGCCCAAGCTTCGGTGGTCTCCAGAGCGTCGGCAGGACGGAGTACGAGCACACTTGGCTTGCCTGAGTGGTTGTGCAGTTTCTCCATGAGGCGAATCTGTGCTTCCTGCTCCACGGGTTCGTGAGTAGGACCGTCTTCACCTACGCGGAAAGCATCGTGTGTCCAAATGAACTTGACAGGAAGCTCCATGAGGGCTGCCATACGAACGGCTGGCTTCATGTAGTCGGAGAACACGAAGAACGTGCCGCAAGCAGGGATGACACCTCCGTGGAGTGCCATGCCGATGCAGCAGCAAGCCATTGTCAACTCTGCCACACCTGCTTGGAAGAAGGCACCTGAGAAGTCACCCTTTGTGAAGGCGTGGGTCTTCTTGAGGAAGCCGTCGGTCTTGTCTGAGTTGGAGAGGTCGGCAGAAGCACAAATCATGTTGGGGACTTGCTCTGCCAATACTGACAGACAAGCTGCTGAAGCGGAACGAGTTGCGTCATTCTCTTTCTGTACGCACTTGCTCCAGTCAATCTTTGGAGCTTTGCCGCTGAACCACTCTGCCTGTGCGGCAGCCTTCTCTGGGTTAGCATCTGCCCAAGCCTTTTCCTCTGCATAACGCTCTGCACAGATGGTTTCGAGTTCCTTGGCGCGGTTGGCGTAGAGTTCCTTCACGTCGTTGAAAATCTGGAATGGGTTCTCTGGGTCGCCACCGAGGTTCTTGATGGTGTTGACGAATGCGTCGCCACCGAGAGGAGCGCCGTGGGTCTTGCAGTTGGCTTCGTAAGAAGTGCCGTCGGCCTTCAACGCACCCTTACCCATGATGCACTTACCGATGATGAGGGTTGGCTTGCCTTCCACCTTCTGAGCCTTGTCGAGAGCGGCACGAATCTGTGCTGCGTCGTTGCCGACAATTTCAAAGACTTCCCAACCGAGTGCGCGATACTTGGTAGCGGTGTCCTCTGCCATAACTTCCTTTGTTTCAGTGGAAAGCTGAATGTCGTTGGAGTCGTAGAACATGATGAGGTTGTCAAGACCGAGGGTGCCAGCAATGCGTGCGCCGCTATGTGAAATCTCTTCCTGTACACCACCATCAGAGATGTAGGCGTAGATGGTTTCTTTCGAGAATGTGGGGTTGCCAGTGTGGGCAGCCAAGAACTTGGCGGCGATGGCCGCACCGATGGCGAACACATGACCCTGACCGAGAGGACCAGAGGTGTTTTCGATACCGCGGGCAATCTCAAATTCGGGGTGCCCCGTCGTGGGAGAACCCCACTGGCGGAGCTGTGCCAACTCTTCGAGCGAGAACTTTCCGATGAGGCAGAGCTGTGAGTAGAGCATGGGAGCCATGTGACCAGGGTCGAGGAAGAAGCGGTCGCGACCTTCCCAGCTTGGGTTCTTTGGGTCATATTTGAGGTACTCGGAGTACAACACATTGATGAAGTCGGCACCGCCCATTGCACCACCAGGGTGACCAGACTTTGCCTTTTCTACTGCCGATGCAGCGAGGATGCGGATGTTGTCCGCTGCATGATTCAAAACTTCGATAGAATTTGCCATGTTTTAGAATTTAAGAGTTGCAGAATGGAGAAATTGAAGCATACTTCTTTCGAGCTTCCTTTCTTTCATTCTTTAATAATTCAATTTTTCTTGTTATCTACTGCTGCTTGCTCAATGACTAAGCCCTTCTTGTAGTTCTCTATGTAGGCGTTGAAGCCAGCCACGTCTTCGGGAGTTGGCTTGATTTCTACACCTGCGTTGCCTGCGAAGACCACTTGGTCGAGATAGTCGGCAAGGGAGAGTTTCTTGTCGTTATTGACCATATAAGCAGCGAGGAGTGCGATGCCCCATGCGCCACCTTCGCCCGCTGTCTCCATGACAGAGATTGGGGAGTTGAGGGCAGCTGCAAGCATTTGTTGACCCACTTTCGGAGTGGTGAAGTAGCCGCCATGACCCATGATGCGATCCACCTTCACGTTCTCCTCATTGAAGAGCACGTCGTTGCCAATCTTGAGCACACCGATAGCACCATAGAGGTGGGCACGCATGAAGTTGGCGAGATTGAACTTGTCGTTGGCTGAACGCACAAAGAGTGGACGACCATCAGAGAGACCTGTGACAGGCTCGCCTGACACATAGTTGTAGGACAGCACGCCACCACAGTCAGCATCGCCCTTCAAAGCGGTGTTGAAGAGGTTGACATACAGTTGGTTCATGTCAACGGACATGCCCATCAGCTCTTGGAACTCCTTGAATATCTTCACCCAAGCGTTGATATCGGAGGTGCAGTTGTTGCAGTGTACCATTGCCACGAGCGAGCCGTCTGGAGTGGTCACCATGTCAATCATTTCGTAGGGCTTGGAAAGCTCCTTCTCCAGTACAATCATGGAGAACGAAGATGTGCCTGCTGACACGTTGCCAGTGCGCTGCTTCACTGCGTTTGTGGCCACCATGCCTGTGCCTGCGTCACCTTCGGGAGGACATACGGGGATGCCTGGTTTCAAGTGCCCTGACACGTCAAGACGGTTGGCTCCCTCGGGAGTGAGGAAACCTGCGTTCTCGCCAGCATTCAATGACTTAGGCAGGATGTCAAGCAACTTCCAGCCGAAGCCTCGTGGCTTAATGAGTTTGTCGAACTTCTCCACCATCGTGGTGTCGTAAGTCTTTGTTTTGGGGTCAACAGGAATCATGCCCGATGCGTCACCCACACCCAGCACTTTCTGACCCGTAATCTGCCAGTGGATATAGCCAGCGAGGGTGGTGAGAAACTCGATGTCCTTCACATGCTCCTCGTTGTCGAGGATGGCCTCGTAGAGGTGTGAGATACTCCAGCGTAGAGGAATGTTGTAGTTAAAGAGCTTGGAAAGTTCGGCTGCAGCCTTGCCCGTGTTGGTGTTGCGCCAAGTGCGGAAAGGCACGAGGATGTCGTTGCCTTTGAAAGGCATGTAGCCGTGCATCATGGCACTGATACCAATGGCGGCAAGTGTCTCAATCTCAACCTCGTATTGCTCCAGAACATTCTTGCGCAACTGGGCGTAACAGTCTTGAAGACCGTACCAGATAGCCTCAGTGCTGTAAGTCCAAAGACCATCCACCAGCTGGTTTTCCCATGTGTGGCTGCCTTGAGCGATTGGCTTGTAGTCCTCGTCGATGAGAACTGCCTTGATACGGGTAGAGCCAAACTCGATACCGAGAATGGCTTTACCTGATTCTATGGTTTGTTTTGCTGTCATAATTAGCAGTTAAGAGTTGAAGAAGTGAAGAATTGAAGTTGCAATAGCCTTCAATCCTTCACTTCTGATGTTACTTCAGTGCCTTGTTCAGCATGTAATATACCTCGTTCATCTGGAGGTCGTGCTTGAACTCGCTGATAGTAGTGTTCTTGTTAATCTTCACATACTCAATGCCAAGCATCTCTGCGAAGTCCTCCCAATACTCCTCGGTGATGTCGTAGGAGAAAGCACTGTGGTGTGTGCCACCAGCGAGAATCCATGCGCCTGCACCAATCTCGAAGGTTGGCTGTGGAACCCAAAGAGCGGATGCTACAGGAAGGTTTGGCATGGGCTTGGGCTCAATACACTCTACTTCCTGAGAGATGAGGCGGAAGCGGTTGCCGAGGTCAACAACAGTGGCCTTGATGCCGCGACCTACCTTCGATGTGAACACGAGACGAGCGGTCTGCTGCTTGCGGATACCGATGCCAAGGAAGTGTACCTCAAGCGTTGGCTTATCGACAGCGATGAGCGGACAAACTTCGAGCATGTGGCTCTGGAGGCAAGACGAGCGGTCGCCAGCGAAGTTGAGGGTGTAATCCTCTAAGAATGAGCAACCTGTGGGCAGACCTTGAGAGATAACCCACAATGTACGATAGAGGCAAGCGGTTTTCCAGTCACCCTCAGCACCGAAGCCGTAACCTTCGGCCATGAGACGCTGTGAAGCGAGACCTGGGATTTGGTCGAAACCAACGAAATTGGGGTCATTGATGTCAGCATCGCCAAGGTCATCGAAGTTGGTAGTGAAGGCCGTTGCGCCCTCGTCCTTCAAGACACGGCGCAGGGCGATTTCAGCCTTAGCGGCATTCTTTACCTTCTCCCAATATACTTGTTCGCCAGATTCGTCAATCTTGATAGTGTATTCCTTCTTGTATTCTTCAACGAGTGCATCTGCTTCTGCGTCAGTTACTTGCTTGAAATACTCCATGAGAGAAGAAACAGGGTAGTAGTCAACATGGTAGCCCATACGCTGCTCGAACTCTACACGGTCTCCGTCGGTCACAGACACGTTGTTCATGTTCATGCCGAACATGAGGCAGCGAACGTTCTTGGCATCGGCTACACCTGCTGCTACACGCGCCCAAACTGCAATCTGCTTCTGAGCCTGTTCGTCCTTCCAGTAGCCGCATACTACCTTGCGAGGCACACGCATACGAGTACAGATATGACCGAACTCGATGTCACCATGAGCCGACTGGTTGAGGTTCATGAAGTCCATGTCAATCTCGCTCCATGGAATCTCTGCGTTGTACTGTGTGTGGAAGTGGAGGAGTGGCTTTTGGAGGTCCTGTAAGCCCTTAATCCACATCTTGGCAGGAGAGAAAGTGTGCATCCAAGTGATGACACCAGCACACTTTTCGTCGTTGTTGGCAGCCTTCATCACAGCCTCTACTTCCTTAGAAGAATTGGCAGTGCCTTTATAAACTACCTTGACAGGGATGATACCACTATTGTTGAGACCCTCAACCATTTCTTTTGAGTGACCGTCAACAATCTTCACTGTTTCGCCACCATAGAGCAACTGCGCACCAGTCACCCACCAAAGTTCCAAATTTTCAAAAGCCATAATTTCAATTTGTTAGTGTTAGTAATATTCTTTAGTTTTATTTCTGTTGTTATTAGCGTACCCGAGGGAAACACAGGGTTGCAGCCGAGGGGCACGTTGCTTCTTGTTCAGAAATGGCGTTGGAAGCGTTTAGTGCTTCTGACCTTTCTGACCATAGTAAGCGTTAGGACCATGCTTACGGTTGTAGTGTTTCTCGATGAGGAGCGGATTCATGGTCAAGTTAGGATTAACCGAGAAAGCGACGAAAGCCATCTTGGCGCACTGTTCCATCACCTTGGCGTTATAAACGGCATTATCAGGAGATGTGCCCCAAGAAAAAGGACCATGGTTCTTCACCAGCACGGCTGGGGTGTGGTCAGGGTTAATCTTGCGGATGTTGAGGATTTCGTCAACAATCACATTGCCCGTCTCCAACTCATACTGACCTTCCACCTCTTCCTTTGTCATGTCGCGTGTGCAAGGGATAGCCTTGTAGAAGTAGTCGGCATGGGTCGTGCCGATGTTGGGGATGTCCTTGCCAGCCTGTGCAAAGGCGGTGGCATAGGTGGAGTGGGTGTGAACCACGCCTTGAATGTTGGGGAATGCCTTATAGAGCACAAGGTGAGTTGGAGTGTCCGACGAAGGATTGAGGTCGCCTTCCACCACTTTGCCGCTCTCCAAGTCAACCACCACCATGTCGCTTGCCTTCATATCGTCGTAGCTGACACCAGAAGGCTTGATTACTACGAGACCCTTCTCTCGGTCGATGCCTGAGACGTTACCCCATGTGAAGATAACGAGTCCTTGCTTTACCAAGTCGAGGTTTGCCTTGAACACTTTTTCTTTCAGTTCTTCTAACATAGTATTATTCTTTTATGATGTAAATGTTTGATTTGTATTCCACTGATGATTGTTTGGTCAATCATTCATTGTAAATTGGTATAGTGTGGCACCACGGCGTGAAGACGCTTTGTCTATCATGCCTGTGGGCTTGATATAGTCTTTTTCTGAGATAGCGCGGCGGAAATTCCGTTTGTCTATTGAGGTGCCGAGGATGCTTTCATAGAGTGCTTGAAGCAGGCTCAGCGTGAAGTATCGGGGCAAGAGGTTGCTGCCGATGGGTTCGTTCTTGATGGTTTCGCCAAGTTTTCGGCGAGCCTTCTGCACCATGTCGCGATGGTCAAGACAGAGAGTGGGTAGATGATCCACATCCACCCATTTGGCGTTGTGTAGGTCGGAAAACGTTTGGTCGTAGTTGTCCACATTGATGAGCGCATAATAGACAATACTGATGACTCGCTCGCCTGGGTCGCGTTCCACTTCACCATAAGCGGCAAGTTGTTGCATATATACGTTGTCGAGACCCGTGAACTCTTTCAGGATGCGCTTGGCCGAAGAATCCACGCTTTCGTTTGTTTGGACAAAGCCTCCAATCAATGACTGCTCGCCCATGCCCGGCTCGTAGGGTCGCTGATGTATCAGCACCTTCAAGTGTCCTTCTGCAAATCCGAAGATGATACAATCGACGGACACGTAGAACTGCGGGTATGACTGGTATGCTGTCATTGATTGGAGGCTTCTATATTATATATAATGTGTAGTTTTTACCAGAGCAGGATGTAGAGAATCATCGTGATGACACAGATGCCGATAGTGCCATAGGTGTAGCCGCGAGTGGTGCGGAACAGGCTGAGGTCGATAGGCAGAGCCTTGGGGTCGGCCTTTGTGTCCTTGGAGTTGCTGTAGAGCCATACTGCATTGCAGCCTACCAACACACCGAAGAAGATGAATGCTTGGAAACCGATGTCGTTGAGGTAGGTAGTGAGTGCGGTTGAGTCGCCCATGACAACTACGATGATGCCTGCAAGGATGCAGAGGAGACCGATGCTGCCGAGGATGCAAGCCCATTTAAGCATGGTCTTCACGTCCTTCTCTGCTGGTGTCTTAACGCTCACAAATTTCTTGTCGAGGAGGCTCACCAAAATGAAGAAGCTTACGACGATGATGAAGATGTAGCCAGCACGGAACTGGAAGGCAACGTCAGGGAAGGCCACCTTGAAGATGACACCGAGTGGGATGGTGATGATGGCTGTCCAGATGGCGGCTGTTGAAGAGGCGCGCTTCCAGAGCAGACCGAGACCAAACACTGTGATGATGCCAGGATAGATGAAGCCTGAATACTCCTGAATGTACTGGAAGGCCTGGTCGAGACCGCCGAGGAGAGGTTGCACAGATATTGCTGCAATGATGAGAGCGGCTACAGCCACAATACGACCAACATTCACCAATGTCTTGTCTGTCGCAGTCTTGTTGATGTACTTCTTGTAGATGTCCATCGTGAAGAGGGTAGAAGTACTGTTGAACATAGAAGCGAGTGACGAGATGATGGCTGCTGCGAGGGCTGCGAATGAGAGACCCTTAATACCAGTTGGGGTGAAGTTGCGGATGAGCCAAGGATATGCGTCATCGGCCACATTGATAGAACCTTGCAAGTGAGTGAACATGTCAGCGTTCTTTGCCATGTAGAATGCGCAGATGCCTGGGAGCACCACGATGAATGGGATGAGAATCTTCAAGAAGCCTGCAAACACAAGACCCTTCTTGGCCTCGTCGATGCTCTTGGCAGCCAAGCCCTTCTGGATGATGTACTGGTTGAAGCCCCAGTAGCCGAGGTTGGTCAACCATACGCCACCCACCACAGCTGCGATGCCGGGCACGTTGTCGAATGCGTTAGAACCGTCAGCGTGTGGGTGCAGCATGGCACTGGAACGCTGGATAACCAAGTGGAAATGTGTGTCTTGGGCATAATCGCCTGAGGTCAGGTAAGTATAAACTTTGTTGAAGCCATCGATGAATGTGCCATCATCGCCTGCCACAGAGCAGAGGGCAAAGTAGGCTGTCACCAAACCACCGCCAACGAGGAAGGTCACTTGCATCACGTCGGTCCATGCCACAGAAGCCAAACCGCCATAGATAGAGTAGATACCTGCGATGAGGAAGAGGCTGATAATGATAATCATGCGCATGGAAATCTCCATTCCGCCAACTGTGATTACCAGTCCTTGCAAGCCGAGAATCTGCTCGATGGCAAGAGCACCCAGCCATGCCACAGAGGTCAGGTTGACGAAAACATAGAGGAAGAGCCACAGGATAGAGAAAGCAAGACCTACACCGTCGTTGTAGCGTTCGCGGAGGAACTGGGGGATGGTGAAAATCTTGCGTTCAATCATGGTTGGGAGCAGGAACTTACCGATAATGACCAGTGTCACAGCTGCCATCACCTCGTAGGCGGCAATGGCAATGCCGTCGGCATAACCTGTGCCCGACATGCCGATGAACTGCTCGGCAGAAATGTTTGCGGCAATGAGTGAAGCACCTACTGCCCACCATGTCAGCGTGTTGCCAGCGAGGAAGTAGTCGTTTGCACTCTTTTCTTTACCATCCTTGTCGCGGCTGAGGAACATGCCGAGGCTCACGAGCAGGATGATGTAAACAACCAAAATGATAAAGTCGATGGTCTCAAAGCCACTCTGACTTATCGCTTCGGTGAAACTCATTTGTGATGTGTCCATTGTTTGAAAATGTTTTGTTAAAATTTAGATAAGTAATTGAGATTGTTGTTTATTCTGCGATGGAGAAGGCATACTTGCAGTAAGAGTGGTATGGCTTCTCGGGAGTAACGAATGGATTGCTGAGTTCCCAACCTGGCAGGGTGTATTTGTTGGGAGAATCAGGGAACTTCTGGCTTTCGAGGCAGATGGCGCAGTGCTTCTGATACATGATGCCGCCCTTGCCTGGACGAGTGCCGTCTTGGAAGTTGGCAGTGTAGCACTGAACACCTGGCTCGTTGGTGTACATGTCCATCTTGATGCCTGAGCGTGGGTCAACCATAGTTGCGCAAATGGTGTTTTGGTCGCCCTTGGTGTTGAGCACCCAGTTGTGGTCGTAACCGCCGCCAACAGCCACCATTTCGGGGTCGTTCTTGCCGAAGTCGGTACCGATAGCCTTGGGGGCGCGGAAGTCAAACACAGTGCCTTCCACAGGACGAATCTCGCCAGTTGGAATCAGGTTGTGGTCGCCAGGGGTGTAGTTGTCGGCATTCACCGTCAGGATGGACTCGTCGATAGTGTTGTTCAAGTCGCCCGAGAGGTTGAAGTAAGTGTGGTTGGTCATGTTGAGCACAGTAGGAGCGTCGGCCTTGCCGTCGTAGTTGATGACGATGGCATTGTCGTCAGTCAGCTCAAACTTCACCGTAGCCACCACGGTGGCGGGGAACTTGTTGTCGCCAGCTGGAGACGTGCGCTGGATGGTGAGCGACTGCTCTGTTGCTTCCAGCACGTCATACACTTGATACTGCCAGCCCGTGTAGCCGCCGTGCAGGCATGCCACGCCGTTGTTGTTCTTGTCCAAAGTCACGGTCGTGCCGTCGTAGGTGTATTGACCGTTGTTGATGCGGTTGGCATAGCGACCCACAGAGCAACCGAAGTCTGTCTCGTAGTTCCATGGGAAATAGTTCTCCACCTTGTCGAAACCACAGGCAACGTCAACGAGTTCGCCGTCCTTGTTGGGCACCATGATGCTCACGATGCGTCCACCGAAGTTCGTGATACACACTTCCATGCCGTTCTTGTTGGTGAGCGTGTAGAGTTTCACAGGCTTAGCTTCCGATGAGTCAGCCATGAAGGTTTTGGTTGCAGCATCGTATGCCACTGCGATACAGGTGTCATAGTCGGCAGGATTGATGCCCGACTTCGTCAGCTCTGAGGCTGGATTCTGTGCAGAATTACATGCACACAGGAATGCTACAGCCGCAGCACTTCCCATCAGAATCGTTTTCAGATTTTTCATAATTTTGGGTTAGAATAAGAATTAGTTTATAAACATTTCGCCAAAGTTACGACTTTTTTACGGCTTTTTACCCCCTCGAAAACATGTTTTATAACATAAAGTGTGCGCGCTACACTTTTTGAAGCCTTTTTTACAAAGAAAGGAGGGCAACAACCGTGATTATCGCTCCCAATATAGCAATGATGTGTTCCCGATTGCATTTGTTTCATGAATCCGAAGTCGCCACATGCTGAAAGTCTCTTCTGTGTATGGCGTGCTTCCACAGCCTCTAAATCGGAGTCCCCGACATCGGTCAGTCGATGTCGGGGACTCCGATTGGTCGATGTCGGGGACATCGTTTTTGAGGGTCATTCAGGGCAACGCGTCCACAATGAAAACGCAATGTTTTGCGAGTAGAGTTTCTTTTGTTTTTTCAACAAGTGCAGTTGACTCAGACAGAAAAGCGAAGAAGCCACTCATCGGGATGATGAGTGGCTTCTTCGCTTTGAATTGCCGCTTCGGGTAGGGAAGCGGTGATTGATGTCGCTGATTAGCAGAGTTTGCGTGAGCCGTCGCCGATAACAACGTCGATGACGATAGGCTTCTTGCCATACTTCTCTTGGAACTTGTTGACAGCAGTCGTGACGAAGTTGTCGTAGAGTTCCTCTGCTACAAGGTTGATGGTGCAGCCGCCGAAGCCGCCACCCATGATGCGTGAACCTGTCACTGAGCACTCCTTGGCGACGTCGTTGAGGAAGTCGAGTTCTTCGCAAGATACTTCATAGTCCTTCGACAAGCCATAGTGTGTCTCGTACATTTTCTTACCGACGGTTTCGTAGTCACCTTTCTCCAGAGCGTCGCACACTGCCAATACGCGGTCTTTCTCACCGAGCACGAAGGTGGCACGCTTGATGTCCTCTGCGGAAACCTTGCCTTCAATTTCCTTCAACTCCTCCCAAGTAGCCTCGCGGAGGGTCGTGATTTCTTTCTCGGGGTGCAGTTCCTTGATGGCTTTCACGCAGTTCTCGCATGAGTTGCGACGGTCGTTGTAAGGCGAACCCACAAGTTCATGCTTGACGCACGAATTGATGAGCACGAGCTTGTAACCCTTTGGATTCCATGGGAAATATTCAAACTCGCCCGAGCGGCAGTCGAGGCGCATGAGGTTGCCTGCTTTGCCGTGAACAGAGGCGAACTGGTCCATGATGCCGCAGTTCACACCGATGTACTTGTGCTCAGTAGCCTGACCTACTTTCGCAAGGGTCATCTTGTCAATCTTGTTATCGCCGAAGAGGTCGTTGATGGCGAAAGCATAGCAGCTTTCGAGGGCTGCGGATGAAGACATGCCCGCACCATTAGGAACGTCGCCAGCAAAAGCTGTGTCGAAACCCTGCACTGGCACGCCGAGTGCCATCATCTCGCGAATCACGCCAAAGATATAGCGGAAGTGTGTCGCCTTTGGTCCCTGCTCGTCGTCGATAGAGAACTCTGCATAGTCCTTTAAGTCGATGGAGTAGGCACGAACGGTGCGTGTGCCATTGGGACGAACCTCTGCAATCATGCCCTGTTCCACAGCACCTGGGAACACGAAGCCACCGTTGTAGTCAGTGTGCTCACCGATGAGGTTGATACGACCTGGTGAAGCGTAAACAGAACCTGGCTCACCGCCAAGATGCTTGATGAAACGACTTCTTACATCATCAATTTTCAATTTCATAACTTGTTAGGTTTTTGATGGTTAGAGATATTTAGTAAAACTTATTTTGAGAGTCCGATTTTAGAACCGAAGTTGCAGAACCAGAAGACGTAGATATAGTAAACGAACATCATCATGATGGCTACGCCTACACCGAGCGATGGGTTGTCAACCACCGTGCCCATGAGGAGGGGAAGGGTTGCACCACCGAGCACGCCCATGTTGATGATACCAGAGGCACTCTTTGTGTGAGGGCCAAGCTCCTGCAAGCCGAGGTTGAAGATGAGTGGCCACATCACAGAGTGGAAGAGACCTGCTGCCAACATGGCGTAAACGGCGTACATGCCAGGGAGAACGAAGGAAATGCCTACGCAGATTGCACCCAAAATGAGGCATGCGGAGAGCAATGTGCGTGCCTTGAACTTGGCGAGGATAGCAGAACCTGCGAAACGACCCACCATCATGCCGCCCCAATAGAATGGGAGGTAGTCGGTGGCTGTGCCTGGCAGGGTTGGGTCAGCTTTCCAATAAGCGGGGAGCATGGATGGAATACCAATCTCAAGACCCATATACATGGCGATGGCGAGTGCACCCAACCACACATGTGGGTACTTGAACACGCTGCTCTTGTACTGCTTCGTGTCAGCGACAGCATCAGCGTCTGCTGCCTTATCCTTGTCGGGGTCAGGCAGTTTGATGAAGCACAGGATGGCTGCAATGACCAGCGTGAAGATACCCAAGCCAAGGAATGGGCCAGGCACGTTCTCGGGAAGCTTTGGCTTGCCAGCGATAATGACGTAAGTGATGAACATGGGAGCAACGGTGGTTGCCACAGAGTTCAATGCCTGAGAAAGCGTCATGCGGAATGCGCCGCTTTCAGGAGCACCAAGCACCATCACGTATGGGTTTGCCACCAACTGCAACATAACGACACCGAGTGCAACGAGGCTCATGCAGCACAGGAAAATAGTGTACACGTTGGCTGTGCCGAGAGCTGCCGTCACGCCGAGGTAGTTGGCGATGAAGCCGCATGCAACTACCGTCAAGCCAAGAACGAGGGTTGACTTGTAGCCGATTTTGTTCATCATCATGGCGAACGGAATCGAGAAGAAGTAAGCACCATAGAAGAAGGTGTTGACTAACTGACCTTGTGTGTCGGAGAGCTTGAAGGCTTCCTTACAGAACTCAATCATTGAATTGTTCATCGTGGTGACGAATCCGATGAGGAAGCACACAATGAACACAATAATCAATGGAAATAGATAATTAGGTTTGTTTTGTGACATAATGGTTTTTATTTAAATAATGTGTTAGTTAATTGCCTAAAACAAACCCCTCGTCCACGTGGAGTGCGCGTGGGCGAGGGGAGTGTAAATGTCAGTTCGTGCCGAACTTGTAGATAGTCTTTTGTGTGTATTTCTCACCAGGGTTGAGCACCGTGGATGGGAAATATGGACGGTTTGGTGAGTCGGGGAAGTGCTGGCACTCGAAGCAGATGCTGGAACGACGTGGGAAGGTGGCACCGAGCTGACCGGGATAACCTGTGGCCCAGTTGTCGGAATACACCTGCACGCCTGGTTCAGTGGTGTAAGTTTCGAGTGTGCGACCTGATTTCGGCTCTGTCAGACGCACAGCGAAAGAGAGTTCGCCCACTTCCTTCTTGTTGAGTACAAAGCAATGGTCGTAACCTGCACCGTTCTTGATTTGCTCGTCGTCAGCATCAATGTCCTTGCCCACAGTTTTTGGGGTACGGAAGTCGAATGGTGTACCTTCCACCTTGCGGATTTCGCCTGTTGGGATGCTGGTGTCGTCGATGGGGATGTAGAAATCTGCATTCATCTCCATGATTTGGTCGTCGATGGCTGGAGTTGGGTTGGCGATGCCCTGCAACGAGAAGAATGCGTGATGTGTCAGGTTGATGACCGTCTTCTTGTTGGTAGTAGCCAAATACTCGATAATCAGTTCGTTGTCGTCTGTCCATGTGAACTCAACAGAAACCTTCACTTCGCCTGAGAATCCTTCGTGACCATAGGGGAGCACCACATCCAGCGTGAGGTTCTGTTTGCCTGCCTGATAGGCATCCCACACCTGTGCATGCAACCCAGTCGGACCTCCGTGCAGCGCATTGGGACCGTTGTTGATAGCCAGCTGGTATTCCTTCCCGTTCAGTTGGAATTTGCCTTTGGCGATACGATTGCCGAAGCGTCCAATCAGCGTGGAGAGATAAGGTTCTGGAGAGTTGATTACATCGTCGATGTTGTCGTGTCCCTGAATGACATTGGCGACTTTGCCGTTCTTGTCGGGCACCATGATGGCAACGATGGCACCACCATAGTTGGTAATGGAGACCTCATAGCCGTCCTTGTTGACGAGTGTGTAGAGGTCTGTCTGCTTGCCGTTGACCACCTTTTGGAAATCCTCGGCTTTCAGACCGCTCAGTTTGGGCTGGATATTGCTCATAGAGTTATGTTTTAGGTAATAAAAATAGTTGGTTTTAGGTGTCTGTCCGCCTGCCGATACACTGCAATCTGCGACGTGTGAACGAACGGCTGGCAATGCTCACTTGCGGAATCTCTTTGCAAATTAAACGAAAAAAAATCAACTGAACGAACATTCTGCCAATTATTTTTCACTTTTTAGCGTTTTTGTCGAAATCGGGGGATGGAAAGCAGGTCGGCTACCACAAAACTGCTTCCACCCACATAGATGAAATCGTCCTTGTCGGCATCGGTGAGTGCAGCCTGATAGGCGGTTTCTACAGTGGGGTAGCATCCACCTTGCAATCCGAAGTTTGCAGCTTGTCGTTGAATCTCGGTGCTGGGCAGTGCGCGCTGTACGCTGGCTTGGCAAAAGTAGTAGGTGGCATGTTTCGGCAGCATGGATAATACGCTGCTGATGTCCTTGTCGTTCACCATGCCGAACACGATGCGCAGAGGACGCTTCACTTGGTTGAGCTGTTGTACAATCCATTGGAAGCCTCCTGTATTGTGCCCCGTGTCGCACACGACTTTGGGTGTCTCACAGAGGGTTTGCCAGCGTCCCATCAGCCCTGTCATCTCACACACTTCGGCAAAGCCGCGGCGGACATCCGCTTGGCTGATTCGGAAACCACGTTCTCTCAGACGGCTTACGGTACAGAGGATGGTGTCAGCGTTTTTGCGTTGGCAGAGTCCGCCCAATTCGCCTGTCAGATGCCCGTCGTGTCGTGTCTCATAGGCAATGTGTCCGTCGGGCAGGAATTGGTGCGCCACCACTTCCTTTTCCTCTTCTGCCCAATAGATAGGTGCCTGCATTTCGTGTGCCTTCTGCTCAAAGACAGGTCGTGTTTCATCCACCGTTTCGCCCACCACAACGGGGACTCCTTTCTTGATGATACCAGCCTTTTCAGCGGCAATCTTTGCCAATGTGTCGCCCAAGAAAGCCACATGGTCGAAGCTGATGTTCGTGATGACACTGACCTCTGGGGTAATGATATTAGTGCAGTCAAGTCGTCCGCCCAATCCTACTTCCACCACCGCCACATCTACTTGCTGGTCAGCGAAATACTTGAAGGCCATCGCTGTGGTCAGTTCAAAGAAAGAGGGGTGGAGTGGCTCGAAGAAAGAACGGTGTTCCTCCACAAAATCCACTACATATTGTTCGCTTACCGTTTGCCCGTTCACGCGGATGCGTTCCCGAAAATCCACCAAATGGGGTGAGGTGAAAAGTCCCACTTTAAGCCCCGAAGCTTGCAAGATGGCTGCCAGCGTATGGGAACACGACCCTTTGCCGTTGGTTCCAGCCACATGCACCGTCTTGAATTGCCGATGAGGGTGTCCGAAGTGCTTGTCCAACAGCAGTGTGTTATGAAGCCCTTCTTTATATGCGTCACCCCCCACATGTTGGAACAGGGGAGTGGATGTGAACAGATAATCTGTTGTCTCTTTATAGGTCATTCTTTGTTTTGTTTCATGTTGTGAATCAGTAGAAAAATTACAAAGGTAATGATTATTTGTCACATTTCGCCTATCGGGCGTTGTTTTTCCACGCTTTTTATTATAAATAATGTATAAAGGCTGCTTGATGTGGGGACGGGTGATGGCATCAAAACACGCACCCTGCGCGAAATAACATGCGCAGGGTGGGCATGATATTACGCGCAGGGTGCATGATTGTTACTGCGTAGGGTGCGGGCCAATGAACTCGCAAGGTGTGCGTATAAGAGTTAGAGCGGATAGTTCTCAAAATCATAGAGAATGGTGGAGAGATAACGCTCGCCAGTGTCGGGCAGCAGTGCCACGATGACCTTGTCCTTGTTGGCTGAGTCTTTGGCTAATTGAGTGGCGGCATATGCAGAGGCACCAGATGAGATGCCCACGAGAAGCCCTTCGCTGGCTGCCATTTTGCGGCTGGTGAGGATGGCTGCGTCGTTGGGAACTTTGAAGATTTCATCAACTGAGTTGCGGTCGAAGGTCTTGGGTATGAAACCTGCACCGATGCCCTGAATCTTGTGGGCACCAGGGGCTTCACCGCTCAGAACTGCTGAAGATTCGGGTTCGACAGCAACAATCTTCACATTGGGATTCAGTTCCTTGAGACGCTTGCCGATACCGCTCACTGTACCGCCTGTGCCGACACCAGCCACGAAAATGTCTATCTTTCCGTCTGTGTCGCGCCAAATCTCTTCTGCCGTGGTGGCATAGTGGATGGCTGGGTTGGCAGGGTTCTCAAACTGCTGCAGGATGATGGAGTTGGGCGTGCTGTCACGCAATTCCTCTGCCTTGGCAATAGCCCCCTTCATGCCCGCTGAGCCAGAAGTGAGCACCACGGTTGCACCATAAGCCTTTACGAGGTTGCGACGTTCGATGGACATCGTTTCGGGCATTGTAAGGATGAGTTTGTAGCCCTTCACAGCACTGACGAAAGCGAGTCCTACGCCTGTGTTGCCAGAGGTTGGCTCGATGATGGTAGCACCAGGCTTGATGATGCCACGCTTCTCGGCATCCTCTATCATGGCAAGGGCGATGCGGTCTTTCACAGAGCCGGCGGGGTTGAAGTATTCCAGCTTGGCGATGATGTTGGTTTGTAGTCCTTCCTTGGCGGAATAAGCGTTGAGTTGCAGCAACGGAGTGTTGCCCACCAGTTCGGTCAGTTGTGTTGCGATTTTAGCCATAGTCGTATGAAGTTTTTGTTGCTGGTTAATAGGATGTTCGTTGCCGATTTCGATTGCAAAGATATGGATTATTTGTCTAATAGACAGGGGAAAAAAGAGAAAAGGGTGGCTGAATACCTTGTTTGTGGTAAGTCGCCACCCTTTTTCTGTCACCTCATCATGCGATTTGATTGAATGCCTGTTCGAGGTCAGCTATGATGTCGTCGATGTGTTCCACACCGATGGAGAGGCGCACCGTGGTTGGAGTGATGTGCTGCGCTGCTAATTCCTCGGGGGTGAGCTGCGAGTGTGTGGTGGTGTAGGGATGGATGACCAGCGACTTCACGTCTGCCACGTTGGCGAGCAGGGAGAAGATTTGCAGCGAGTCGATGAACTTCCATGCATCTTCCTGTGTGCCATTGATTTCGAAGGTGAAGATGCTGCCACCACCGTTGGGAAAGTACTTCGTGTAGAGGTTGTGGTCGGGGTGTGAGGGCAGCAGTGGGTGGCTCACGCTCTTCACTTTGGGGTGCTGGTTCAGGTATTCCACCACCTTCTGTGCGTTGTAGATGTGACGCTCAATGCGCAGTGGCAGCGACTCCACGCCTTGCAGGAGAATCCATGCGTTGAAGGGTGAGATGGTTGCACCAGTGTCGCGCAGGATGACGGCACGGATACGGGTGACGAAAGCGGCTGCACCTGCCACGTCGGCAAACACAGCACCATGATAGGATGGGTCTGGTTTAGCGATGGTTGGGTACTTGTCTGCATTGGCTTTCCAGTCGAATGTGCCAGCATCCACAATCACACCACCGAGCGAAGAACCATGACCGCCAATGAACTTGGTGGCAGAGTGAACCACGATGTCTGCACCATGTTCGATGGGACGGAATATGATGGGAGCGAAAGTATTGTCAACGATGACGATAGTGTTGTGTTTGTGTGCGATTTCTGCAATGGCATCCAAGTTGGTCACGTCGCTGTTGGGATTGCCGAAAGTCTCTACATACACGGCTTTCGTGTTCGGGCGGATGGCGGCTTCAAGAGCTTGTAGGTCGTTTACGTTCACGATGGTGTAGCTCACGCCCTGCGTGCTGAGTGTGTGGGTGATGAGGTTGTAAGAACCGCCATAGAGGTTGTCGGCTGCCACGATGTGGTCGCCATTCTGTGCAATGTTTTGGAGTGCGTAGGTCACAGCAGCCGCACCTGATGCCACGGCAAGTCCTGCCACACCGCCTTCGAGGGCTGTCACGCGGTCTTCAAACACGCCCTGAGTGGAGTTGGTCAAGCGACCATAGATGTTGCCGGCATCGCGCAAACCGAAACGGTCGGCCGCATGCTGTGAATTGCGGAACACGTATGAAGTGGTTTGATAGATAGGCACAGCGCGTGCATCTGTTGCTGGGTCTGGAGTCTCTTGACCGACGTGAAGTGCTAATGTCTCGATGTGAAGTTTCTTTGCCATAGTTGTATTTGTTTTTAAGTGTGAATAATATGCTTTGTTTTGTTTTGACGCTGCAAAGTTACGACGCATAGAAAGTATGACCAAGTAGATTTGTTAACAAAAGAAAATGTTTCTATAAAAATGTATATATATAGAAATATCTTACTATTGACTGCTTTGTTTCACTTAAAATCCCTATCTTTGTCCGCATAATCATTATATTATATATGAGGAAGTGCATCGCATACATGGCAATAGGATGCGGTATGCTCATGAGTTTTGGCTCTTGTGGGCGTGTGGCAGAACGTGAGTGCCGAGCCGTTGATTCGCTCAACACGCTGGCTCACGAGGCTGCTTACCGTTCGGTTGATGAAGCGATGGGCTATGTGGATGAGGTGCTGAACACCTATGGTGTATGTGGCTATACAGATGGCGTGCATGAGGCATGGTTGAATCGGGGCGATGTGTATGGTATGCAGATGGATTATGATTCGGCACAGGTGTGTTATCAGAAGGTGCTGTCCGAATCCAACAATGATTTGATATGTGGCATGGCCGATGTAGATATGATGGCTGTATGCCTGATGCTCTCCATGAGCAAGGAGTTCTATGATTATCGAAACGATGCCGTGGAACGATTTGCTAATGTGGAGGATGCACAGGAGGACATGACAGCACATCAGGCAAGGCTTTGGGATGCCGTACAGGCAGAATACCACTTTATATCGCTCAACTATTTCCTTACGATGCGGAACGATGAGGGGATGATGGAGGAGTACAAATGGCTTGATGAGCACCAGCACTTGTATGAAGCTGATTCAACCCAGATGGCAGCCTTCCTTTTTCTGCGTGCATTGCTTGGCATGAAGGAGATGCCTGATGCCGAGGAAGAGGTGCAGCGCAATCTGATTAGGCTCCTTTCGTTGGGACGAACGCATGGGTATGAGTACTTTGAAGCCTCTGCCTTGAATGGCTTGGCGAGGGTTATGTTGTCGGGTGCGGAGATGCGTCCATCACGCCGTGTGTTTGTCTGCGAACTGGTGGGGGAGGATGATTATTCGGGGTTTGAGAAAGACTGGGTGTGGTGGTTGGCAGATAAGGCTCGTCAGAAGGCTCATCGCTATGGCAATGCCTATGTAGAAACCACAGCATTGGTCACGCTTTCTGATTATTACTTGCAACAAGGTGAAGACAGTATGGCGTTGGCACAAATGGAACAGGCATTGTATCTTATCAATGCCCACCATCGTGCCATGTGCCAGCATCGTGGTGTGGAACAGGTGCAAGCGGATTCGCTTTGTCTTTATGATGAAGATGAGGGGGAACTTTCTACAGAAATGCGCTGGATTGCAAATCCTGATATTGTGGCTGTGCCCGAATGGATAGCAATGGTGCGTGAACAGCTCAGTATAGTGTATGGTACGATGGGGCTGAAAGCGCAGTCGGATTATAACCACAATATCTATTTCGACATTTTGGATGCCACACGTCAGGATTTGCGTGTGCAGCAGGAGGAAGCCCACCTCAAGCAGGAGGAACATGCGCTGAACATCCTGCTGGGTGTGTTCGTGGTGGCTGTCATTATTGTGGCATGGGGGCTTTGGGGCTATAATCGAAGGAGTCGTGAGACCTATCGTCGCAAAGTATCTTTGTTGCGTAAGGTCATTGATGTGTGCCAACAGCTGTCTGAGGCACTCTCAGGAGAAATAGATGATGAGAACGATTTGACCGCAGCCCTGCATCGCGCCTCTGACCAGCAGGTAAAACAGCTTTTTCCGCAGGTCGAAGAGGATTGGACGCATAGCGATGTTGAGAGTATGAAGGGGCTTGATGGTGAGTTGTTTCGTGTCTTGCATGTCTTTTACGATTGGATGCGTGCGAAGGGCTTGCAATACCTCCAGTTCATGCAGGAGCAGCAACAGGTGGAGAGTGAGACTTATGGCTTGGAGAAACGCCTGGAGGACAATAAACGGCAGTATGTGGAGAAACTCACTTCTATGTCTATTGTGAATGGCATCACTCCGTTCCTTGACCGCGCTCTGCATGAAGTACAGCGTCTTGAAACCGAAGCAGCCATACCTGTTGATGCTGTACAACAGCGTGAACGGCTGACCTATCTGAATGAACTCATTGAGAAAATCAACGAATACAATGAAGTCCTTGGGCATTGGGTGAAGATTTGCCAAGGATTGGTGGCACTTAATATCGAGAACTTCGCTTTACAGCCTTTGTTTGACACCTTGCGCCGAAACTCCAAGAGTTTCAGCCAGAATGGTATCACACTGACGGTGGAAGATACGCCAAGTGTGGTGAAGGCAGACAAAGCACTAACGCTCTTCATGATGAACACGCTGCTTGACAATGCTCGCAAATACACGTCTAAGGGAGGTCTGGTAACGCTTCATGCTCAAGAGACGGAAGACTATGTAGAGGTGTCTGTTCAGGATACTGGCTATGGTATGTCGGCAGAGGATGTGCAGCTGTTGCTCAACACCAAAGTGTATGATTCAGATAAGATTGGTGCTGATGGTGTTCATGCCGCAGAGGTGAAGCAGAACAAAGGCTTTGGATTTGGCTTGATGAATTGTAAGGGTATCATTGGTCGGTATCAGAAGACCAATCCGTTGTTCTGTGTATGCTACTTCGGCGTGGAGAGCGAACAGGAGAAGGGAAGTCGCTTTTTCTTTCGTTTGCCCAAAGGCGTGCTGAAAGTGCTTACAGTGCTGTTGTTGTTCACATTGGGTCTCAGCGTGAAGGCAGTCTCCCGTCTTTCTTCTGCTGAGACGTATGTGGATAGTGTCTATGCGTGCAATGTGCGAGGCGATTATGAACGTGTTGTACTCTATGCTGACTCTGCCATTCAGCGACTTAACTACGATTATCGTCAGCGTATGCCTCACGACCACAACGAGATGCATCTTGAAGGAGGTCCGATGGGTGAATTGGAGTGGTGGAAACAGCATGTTGACCTTGACTATGAACTCATCATCCGTTTGCGTAACGAGGTGGCAATTGCGGCTCTTTCGCTTCCTCGCAACAGCCTCTATCGCTATAACAGCGAGGTGCTCACTCGTCTTTATAAACTCACCAGCACGAATCCCACGCTGGAAGAGTATTGCAATCACATCCGTTTGGCAAACCAGAACAAAAAGACGGCGGTCATCCTTTTGGGTGTGCTCATGCTGTTTGTGCTTCTTTTCTATGTCTTCCTCCACTATCGAACTGGTCAGCTTTTCATCTTCAATCTGCGACAATTCATCCATCTCAATAAATCGGTCTTCACGGCTACAGAACACACATTGCTTGGTGTCTTGTATCAAACCCTGTTCGACATCAAAGCAACTGATACGGTGGGTATGATGATGCCAGCGGAAGAGGAGGAAGCTTCCTTCCGTTTTGACTTCACGGGTAACACTAACGAGCGTGGTATGTACGAAGGCATGATGCTGTCTGCCTATCGTCAACGTGTCGAAGTGGTGAGTGACAACGGGCATTTCCATGCTTATCCCCTGCAAATGTCAGGCATGGAGGATGAGGCTCCGTTGGGTGTGATGGGGGTACGTTTCAGCACCGCTCAAGTCACTGACGAAGAGAGGCTAATAATGAAACTGATTGTGCAGTTCATGAGCATCCACGCCTACTTCTCCCACTATAAAATGGCAGAGATGTGTGAGGTGCTCGAACTCAAGAAGGATGAACGTCAGCGCATAGAGAACGAGCAACAGAAAGTGTATGTACGCAATCAAATTATGGACAACAGCCTTTCCACTCTCAAGCACGAAACGATGTATTATCCCCATCGAATCAAGCAGATTGTGGACGCTGCTCTTCAGCAAGAAGATATTGTCGAGGTCAAAACTATTAGAGACATCAGCGAACTACTTACCTATTATCAGGAGGTTTTCTCTATTCTCAGTGCATGTGCTGGCAAGCAGGTTGAACAGGTGCTGTTCAAACGAACGCTCCTTTCTGCCCACGATATCGGACAGATGTTGGAACGCTCCTTCCGTCGGCAACAGAAACGTGTAACCAACAAAACTGCCCTCCATGTAGGCGTGGCTGAAGGATTGCGGATACAAGGTGATAAAATCTTCCTCCAAACTCTCATCGACAACATCGTGTCACTCTATTTTGAACATCAGTCAGGCGGAGATTTGCTGCTCGACTTTGATGTTTCAGACGGATTTGCTAAATTTGCATTCACTGACACCGCTTTCCGCTATACAGAGACCGAATTAGTTACTTTGTTCTATGTGGATGGTGTCACTTACGATGCCAAGACCGATACGCTACGAGGCACGCAGTATCTTGTTTGTCGCCAAATCATTCGCGAGCATGATGCTTACTCCTCCAAGCGTGGTTGCCGCATCTATGTGGAGAATTGTCCTGATGGTGCAGGGGCGCGTTTTGTCTTCACCCTGCCTGTGGCATAAGTCAATAGAATAATCATTCATAAGAAAAGAACGATATGAATCCATTCAAAGTCATCATCGTGGAAGATGTGGCCCTTGAAATGAAGGGTACGAAAGAAATCTTTCGTTCAGAGATTCCAGAAGCAGAGATTGTGGGCACAGCCATGAACGAAGCCGAATTGTGGAAGCTGATGCGTGACAGCCAACCAGACCTCGTGTTGCTCGACCTTGGCTTGGGAGGTTCCACCACTGCGGGTGTTGATGTGTGCAAGCAATTACGTCGCCGGTATCCAAATGTGCATGTTCTCATATTCACAGGCGAAGTGATGAATGAGAAACTATGGGTTGATGCGCTTGATGCTGGTACTGATGGCATCATCCTTAAAAGTGGCGAACTCCTTACGAAGGGCGATGTACAGAGTGTACTCAATGGCAAGCGTATGGTGTTCAACCAACCCATTCTCGAAAAGATTCTGCAACGCTTCCGCCAGTCGGTGCTCAATGAGTCGTTGCGTCAGGAAGCCTTCCTCGACTATGATATTGATGAGTACGACGAGCGTTTCCTTCGTCACTTGGCTTTGGGTTACACTAAAGACATGATAGCGGCTCTCAAAGGAATGCCGTTTGGTGTGAAGTCCATAGAGAAGCGTCAGAACGATCTCATCAATCGTCTGTTTGGCGAAGACCACGGCAGCATCAATGCTACTCGTCTTGTCACCAAAGCCATCGAATTGCGTATTCTTGATATTGACACACTCGAACCCGATGACGAGTGATGACCTGTTCATTTGAATAGATGTCTTATAAAAATCACATCCGCCGTATCCTGCGGTGCTACTATTGGAGTATTGTCATTCTGCTCCTCCTGCTTCTTCTTGCCTCGTGGGTGCTCAGCATCTACATCGAAGGGGTACAGGGCTTGCTCACACCGCGCGGTATCCGTTGGATGTGCAGCAACATTGTGCCTAATTTTGCCACCGTCCATCTTGCCAAGATACTCTTGGGTGTCATGGCTATCAGTGTGTTGCATGAGTCGGGCATCATTCGTACTCTGCGTGGTCACGTCTCGCTCAAGCAACAACGGGCGTTGCTCATGACAGGTGGAGTGGTCGTTTTCGTCCTTGGTCTCTTTTCTTTGTTGTTGTTCTTGCCGAATGCTGTATTGCTTAGCGCATTCGGTACTTTTAGTCATTCCGCTTTTTCAAAAGGCTTGTATGGTTTGCTGATGTGTTTCGCCATCTTAGTGGGCAATGTATATGGTGCTACGGTGGGACGCTTCGTGAATGTACACGACTTCGTACAGGCTCATGTGTCTATCTTCTCCACACTCGCCAATTACTTTGTTATCATCTTCTTGACCAGTCAATTTATTGGTTGTTTGGAGTTTACTGGTATCCTTACCTTGTTAGGTGACGATGGCGCAGTCCTCTATCTTCTGCGTGGATTCCTTTATAATTTCCCCCTATTACTCTACATTCTTTTGTCCTTGTAAGCGCAGAGTGTGCTGATGCCGCACTCCTTGCATAAGGGACGTTGGCTCTTGCACACATAGCGTCCATGCAGGATGAGCCAGTGGTGTGCCCTTGGAATGTCCTCTTCAGGGATGTACTTCACCAGTTCCTTCTCCACGGCATAGGGCGTGGTTGCTTTGTCTGACACCAACCCAATGCGATGGCTCACCCTGAACACATGCGTATCTACCGCCATTCGTGCCTCGTTGAAAGCTACAGCCAGCATCACGTTTGCCGTCTTTCGCCCCACACCTGGCAGTGCCACCAGTGCGTCGAAGTCGCCAGGCACTTCTCCATTGTGCTCCTCCATCAGCCGTTTTGCCATCTGCACCAAGTGTTCCGCCTTGCTGTTCGGATAGCTGACGGATTTCACATAGTGGAGTACCTCCTCTTTTGTGGCTTCCGACAAAGCCAATGGAGTAGGGAAGGCTTCAAACAGAGCAGGAGTCACCATGTTCACCCGCTTGTCTGTGCATTGCGCAGAGAGCATTACGGCACAGAGCAGTTGGAATGGAGTCTCATAGTGCAGTTCCGTGTTCGCCTCTGGCATAGCCTCCTGAAAATAAGAGATAAACCTCGCGTATCGTTCCTTCTTGGTCATGTTTCGTAGTCTTAATAGCCTCTGTGCAAACCACATAATGGGCAACAGCCGTATTGGCTGTTGCCCATCACTTTTTTCTTGTTCAAAAGTAGTTAAGCTTCAGCAACTACTACTGGCTCAATAGATACTGTGCTGCGGTTCTCGCGACCACGCTTGAACACAACGATACCATCTGTCAATGCGTAGAGAGTGTCGTCTTTGCCAATACCTACATTCTTACCAGGATGATGCTTTGTGCCACGCTGACGAACGATAATGTTGCCAGCTTTCACTGTTTCACCACCGAAGTGCTTCAAACCGAGTCGTTTTGAGTGTGACTCACGGCCGTTCTTTGAACTACCTACACCTTTTTTATGTGCCATGTTGAAAAACTGTCTTAATTGGGTTGATAAAATTGTTTTGTTGTTGAAAAAACGTCAAGCATCAAGCTTGTTATGCTACCACTGACTTGATGAGCACCTGAGTGAACTGCTCGCGATGACCTCTCATTTTGCGATAACCTTTGCGACGACGCTTGTGGAACACGAGCACCTTGTCACCCTTGATAAGAGGAACTACCACTTCGAGCACCACCTTGGCACCCTCTACTGTAGGAGTACCCACTTTCACTTCACCGTTGTTGTCAACCAACAACACTTTCTCAATCTCAACAGTTGCACCAGTCTCCACATTCTGCATGTGGTGAACGTAGAGCTTCTTGCCCTCTTCAACCTTGAACTGCTGACCCTGAATTTCTGCAATTACGTACATTTTGTTTTTGAATTGTTTAGGGTTCCATCGGGAGGCGGAGTTACACATATATTATATATAGTACATGCCCACTTTTTCAAGCCTCTCCGACATAAATCGGCTACAAAGGTACGACATTTTATCCTGCCAGCCAAACTTTTCTGTACTTTTTTCCCCCGTTTCCTGTTTTCTGTATCTCTGTTGTTATTTTGTTGACGAGAATTGCACATACGTAGCTGACAATGACAAGTGCTGTAAATATAAGGGGAGGATATCGTAATGAGTAAGTAAGGTCGTGAAATAGATAATAGCAAAACCATGAATGAATCATCCACATACGCATGGATTGGTTGCCCAATTTACATAGGCATGTCTTTATGATAGTGGGTATGGTGACTAAATGCAGGCATGTTATTATGCCAAATGCATAAAAGAAATTGTACTTAAAGATACAATTTATAACGACGAGCAAAATACCCCCCCAACGGCTATTGCATTGATATAACGTAATTTGTTTGTTTTGCAAGATATCTTCTCAAAAAAATGGTAACGTGCAGATAGTGCACCCAAGCAGAAGTGAAATAGCAAATGAAAAATAAGCAAAGGATTGTAGGCCCAATAATTATGAAACAAAAAATGACATGCCATAGCGACTGATGCAATAGCTTGTACACAAGTAAATGAATAGTGTTGTGATAATGATAGTTATGGCATGGAATTTTGATAAGATTTTGAATATCCATGGAGAACATGCAGATAGAATCACATAGGGAAGTAAGAACCACATTTCTCCATTGTAAGTGTTTTCATATCCAGTGACATTACTTAGTATTTGTTTCCATGACCCTGGATATGCGATGGGGTTTATAAAGTGTCCGAGCGTGACAAATATAGCTAAAACTACCCAATGATGAATCATTAGTTTAATCAATCTCTTCCATCTGTGTTCGTCACCTTTTTCATATACCTTGTACAATCCAAATCCTCCTAATATAAGGAAAAATGCAACAGGATTGGCAGCACGGCTTAAAATATGTACCAATGGAATGCCGTCTATATATACATAGTTGCGACATAAATCAACATTGTGGCTTTGATTGAAAAGATGTAAAAAAATCATTAGGAGTATGGCTACCCCTTTCATCATTTGAGTTTCTGTCTTATCCATAATGATTTATGAGAGTTTTTGTTTTATTGATGTATTGAATTTTAAAGAATCTTGTTCCTGTTTAGTCCGTAGGCATATCTTTAGAATAAAGTCGGTTTTATTCTGGAGAGTGGAAGCATTGTGCGTTCAAATTTTGCAAACAAAGGATAATACTCTTTTATAAC
>CAMWJL010000017.1 GCA_947174565.1 uncultured Prevotellaceae bacterium | reverse complement strand
AAAGCATGCGTTGGAATATGATGGCGTTTCAATGCGTTTGGGACGTTGGCAGATTCCTGGAGAGCCGATAGCTATTTTGGTGGATTTCAAGCCTTTCTTTGAACAGCGTAATGAGATATTTGGATGGGCATGGGAGAATTTCCAAGTCAACTCGCTGCATGCTTATGGTGATTATGACGAAAGTCTTATGTTCTCATGGGCTGCTGGCAAGGTTGTGGAAAGTTATTATAAGTTCTTCGGTCTGACGAAGGAAGACAATGTTGTGTTCCAAGCCCATGAATGGCAAACTTGTTTGGCTGCACTCTATGTGAAGAAGTATGTGCCAGAGGTTGCTACGATTTTTACCACTCATGCCACTACGATTGGACGTTCTATCGCAGGTAACAATAAGCCGCTGTACGATTATCTTTCTGCTTACAACGGTGACCAAATGGCTGCGGAATTGAATGTGGAAGCGAAGCATTCGGTGGAGAAACAGGCTGCGTGGCATGTGGATTGTTTCACAACTGTGAGTGAAATCACAGGGAAGGAATGTGCAGAACTGCTTGACAAGCCCGCTGATGAGATTCTGATGAACGGCTTTGAGAATGATTTCGTGCCTGCACCAGCCACAAAGTTTAACGAGGCGCGTAAGGTTGCTCGGAAGACTCTGCTTAAAGTAGCGAACACGCTGATGGGCACTCAGTTGGGGGATGACACGATTATCATAAGTACAGGCGGTAGATACGAGTATCAGAACAAAGGTATCAATGTGTATGTTGATGCCTTGAATCGCTTACGTTGGGACAACCGTTTGGAAAAGAACGTATTGGCATTTGTGATGGTACCAGCGTGGATGAAAGAGGCACGTGAAGACTTGAAAATGGCTCTTTCCGATAAAAAGCACTGCGCAGTTGAAGCTGGTGCCATTGGTGACCCGCGCATCACTCATGTGCTTCATGAACAAGACAATGACAAGGTGCTGGGACAGATGAACTGGCTCGACATGTATAACCGTTCAGAAGACAAAGTGAAGGTCATTTTTGTTCCATGTTATTTGGATGGTCATGACGGCATCTTCAACATGCACTACTATGACCTACTGATAGGCAACGATTTGACGGTGTTCCCTTCATACTACGAGCCTTGGGGATATACGCCAACAGAATCTGTCGCATTCCATGTGCCGTGCATTACGACCGATTTGGCTGGTTTTGGTCTTTGGGCAAACAGCTTGAAGGGTGGGGTTAGTGAGATTGAAGACGGTGTGAAGACCGTGCATCGTTCTGATTATAATTTTGATGAAGTAAGTAACACCATTCGCGACACTATCCTGCACTTCTCACAGATGAACCAGGAGCAAGTCAATGTTGCGCGTAAAAATGCAGAGAAGGTGGCAGGAAAGGCATTGTGGAAACATTTCATCAAATATTATTACAAGGCATACAACAAAGCGCTTGCGAAACGTGATGAGCGCTGCACTAAATGATAAATTATAAAATCAATTTATAACATTATGAGAATTAAGGCAAGTAACGCAAACAATCCCAATTGGCGTGAAATCAGCGTGAGTTCCTCTGTGCCAGCAGCTCTTGAGCCGCTGAACGAGATTGCTCACAACATGTGGTGGTCATGGAACAACGAAGTGGGTCATCTCTTTTATGATATGGATCCAGAACTTTGGCACAATGTCCAGCAGAACCCTGCGCTCTTTCTTGGCCGTATGAACTATGAAAAGCTGGAAGCAATTGCAGCTGACAAGAATATTGTTAACCGTATAAATAAGATTTACAAGGAGTTCCGTGCCTATATGGACGTGAAGCCTGACAGCACACGCCCTTCGGTGGCTTACCTCTGTATGGAGTATGGTTTGAGCCATGTGCTGAAAATCTATTCAGGTGGTCTTGGCATCCTTGCTGGTGACTATGTGAAGGAGGCATCTGACTCTAATATCGACTTCTGTGCTGTTGGTTTCCTCTATCGTTATGGCTACTTTACTCAGACACTTTCGATGGAAGGTCAACAGGTGGCTAACTATGAGGCACAGGTGTTCCCAACGCTGCCTATTGAGCGTGAACTTGACGCAGACGGCAATCAAGTGGTGGTTGATGTTCCTTATAACAACTATACTGTTCACGCACTTGTATGGCGTGTAAATGTTGGTCGTGTAAAGCTCTATCTGCTTGACACCGATAACGATATGAACTCGGATTATGACCGCTCTATCACACACGCTTTGTATGGTGGTGACTGGGAGAACCGTTTGAAGCAGGAGATTCTGCTCGGTATTGGTGGTGTGCTGTTGCTCAATAAGTTAGGTATCAAGAAGGACATCATCCACTGCAACGAGGGACATGCAGCCTTGGCTAATGTACAGCGTTTGGTTGAATATGTGGAAAGCGGTATGAGCTTCAACGAAGCATTGGAGGTTGTTCGTACTTCTTCTCTCTATACAGTACACACTCCTGTGCCTGCTGGTCACGATTACTTCGACGAGTCTCTCTTTGGTAAGTATATGGGACAGTATCCTGCGAAGCTGGGCATCAGTTGGGATGATTTCATGGGTATGGGTCGTGTGAACCCTGACGATAAGTGTGAACGCTTCTGTATGTCGACATTTGCTTGTAACACATGCTCATGGGTGAACGGAGTGAGCTGGCTTCATGGCAAAGTGTCTAAGGATATGTTCAATGGAATTTGGAAGGGCTACTTCCCCGAGGAACTTGACAATGTGGGCTATGTGACTAATGGTGTTCACATGCCAACTTGGACGGCTTCAGAGTGGAAGAGTGTGTATGCAAAAGCCTTTGACAAGTCTTTCCTCAGTGACCAATCGAACGAAAAGATTTGGGAAGCTATTTATAATGTCCCAGATCAGGAAATCTGGAACACCCGTTTGGCATTGAAAGCTAAGTTGATTGACTACATCAAGAAGGCTTTCAAAGAAGATTGGTTGAAGCATCAGGGAGACCCATCACGTATTGTGTCTATTGTTGAGAAAATCAATCCTAATGCGCTGACCATTGGTTTTGCTCGTCGTTTTGCCACTTACAAGCGTGCGCATCTTCTTTTCAGCGACCTTGATCGTTTGGCTAAGATTGTCAATAACCCTAACTATCCAGTGCAGTTTCTCTTTGCTGGTAAGGCACACCCCGCTGATGGTGCAGGTCAGGGTCTTATCAAGAAGATTTACGAGATTAGCCGCCGTCCAGAATTCCTTGGCAAGATTATCTTCCTTGAGAACTACGACATGAAGCTCGCTCGTCGTCTCGTGACAGGTGTAGATATTTGGATGAATACACCTACACGTCCATTGGAAGCTTCTGGTACATCAGGCGAAAAGGCATTGATGAATGGTGTTGTCAATCTCTCCGTGCTTGACGGTTGGTGGCTTGAAGGCTATCGTGAGGGTGCAGGATGGGCGCTCACAGAGAAGCGAACATTCCAAAATCAGGAACAGCAAGACCAACTTGATGCGGCTACCATCTATTCACTCCTTGAGAACGAGATTCTGCCTCTCTACTATGCTCGCAACTCGAAGGGCTATTCAGAGGGTTGGATTCAGACAGTGAAGAACTCTATTGCTCAGATTGCTCCTCACTACACGATGAAACGTCAGCTTGATGACTATTTCACAAAGTTCTATTGCCCATTGGCAGAGCGTCGTAAAGTACTCTTTGCAGACAACTACAAGAAAGCAAAAGATATTGTAGCATGGAAGGAACTTGTGGCTTCGCGTTGGGACGACATCAAGATTGTTTCGTTTGAGAAGGAAGAAGACATGCTGAAGGGTGACGTGCTTTCAGGAAAGAAGTATAAGTTTAAGTATGTCATTGATGAACAAGGACTAGATGATGTTGTTGGCTTTGAGCTTGTTACTATCTTCTGCGATGAGGATGGTCGTGAATACATCAGCCAAATCGAGCCACTCACAGTGACGAAGCGTGAGGGTAATCTCTATACGTTCGAGGGTACTCACGTCATCCCGAGTGCAGGTAGTTTTAAGGTTGCATATCGTATGTATCCAAAGAACGCAGACCTGCCACATCGCCAAGACTTCTGCTATGTGAAGTGGTTTAACTAATCCGTTTTGAAAGTAAGTTTAATTGACAGATAAACAGAATTTTATTGTGTAACGATTGCATCATCCCATAATGGGATGATGCAATTTCCATTCATACAAAAAATGAAGAGATATTCTATATTGCTAATGCTGTTGTCGGTGCTGGCATGGAGTCCTGCCATGGTTAGTGGTCAATCAAGTGGAGATACCCAAAAGTCTGCTACGTTGTATAAGAAATCGGCTGTGATGAAGTCCTATCGTACTTGTATGAAGGAAAAAAATTATACCAAAGCGCGACAGGTAATAGAAAATGCGATAGTAACTTATACGGAAGCTGCTGCCGATCCACAACTGTATCGATACAATATGGATGCGTTAAACGAACTGATTGGAATCGAAAATAGAAAGATTTATCTTAAATCCAATCCCGATACTGTTAGATACTTTAATTATATGTATGACCTCTATGCCATGGGGTTGAAGTGTGATAGTGTGGAGCAAGCACGGCTACATGAAAGGCGTGCGATGGGTAAAAAGGCAGAACCAAAGTTACGTGCAGGGGCGGGACTTCTGGTGCTGCCTTATATGAAGAACTTGCTGAATGCTGGTAAGTTCCACTATCGGAAAAAGAATTATGCCCAAGCTTTCCGCTTTTTTGATATGTATGCAAGGGCAAAGTCATCGGAATTTCTATCGACTACGAAAGAGGCTGCTGACTGGAATGATGACCAAACAGAAGTAGCCGTGCTGGCTGTTTTAAGTGCTTATGCGTCAGGAAACAATGCTGCTACGATGGTCTATTTGCCAGAAAGTTTGGGTGATGAGAGTGTACGAGCACGACTACTGGAGATAGGTTCAAAAGCTGCTGCCGAATTGCATGACGATGTTGCCATGCTGGCATTGCTGGAACAAGGTTTTGATGCATACCCAGATGTGAACTACTTTTTGATGGCATTGGTAAAATATTATAATGATACAGAACAATTTGACGAAGCATTGTGTAAAGTTCAGAGAATGACTCAGTTGTATCCTAATACACGTGACTATTGGTATATGATGGGAAAGGAACAGATGCTGTTGGGACAATATGATGCAGCATTGGCTTCATTTGAACGATGTGTGGAGATTAAGGCTGATGATGCAGAATCGTATTCAGCATTAGGAAATATTTATCTGCATGAGGCACAAGAAGCTTATGTGCATTTTAATATGCCATTATCCGACCCGAGTTACACAACAACGAAGAAGGCTATTACTGGATTGTACGAGAAATCTTGTGCAGCATTTGAAAAGGCGAGGAAGTTCGATGAGGAAAATCGTGATTTGTGGTTGTCGGGGCTTCGAGAAACTTATTTCAAATTGAATAAGGGTAGGGAGTTGCGAGCATTGGAAAAGTATAAATAGGAGACAAGTTTCGATTAAATCGGGCAAATGTTGTAAATATATCTGAAAATAATTATCTTTGCACGTTTTTCACAACCTTCTGATAGATAAAGAAAACCTTTTGATGGCTACAAATAGAAAGGCTTCGCGTAATGGCAGGAAAGCCACTAACGGTGCGGTACAACAAGAGAAATTGACAACAGGCGATTTCTTTACAGGGTTTGGTAAGGGGGAGATTTTCTCTTTCGTTGTAGGATTATGTTTGGTGTTGATGGCTCTTTTTATGTTTGTAGCCTTCATTTCTTATTTGTTGACAGGTGAGGCGGATTACAGTCTTTTGGAACAAGGTGCTGACCCGTTTAATAAAACTTTGCAATACAAAAACGCATGTGGCTCGTTGGGAGCGATTGTTGCCTATTTTTTCTTGAATGATTTGTTTGGCTTGGCTTCTTTCATCATGCTGCCTTATACAGTCATGCTTGGTTTGAGGTTGATGCGTAGTTTCAAGTTCACATTGCTTCGTAAATTCATTCTTTTCACTCTTTTAATGTTGTGGTTGAGTGTATTCTTGGCTGCATTTGGTTACTTGTTTCCTGCATTCGAGGGCTCGTTTATCAAGTTGGGTGGTAATCATGGTATCAATGTTGTGAGTATTCTTACGCAGGTTGTTGGTACTCCTGGCTTATTGGCTGTGTTGGCGATTACGGCTGTATTGTATTTGGTTTATCTTAGTGCTAAAACCATTGAGATTATCCGTAAAGCATTCAGAATGAATGTGTTGAAGAAGATAAATTCAGAGCGCTTGAAACATTTTGTAGGACGGGATGACGAAGAGGGGGGAGATAAATATGCTTATGAGAATGATGGGGCTGTGCTTGATGGAAAGGATGACAAGACCGAGGAAACAAAGGAACGCGTTACTTCGGTAAAAACAGCGAGGGATGAGGAAAATGAAAATCCTACTACTGTACTTGATTTCGATAATCCTGATGAGACAGAGACGAATGTGCCTGTAGAGAGTTCATATACAAATCCTGTAACAGAGATTGTCGATGATATACCTAATGGTGAAGATGATGTGATGCACGTTTCCCTCGAAAATACTCCTGTCTCCACATTACCATCAGAGCCTTGTGTGGATGAAGGAAATGGAATTGATGAAGGTGGATTGATTGTAGAAGTCAATGAAACGGATAAGGGCGATGGCGACATTGTGCGTGGTGATATCAATACTCCTTATGACCCCAAGTTAGATTTGGAGTTTTATAAGTACCCTACGCTTGACCTGTTGAGAAAGGCTGATGACCAAGGTCCTCAGATTGATATGATTGAGCAGAATGCAAACAAGGACCGTATCATTCATGTTTTGAAGAATTTTGGTGTTGAAATTTCCAGTATCAAAGCAACAATAGGTCCTACCATCACACTTTATGAGATAGTTCCAGCAGAGGGAACACGTATCAGTAAGATTCGCAACCTCGAAGATGATATAGCTTTGTCATTGGCTGCAGAAGGTATTCGCATCATTGCGCCAATCCCAGGCAAGGGAACGATTGGTATAGAGGTGCCGAATAAGAAGAAGACTATCGTGTCGATGGAGAGTGTTATCAATAGCCGTGTGTATCAGGAGAGCAAGATGGAGTTGCCTTGTGCAGTGGGAAAGACCATTAGCAACGAGGTGTTCATGTTCGACTTGGCAAAAGCCCCCCACCTTTTGGTGGCAGGTGCAACTGGTCAGGGTAAATCGGTCGGTTTGAATGCTATTGTGACATCATTACTCTATAAGAATCATCCATCGGAACTGAAAATCGTGATGGTTGACCCGAAGAAGGTGGAGTTTAGTATATACAGCCCTATAGAGAACCACTTTTTGGCACGTCTTGAAGAAGAAGAAGATTGTATCATCACTGATGTACAGAAGGTGGTGAAGACTCTCAATTCGCTGTGTCAATTGATGGATTCGCGTTACGACCTCTTGAAGCGTGCCCATGTGCGTAATATCAAGGAGTATAACGAGAAATTCAAGAACCGCCAACTGAATCCAGAGCATGGTCACGAATATATGCCTTACATTGTCGTGATTGTCGATGAGTTTGGTGACCTTATTATGACAGCGGGCAAGGAGGTTGAACTTCCGATTTGCCGTATTGCGCAGTTGGCTCGTGCTGTCGGCATCCACATGATTATTGCGACACAGCGTCCACAAGCCAGCATTATTAGCGGTGCTATTAAAACGAACTTCCCAACACGTATTGCCTTCAAAGTGTCATCAATGATGGATTCGCGTGTGATTCTTGACCGTGGAGGCGCTAATCAGTTGATTGGCAAGGGTGATATGCTCTATCTACAAGGTGGTGAACCTGTACGTGTGCAGTGTGCTTTTGTCGATACGCCCGAAGTGAATGACATCTGCCATTTCATTGCGGCTCAACAAGGATTCCTTCATCCGATGTATCTGCCAGAAGTTGTTGATGCAGAGGGCGATGGTGGAGCAGGAATGGGTTCTGTGGATAAAGGACATCTTGACCCGATGTTTAGTGATGTTGCTCGGTTTGTGGTCAGCAATCAAAGTGGTTCCACCTCGATGATTCAACGCAACTTTTCCATTGGTTACAATCGTGCAGGCAAGATTATGGATCAGTTGGAGAAGATGGGTGTTGTGGGGGCACAAATAGGTAGTAAACCTCGTGAGGTTCTCATCAAAGATACTCTTACACTTGAAGGTTTGCTCAAGACTTTGGGATAAGAAATGTAAATGAAATAATTTTGATAGAAATGAAAAGACTCGTATTTGTATTCGCTTGTTTGGTTGCCATCTGTATCTCTGTTCAAGGGCAGGAGGCAGGCAAGATACTTGACAAGACGGCAGCAACATTGAAAGCTGCTGGTAACACAAAGATTGGCTTTACTTATGAAGCCAATGGAACTTCTTCGACTGGCTACATTAAGTTGCAAGGGCAAAAGTTTGTAGTGAATATGGCAGGTCGAATCACATGGTTCGATGGCAAAACGATGTGGAGTTACATCAAGAAGAATGAAGAAGTGAATGTGACGACTCCCACCGTGGAAGAAGTCGCTAAGATGAATCCTTATGCCTTCTTGACATTCTACAAGCATGGTTACACAGCTCGCATGGGGAATAGCACGGGTAAGGAAGACGAGGTGGTTCTGAGTGGTGAAGAATCCAGTGCCTACAAGTGGGTAGTAATTCGTATCAACAAATCCACTCATTTGCCCAGTAGCATCCAACTCACTACTTCAAAAGGAGCAACGACGGTCATTTACTGCAATTCCTTCTTGAAGAATCAGAAGTATCAGGCATCCACATTCCAGTTCAACAAGAAGAACTATCCCAAGGCAGAAGTTGTTGACCTTCGATAGTCCTCTAAGGATTCTGTCATGAATCTCTATAGGGCATATTTCTTATATAAGGTGCTTGCTCACAACCAGCACCTGCAGTCGCGTCGCCACCCGATGTTCGAGAAGAATATGGTGATGAAGCTCTTTGGCTATGTTTTCATTGCTTTCATGGCGGTGTATCTGAGTGTGCTTGGTGTATCATGCTATACTCTCTTCGAGCATTCTTCTCTTGAAGCTTTTGACTGGATTGATGGTGGCATGATATGGTTTCTGCTTGTCGATTTTCTCATGCGTTTTGTCTTGCAGGAAACACCTGCTCAGAATATTAAGCAATACAAGTTGCTCAACATTCCGACAGGACTCATGCTGCACACCTTCCTGTTCCGTATGGGGTTACAACCTTATAATTTCTTTTGGGCTTTTTTCTTCGTGCCTTTTGGAGTAATGGCAATTCCACAATTTTATGGTTTTGTAGGTTTTGTTGGCTTTATCTTGGGTTGGTGGCTTATGTTCATTCTCAATAGTTATTGGTATCTGTTTTGGCGTACACTCGTCAACCGCAATGTTCCCAGTATCCTTATTCCGCTGTTCATTTATGTGCTGCTGATATATTGGGGCATTTTCTTCGATGAACATACCCCGTGGCTCTTCCAAACCACCATTCGTCTCATGCGTGGTTTCTGTCAATGGAATATCCTCTGTTGGATTGGTTTCGCTGTAGTAGTAATGCCTCTTTATTATGTCAACTATCGCTTGCAGTATGTGGCGATTTATGTGGAGATAGCCAAAGCCGAGGTGATTCAGTCTTTTAAGACGCGCAATATGGTTTTCCTTGACAAATTCGGCATTATTGGTGAATATCTTAAATTGGAGATTAAATCCACGCTGCGCAATTTAGTCGTGCGTAAGCAGTTTCTCATTGGTACTGGTTGCATGCTGATGCTATGTACACTTTTTTCTTTTTCAGATTTGTATGATTCTTTCCCCTTCATGCGCATCTTCATCTGTGTTTATTGTTTCAACTGCTTGGGAGTAATGACCCTCACCACCATTATGTGTCCAGAAGGTAACTACATTGACGGGCTTATGGTACACAAGGAGACAGTGCTCTCATTGTTGAAGGCGAAATACTATTTCCAATGCCTGATGTTGCTTGTCCCGTTCCTCTTCTCACTCATGCCTATCATGGAAGGAAAAATGACGTGGATGACAGCTGTAGGGTGTTTGTTCTTCACCACAGGCATCGTCTTTCCGTTCATGTTCCAGTTAGCCGTCTATAACGACTCGACCATCCATCTCAACAAAAAATTGACACGCTCGGGGCGAGACACCAAAGTGCAGATGCTCATGTCGGGTTTTGCCCTGTTTGTACCCATGCTGATTATGTGGTTGTTGGTCAACCTTTGGGGAGATGACATCACCGCCATTGCGATGGCATCCGCAGGGTTGGTTGGTACTGTGTCTCATCCGTTTTGGCTGAAAAATCTGTATCAGCGTTTTATGCAACGGAGATATCAGAATATGGAAGGCTTCCGAGGTTCCAGATAATAGAAACATCATGAACTTAACAATCGAAAACTTAACTAAATCGTTCGGAGAGAAGCAAGTGCTCAACATTGCCCACTATGCTATTCATAGTGGCGAAATCATCGGTCTTGTGGGCAACAATGGAGCAGGGAAAACCACTCTTTTCCGTGTCATTCTCGATTTATTGAAGACCGATACGGGAAGTGTCACAGTGGATGGGCTGATTCATGGTCGCAATGTTTCATGCGACACCGCAAAGAGCGAGGCATGGAAGGCTTATACTGGAGCCTTTGTCGATACAGGATTCTTGATTGACTATCTCACACCCGAAGAGTATTTCCGTTTCATCGCTAAAATATCCGACATTCCTGACGCTGTTTTGACCGACCGCCTGCTCCAGTTCGACCGCTTCATGAATGGCGAGGTGCTCGAACAGCGCACCCTTATCCGCAACCTTTCCATGGGCAACAAACAGAAAGTTGGCATTATTGGTGCCATGCTGCATCATCCCCAGCTTTTGTTGCTTGACGAACCTTTTAATTTCCTTGACCCCACCTCACAGCTGGCTATGAAATATTTGCTTGAAACCTACAGCCGCGAACGACATGCAACAGTCATCGTTTCTTCCCACAACCTCACTCATACCCTTGATATTTGTTCGCGCATCACTCTTCTCGAACATGGTCAAATCATCAAAGACTACAATCGTGACTATGCCCTCCTCAACTCTGAAATAGAAGCATACTTCAGTGGGCAACAACATCTGTGAGTTTTGTGCTTTCTGTGTTTAGATACATTTTTCTCTTAAAGAAAGTTTGGAAGTGAAAAGTTAATCGTATATTTGCAAACCGAAGACAATCAACATGAATCAAAGGTATTCATTCGGGATTGTTCTAATGACATAAACATAATAAACTAAAAAAAGATATATATGACATAATTGTTTAACTTGACATAAGGAAAAGAAAGTGTTTGCTTTTACTTGATGCAATTCCGAAATCGCCAAAAGAAGATTGCTCATCAACAATAAAAGTGAATGCTTACACCGTTAGGTGTGGGCTTCATGGTTGTATGGGCATAGGTGTTTGGCGATACCTGGAATTGGCAATCGGAAAGTCACACACCTTTCTTTTTGCAGTGTCACAAAAAGAAAAAAGCCCATGGAGAAAGAATTGGACAAAACGAACAGCCGTATTGAAGAAAGTAAAAAATGGCATTTCTTCAATCTTTATTGCTTAGCCCTTTCGGATGCAGAGTTTCATCCTCATGAGAAAGAACTATTGTACAAGATTGGATTGGAGCATGGTATAACGGAAGATGTCATCAACAATATTGTTGTAACATCAGGTCTAAATCCCGTCTTGCCAGAGACCTTGGAAGACAAGATTCATTACCTCTATGATTTGACCCGAATGGCATGGTCAGATGGTGTCATAGAGGATTCTGAAAAAGCATTGCTTTGCAAGTATATTATTCTATTTGGTTTTCATGAAGAAAATGTGGAAAGTATTATGGAGTACTTTCTAACAAGCGTTAAAGAAGGAAAAACTATTGAACAGATTGTCAATGAAATAAAATTTTAAAGATAAGTATGGATTTCACAAATATAAAAAAGATTTTCTCGTTGAAGAGCGATGCCATTCCTATGACAAGTGATGATACCACTCCAAGTGAAAGTCGTAAATCGCAAGAAACGTATAAGCAATATGGTTTCCGTATGGCTGGTATCTCCCAAGGTGTATTACAAGCATTCACCCCCCATCTTCAAGCTGTTTATTCGGGATTGAAGAAAGAACAAGAAGATGATGAGAGTTTACAAAACGAACTTAGATTGAGTTTGCAAAACAAAAAGATTACTTTTGAGAGAGATAAAGAAATTGAATCGAACAAACTTGAACAGAATACGGAAAGATTGAATTCCTTAGATAAGGAATTACAAGAAAAACAACGAGAACTTTTTGAGTTGGATGGAAATACAGCAAGACGCAATAGAAGTGCATGGATAACATTGATTATTTCAGGTGTTATTCTAATCCCTTTCACCCTGTATTTCTTTATATTCTATAGTTCTGTTGCTTATTCTGCCTTTTTCAAACAATTTAGTTTAGGTTCAGAAGGCGATTTTCAATTATCCGAAGCCATCTTTGATTCGCAGGCACTTTCTGCCGCTGCCTCAGAAGGGGCGACAACTTTACTTTTCATCTTACTCATGCCCATCATCTTCCTTGCATTCGGTTTTGTACTGAATCGCTGGGAGGGGGAAACGGGATGGCTTAAATATATCAAAATTCCTCTTATCATTGTAGTCGCTTTTATTTTCGACACACTCTTATCTTATGCTATCTGCGAAAAGATTTATAATCTTGACCGTCTGATGTCATTAGCAGCACTGCCGCCTTATTCATTCAGTCTTGCCTCTAATGACCCAAACTTTTGGGTTATTATTTGCCTTGGATTTGTGGCATACTTGATATGGGGATTCACTTTCGGATATTTTGTAAGATCTCTTAGTCAATTGGATTTGAACACAATACGCCACGAACAACTATGTAAAGAAATCGAAAGTATAAAACGGAGGATGGATGAAACGAGAGAGGCGCAAGCAGGAAACACTGCTAATATCGCTTCTATTTGTGCAGAAATTTCAAAAGTGGAAAACCAACTGAATGGAACCATTGCACGATATGATATCAACAAAATAAAAATGGAGCTTAACAACTTCCTTGCTGGTTGGCAGGGATATATGGCAGCAATGCAGAAAACAGATGATGAGAAGAACGACATCACCAACGAATTTAATAAAACGCTTAATACATTGATAACAATCTAAAAAAGAGTATAAAATGAAAACAAAAGTAATCGTAATTCTTAGTGTGGTTATTATTGCAGTAATTGCTGTGTATTATTCCTGTTCCAACAAAGAAAAGGACGATAATGGCGGTAATTCCGTCGTTGTGAACAAACCACAACCTCTTAATTTGTCAATCTATCTTGACTTGTCTGACCGAATTAACCCAAGTACAGATAATTCCAAGGCTCTTTCACAAAAAGACAAAGACATTGCCATTGTTGAATATCTGGCTAATTACGTGAAGAGCAGGGCTGTTAAACAAAAGATTTTGCCATGTAAAGACAAGATAAAGGTCTTTGTCTATCCAATCCCCGATGATTCAAGAATCGCCTTGCTTTCTGAGAAATTAGAGTTAGACTTGAATACGGCTGCTCCTGCTGAAAAGAAAAAAATGCTGACTACTTTTGTTGATGATTTTCATGGAGCGATGGAACAAATTTATGATTATACTATCAAAACAAGTAAATGGCAGGGTTGTGATATATGGGGATTCTTTAACAAGCCCGTTGACAATTATTGCATCAAAGACGGATATAGAAATGTGCTTGTCATCCTTACGGATGGGTACATTTATCATGCCCAAAACAAAATTCAAGAAGGCAATGCTTACAGCTATATATTATCTCAGACACTCAAGAATCCCAAATCAAGTTTAATTGCACGACGGAAAGGTCTTGAGAATTTAGAAGTATTGATACTGGAACTTAATCCCGATTCACTTACCGACCAAGACAAAATGGAGCAAGTCATTAACGATTGGTTACAGAACATGGGTGTACAGAAGTACTATGTCGGAGAAACGGACGTACCTTCAAATACCAAGATGGTTATAGACAAATTTTTGGAATGACAACAATGACACATGCCACTACAACACTCTTGGCATTCTATTTATTGAGTTGCTCACTATGTGCATCCTGCAATGCACATAGTGACAACTCGGTTTATATCTGTACGGGATATGGTGCGTATTGCTATCACTGCAAAAGAGGGTGTCGAGGATTGAATAATTGCCAATCAACGATTAAAGAAGTCTCTTTGAGTATGGCACAGTCAAAGGGGCGAAAACCTTGTGGCATTTGTTATAAATAAGAGTGAGTAACCAACTAAAAAGTGGCAGTTTGCGGATAACAAACTGCCACTTGAATATAGATAAATATTGCAATTCGGGAGAATCGGCTTAATCTTGGCTATTGAGCATTGCGTCGATGTTGGCTGCCGCTTTGCGACCATCACCCATGGCGAGGATGACCGTTGCACCACCACGCACGATGTCGCCACCTGCGAAGATGGTTGGGATGTTCGACTGCATTTTGTCGTTCACCGCAATGGTGTTCTTTCTGCCCAGTTCGAGACCCTTGACGGACTTCGGCACGATGGGGTTGGGAGATACACCCACAGCCACAATCGCCATGTCAATGTCGCGAGTCACTACCTTGCCTTCCACAGGGATAGGGGAGCGACGACCGGAAGCATCGGGTTCGCCCAGTTCCATCACTTGGAGTTTCACTTGTGTCACGTTACCCTTCTCGTCAGCGATGTATTCGATTGGATTGTGGAGTGTGAGGAACTCAATGCCTTCTTCCTTGGCATGCTTCACCTCCTCCAGACGTGCTGGCATTTCTGCCTCGCTGCGACGGTAAGCGATGAACACGTGCTCGGCGCCCAAACGCTTAGCTGTGCGGCAAGAGTCCATAGCGGTGTTGCCACCGCCCACAACCATCACGCTCTTCGCCTTCACGATAGGCGTGTCAGAAGCAGGGTTGCTGGCATCCATCAGGTTGACGCGAGTGAGGTATTCGTTGGATGACATGACACCCACTGAGTTCTCGCCAGGAATGTTCATGAAGTTTGGAAGACCTGCACCTGAAGCCACAAAGATAGCCTTGTAACCTTCTTCCTCCAGTTGCTGGATGGTGATGGTCTTGCCCACGATGCAATCCTTCACGAAGTTCACACCTATCTTGCGGAGCATCTCGATTTCCACATCGACGATGGCATTAGGCAGACGGAACTCAGGAATGCCGTATTTCAGCACACCGCCAATCTCGTGCAGTGCCTCAAACACCGTCACGTCATAACCTGCCTTGGCCAAGTCGCCAGCACAAGAAAGACCTGCGGGGCCTGAACCAACGATAGCCACTTTTTTGCCATTCTTCGGAGCACATTCAGGCAATGTCATTTTGCCGCTGTTGCGCTCAAAGTCGGCAGCGAAACGCTCCAAATTGCCGATGGCAACAGGCTTATGACCCAGTTTCAGGTGGATACACTTGCTTTCGCACTGCTTCTCCTGTGGACATACACGACCACACACGGCTGGCAGGGCGGAAGTGGATTTGAGCACCTTGGCAGCTTCGAGGAACTGACCGCGCTCAATGTTCTTCACAAACGATGGGATGTTGATGCTCACGGGGCAACCTTCCATACATGTAGGCTTCACGCAGTCGAGACAACGCTTCGCTTCGGTCATTGCCTGTTCGATGGTAAGACCAGTGTTCACCTCCTCTGTGCGAGTGGTGGCACGATATACAGGGTCAAGTTCGCCCATCACGCAACGCTCAATCTCGCCACGCTCTTTCGGCTTCATGCTGGCAGCCAACTCCTTGCGCCAAGGGGCATTGCGGTCAGTCAGTTCGGCAAGGGGAGTGTCAGTCGTCATGCCCGAGGCATCAGCTGTCACCTCTGCTTTCTGTGCTGTATTCGTGTTGCTACCCACCGAATCCACATGCTCCTCTAACTTCTTGATATATTCCAGTTCCTGTGGCTTGAATGCACCCATGCGCTTGAACATCTCGTCGAAATCCACCTCATGACCATCAAACTCAGGACCATCCACACACACGAAACGCGTCTTGCCACCCACCGTGATGCGGCAAGCACCACACATGCCTGTGCCATCGACCATGATGGTGTTCAACGACACGTCAGTAGGTACATTGTATTTCTTTGTCAACAAGCAGCAGAACTTCATCATGATGGCAGGACCGATGGCGAAGCACTTATCGACTTTCTCGCGCAGAATCACCTGTTCGATGCCCACTGTCACCACACCTTTCTGACCGTATGAGCCATCGTCCGTCATGATGATAACCTCGTCAGAATGCTTGCGCACCTCATCCTCAAGGATGATGAGTTCCTTTGTGCGACCAGCCAGCACTGATATAACCCTGTTGCCAGCAGCTTTCAGAGCCTTGATGATGGGCAGCATAGGTGCCACGCCCACACCGCCACCAGCACATACCACCGTGCCGAACTTCTCGATGTGTGTAGCTTGACCCAAAGGACCCACCACGTCAGTGATGTAGTCGCCTTCATTCAGGTCGCAGAGCTTCGTAGAAGAATATCCCACCTTCTGCACCACCAGCGTGATAGTGCCTGCCTCCACGTCGGAGTCAGCAATGGTGAGTGGCATGCGTTCGCCCTGTTCGCCCACACGAACAATCACGAAGTGACCTGCCTTGCGAGACTTAGCGATGAGTGGTGCCTCAACCACAAGCTTGAACACCTTCTCGCTAAACTGCTCTTTCTTAACAATCTTATTCATAATAATATCGTTTTATCATTGTTTTATCTAAAAAACGATGCAAAGTTACGAATTTTCCTCCGAACAGCCACGCATTTTGTCAAGGAATCAGCGTTTTAGGTGAAAAATGCCTCCATTCCACTTTTTCTCCGTTTTCTTTGGGCGTTTCGGGAAAAGCGCATATCTTAAAAATACACCTCCTGCCTTTGGGGGGAGAAAAGAGATAGAAGACATTGGAATACCAAGCTCCTCTACTGATGAGAAGCACAAGCCTTGTTTTCTTGTCGTTTACAGAACTAAAATAGCTCGCAAGGTTGTGTCGGTAAAGGTACGCCAAATCTGCAACTTGATGGGTTTGTAATCCTCAAACAACTGCCTTACGAATTTGAGTTCAAATACAAGACGGAAATCATTCTCGTCACATTCTTGTCTTACTTCATGTTTTGTGCCGACGCGTGCCACTTTTATGATATAGAGGTCTCGGATTCCCTTCCCTTTGGTATATGGCATGAAGTAATAGAGTTTGTTGAGTTTCACCGTGGATGGGAATTTCTTTCCTGTATAATAAATCTTGGCACTCTGCTGATTAAACGGGTCAAGATTATCATTGGTTACCAAGCTTACGAGGACGTTCTTGCTGTCATCCAAATCATTGTTGTCAACCAACTTCTTGTGGCTAATGGTATTACAGATAATTTGTTCAGGATGGTTAATCTTGACGGTGGAAAGGTCTAAGGGGAACAAATCGGGCGGAAGCATCCCGTGTGCAATGCGGTTGGCTTCTTCAAAGTGGCCTTCTTCCGAATGCACGGCATCAATATCGTTGAAGAGGCGAATGAGTGAACGACCAATGGCATACGCAAGATTGACAGGTACGGCATTGCCTATCTGCTTGTATTGGTCAGTCATCGTTCCTTCAAACGACCAATCGTCGGGGAATGTTTGGATGCGTGCATACTCACGTATGGTCAATGGACGGGTTTCTGTGGGGTGGCAACGCTCTGTCTGTTTTTGGGCAGGGGCACAGGTTAGTGTCAATGAAGGCTCATCCATGGAAAGTCGTCGGGCCATGCCTGTCTTACCACCACCCAAATAAAAACTGCCGCCCATGTATTCCTTCTGTTTTTCTACGGGAAGGTCACGCCAATCGCCTCCTTCAGGCACCATTGCCATCACGCGAGCCTTTTTTGCAGGGTAGGTTTGACCGTCAGAAACTGGCACATCGTGGTCAAAAAGGTCACCTTGAAAGAATGCGTCCCTTAAAGTCATCACTCGTTTGTATGGATTAGGCCAATGGAACTGCACATATTCCGCAATGTCATTGCGAATGGCAATAAGAATGAGTCGTTCACGTTTTTGAGGAACTTGATACATGATGGCTTTTAGTACACGAGGCTCTACTAACGTATATCCCAGTTCCGCTATGGCATTGCGAATGACCTTTAGTGTCTGTCCGTCGTCATGGGAAAGCAGTCCTTTCACATTTTCGCCCATGAACACCTTGGGTTGAATCTCGCGTATAGCACGTGCCATTTCAAAGAAAAGAGTGCCTCGGGTGTCATTCAACCCACCTTTCTTTCCAGCGTATGAGAATGCTTGACATGGGAAACCGCCCGAAAGGAAATCCACCTGTCCACGAAGTGGTGTGAAATCTACCTGATGGATGTCTCCCTCCAGCACATTCCACTCGGGATGATTCTTCCGAAGTGTTCGGCAAGCCATCGCATCCATCTCATTCAGCAACACATGACGGAAACCAGCCATGTGCATGCCTAAAGCCAAACCACCCGCACCTGCAAACAACTCCACCGCAGTGAAATCGCGAAGTGGAACCACATTCGCTTCCTCATCCCAATTTGTTTCAAGCATCTGACGAACAGGATTCACATCTAACAAGTCCTCCATGTAGAATCCCATCTTTCCGTTCTCATTCCTATGGTAAGGATAAACGCCACTTTCGCCCCACTTTTGTGCTGTCGCAAGCGAAGTTCCTGTCAAGTCAGCTAAATTTGTTGCAGATAAAAATGTTGGCATCGCTATTATAGGCTTCCCCGTTCTTCTATTTCTTTTGCAATTTCAGCAATCTTACTCATAATCAGATGGCTTCCATCTATATTGTCCTCTTCTACCACTTCGCCAAATGCTTTTGCCAAATGATGATAGAATTGAGCATCGCCTGTCAGGTGTTCCCAAAAATCAGCACCGCAATACACGGGATAGTGGGAATTGATAATCTTATAATGAGCCGACAGTTCGCTTTCATCACCATACAGCACACCCACAATCATGTCGTCAATTTGTACATTGAGCCTGTCCAAACGAGCCTTATTATGAAGGTGTTTGAAGTGTCCTAAAACAGTTGCAATGTCATCCTTGTTGATTGTCTGTGGCCCCGCTTTGCATTGGCAGTACTTTTTGCGTCCATCAATGGCATCCACAAACTCAATGTCTATGCCATCAATACCGGATGCAGAGCCTGTTACCTGTGCAAGACTTGAAATGAACACCTGGATATTTTGACCAAAGCTCGTATTGATGCTTGTGCCGAGAATGCGAGGGTACACCAATGCTTTTGCCAAAGAATCAGGCTTCGTATTGCCACACAGGAATGCGGCCAAATAGTTCACCAAGAATGGGTTTATTTTGAAGTCCTTCAACTTCAACTTCTCCAATCCTTTTACATGATTGGGAATGATTATTTCACGGAAATACTGTTTCCCACTTTCTATGATTGACTTTTTTTGACTTTCTGTCATTTCTTTTTACAATTGTTCTTGTGTGTAACAACGATACAAAGTTACGAATTTCCCTCCGAACAGCCACGCATTTTGTCAAGGAATCAGCGTTTTAGGTGAAAAATGCCGCCATTCCACTTTTTTCCCATTTTCTTTGGGCGTTTCGGGAAAAGCGCATATATTTGCAAATATATCCATCATCGAGGGCGTGATTGAAGAAAACGTGGAAGTGATTATCGACCGTTGGCAAAACTTTTTCAATACTGAAAATGTCGAATGATAAAGAAGCACAAAATACAGCGTGTGTGGGTGGATGACACAAGGGTACATGCACTGACGGAAGATGGCTTACAGGCAAGTTATCCTTTCGCCATGTGGAAACGCCTCGCTAATGCCACGCCAGCACAGCGGAAGAACTTCTATCTCTCCTACACGGGCATCCACTGGTCAGATATTGATGAAGACCTCAGTTTTGAGGGCATGTTTGCCGATGCAGGATTGTGTGAACGCACTCCCGCCGAAGATGCCGTTTATTATGAAACCGACTACATGGTGAAGGCAAGAGAAGAAGAGGGCATGGGTAAGGTGGCGGAAGATTGAGCGTATAACCTCATTCTCCCATGATTGTCGCCACCAGTTTTCTTGCTCCGCCATCATTGCGGTATTCGCAGAAATAGATGCCCTGCCAGGTTCCCATATTCAGACGGGCGTTGGTAATGGGGATGGTGATGCTGACACCGCTCAGGGTTGACTTGGCATGGGCAGGCATGTCATCAGAACCCTCCAGCGTGTGGTCATAGTAGGGTTGGTTCTCGGGAACGAGGCGGTTGAAGATGGTTTCCATGTCGGTGCGCACGTCGGGGTCGCAGTTCTCGTTGATGCTGAGTCCGCAACTGGTGTGTTTCGTGAAGATGTTGATGATGCCCGTTTGGGGCAGTTTGGGCAGTTGGCGCATCAGTTCGTCTGTCACCAGATGGAAGCCTCTTGGCTTGGGTCTTAATGTTATCTCTACCTGCTGTACCATGGCTTCACATTCCTGTTGTCACTGGCATATTGTCACTGCTCCAAGCTATGATGCCGCCTTTGAGATTCACGCACTTATAACCTTCGGCTGCCAGCAGGGTGGCGGCATGGGCGGAGCGACGACCGCTTCGGCAATAAATCGCTATCGTCTTGCCGATGGGTAATGCGGCTTTCGCTTTCTGCACAAAATCGTCTGGGTATTGGTCGATGTTGATGGCTCCATGGATATGCCCCTCTTTGTATTCCTCGGCAGTTCTCACGTCAAGGATGATGACATTGGAGTCGGCAATCAGTTCGGCAAACTCTTTTACATCTGCATCTTCGTAGTTTTTTTGGTCGCAAGCGGATGTCAGACCCAGCATGGCAAGGAGGCAAGTTAACACATTTTTCATCATTTCTTTCTCAATTTTTTCTTCGGGTTCGTTCTTCGGACAATGCTGGTTGGAGTTGATTGCAAATGTAGTGAAAAAAATTGGATTGGCAAAGGATTTTCATGAGTTTTTTCATTTTCCCTGAAACAAATCGTCATAATGGCATGAAACGAGTTGAAGCTCATGCTGTAAGAGGCTTTCATGCGTTGTCGTGCAGTCATGTTTCCGCTACACCGCTACAGTGCTACAGTTCCAAAACAAGGAGTTGAAAAAGTCAAAAGTAAATTTTATATTTATATATATAATATATATATTATATATATAAATATAAGAGTATTTTTAGGGTCGGAAATACCTGTTGGAGAACTGTAGCGTTGTAGCACTGTAGCAGGGGAAGGGAGGAAGGAAGGTGTGAGAAAACGGGACGATGATTTTTTGTGTGAAACATTCGTGAACCGCAGTGCCGCCGCCGTACCTTTGCAGCGTCAAAAAAAGGGATGGGGGTTGGTAGGCGGCAGGGGCACACTTACAGGCGTAATTTCGATGACGGGCGCAACGTAACTTGGAGAACGGGTATAGGGTAAATGCGGTGCAGGGGGCGTTAAGGTTTCATGGCTGATACACGGATGTTGAGTGTGAAAAAACGAATGCGAGAAATGCGGATGAAGCAGCATGGGGTATGATGGGGAAAGTGTTTGAAAACCTTAGAGCCGTGATGGTTGAAGAGGTTGGAGGGAGAATAAAAAAGAATGGAAGTCACTTGCGCAGCTTCCACTCTCTCTCTCTTATAAAATTGCCTTGGGGCAAATGAATCAATCAATCATCTCGAACCCTGTGTATGGCACGAGTGCCTTGGGGATGCGGATACCGTCGGGTGTCTGATTATCTTCCAAAATGGAGGCGACGATACGGGGAAGTGCGAGCGCAGAGCCGTTGAGTGTGTGGCAGAGCTGCACTTTCTTGTCCGCATTGCGGTAGCGGCACTTGAGGCGGTTTGCCTGATAGGTGTCGAAGTTGCTGACAGAGGAGACCTCGAGCCAGCGTCCCTGCGCTTCGCTGTAAACTTCAAAGTCGTAGCAGATGGCAGACGTGAAGCTTTGGTCGCCACCGCAGAGACGGAGGATGCGGTAGGGGAGTTCGAGCTTCTGCAAAAGACCTTCCACATGGTCGAGCATCTCCTTGTGGCTTTCCTTGGAGTGTTCAGGCGTGTCGATGCGCACAATCTCAATCTTGGAGAACTCGTGCAGGCGGTTCAAGCCGCGCACATCCTTGCCGTAAGAACCTGCTTCACGGCGGAAGCACTGGGTGTAGGCGCAGTTCTTGATGGGGAGGTCTTTCTCGTCGAGGATGACATCGCGGTAGATGTTCGTCACGGGCACTTCGGCAGTGGGAATCAGGTAGAGGTCATCCACCTCGCAGTGGTACATCTGACCTTCCTTGTCAGGCAGCTGTCCAGTGCCGTATCCCGAGGCGGCATTCACCACCGTTGGCGGCATGATTTCGGTGTATCCAGCCTTGCTGGCTTCTGCGAGGAAGAAGTTGATGAGCGCACGTTGCAACTGTGCCCCCTTGCCGACATAGACGGGAAAACCAGCACCAGTGATTTTCACGCCAAGGTCGAAATCAATGAGGTTGTATTTCTTGGCAAGTTCCCAATGGGGGAGTTTGGCATTGCCGTTCGACGGGATGGTGTCCCAGTTGCCCACGGTGTCGCCAGGCTTGCATTCGCGCAGGGAAGATTTCACCACCATGTTGTCCTCGGCACAAGAACCTTCGGGCACTTCGTCGTAGGGGATATTAGGAATCGTGCAGAGGTGAGCGGTGAGTTCCTGCTCCGCATTGACTTTCGCTATTTCGAGTTCAGCAGCACTGGCTTTGAGTTTTGCCACTTCCGCCTTTGCGGCTTCGGCCTCGTCTTTCTTGCCAGCCTTCATCAGCTGCCCAATCTGAGCGGCATATTTCTTGCTTTCGGCAAGGATGGCATCCAGCTTTGTCTGTGCTTCACGACGTAGCTTGTCGATGGCAATCGCCTTCTCCACAGCGGCTTTCGCCTCAGGAAAGTGCTTCTTTTCGAGACCCTTAATCACGCGTTCGGTCTCTTCTGTTATGAGTTTGAGTGTCAGCATGTTTTTGGAATTGAAGAAAGAAGAATTGAAGAATTGATTTTTTGCTAACGCGATGTACGCACACCCTCGCTTGGCAACCTCAATTCTTCAATTCTTTCGTTTGTTGTTTGATTGTGTTATTTCAGCAAGCCCAGCTCCTTGAACACATCGACGAGGATTGCCACGCAGCGGTCAACCTGTTCCTTAGTGTGGGTAGCCATGAGTGCCACGCGGATGAGCGTGTCCTGAGGTGCGCATGCAGGTGGAACGACAGAATTGACGAACACACCTTTGTCGAATGCCATCTTGGTCACTTGGAACGTCTTGAAAGCGTCGCGCACATAAAGTGGAATGATAGGGCTTTCCGTGTCGCCAATCTCGAAATTTGCCTGTTTGAATTGTTCGAGGGCGTACTTGGTGATTTTCCAGAGGTTCTCCTGACGCTCAGGTTCGGCTTGCAGGATGTGAAGTGCCTCCAATGCGGCAGCCGTAGCGGCAGGCGTGTTGCTGGCACTGAAGATGTAGGTGCGGCTGTTGTGACGAAGCCAGTTGATGGTGTCGCTGTCGGAAGCGATGAAGCCACCGATGGAAGCGAGGCTCTTGGAGAATGTGCCCATGATGAGGTCCACGTCGTCGGTCAACCCGAAATGGTCACACACGCCACGTCCTTGTCTGCCAAACACACCCAAGCCATGCGCTTCATCCACCATCACCGTAGCGTTATACTTCTTCTTCAGCGCAATGATTTCTGGCAGTTTAGCCAAGTCACCCTCCATCGAGAAGAGACCGTCAATCACAATCAGTTTCAGGGAATCGGGATCGCAGCGCATGAGCTGGTGCTCAAGGTCTTCCATGTCGTTGTGCTTGTAGTGGAAGAACTGCGAGAACGAAAGTCGGCGTCCATCCACGATGGAGGCATGGTCACGGTCATCACCGATGATGTAGTCGTTGCGACCTGTGAGGCAAGAGACAACACCTGAATTAACCGTGAAGCCTGTGGAATATACCAGTGCTTCATCCTTGCCCACAAATTCGGCCAATTCCCTTTCAAGCTGGATGTGGAGGTCGAGCGTACCGTTCAGAAAACGTGAACCCGCACATCCCGTGCCGTATTTCTCAATGGCTTTGATAGCAGCCTGACAGATGCGCTTGTCGTATGTAAGGCCCATGTATGAATTGGAACCAAACATAAGAACTTTCTTGCCACTCATCGTGACCTCTGTGTCTTGATGGCTGTCAATCTCGCGGAAGTAAGGATAGACCCCCGCATTGATGTATTTCTGCGGCTCTCTATACTTACGCATTCTTTCTTGTAGTAAACCCATAGTTTGATTGTGCGTTTCAGTGTCTGCTGGAGTTGTGGGTACATTCATGTGTATGAAAGAACACAGGACTCCACACTGAAAGTGCATGCTATTTTGTTGTTATTTTTTTCATGTTAAGTCAATACATGACTCCAAAACGGTGCAAAGTTAGTAAAAAAAGAACTTTTCTTCCTTACGTTTTTTGAAAAAAATAAATGTCAATGAAAAACATGGGGTGTTTTGAGGCTTGGAAATGAAAAAAAGTCGTACTTTTGCAGTAATAAAAAGAAAAGGGAAAATGCTACTGCGTGCGTCATTGTTACACATTATTATATATAATGCAGCAAGGTCGTGAAAGTCGCATGAGGCATATTCTGAATATATGGCAGAGAAGAAAACGATACAGTTTATTGTTAACCCTATTTCAGGCACTTCGGGCAAGAGATTCGTCATCAAGCTGATAGAAGAGTATCTTGACAAGAGTCGCTACAATGATTATACGATTGTACAGACAAGGCGGGTGGGGCATGCCACCGAATTGGCAAAAGAAGCTGCACGGCAAGGAGTGGATGTTGTATGTGCCATCGGAGGCGATGGTACGGTGAACGAAGTGGCTGGCGGATTGGTACACACGCAGACAGCACTGGCTATCATCCCCTCAGGGTCAGGTAACGGGTTGGCACGCCATCTGCGCATCCCGACTGACCCACTCAGTGCCATCAAGATTATCAATCGCGGATTGGTACACACGATGGATTACGGTGTGGTGAACGGTCGCCCGTTCTTCTGTACCTGTGGTGTTGGTTTCGACGCTTTCATCTCTCAGCGTTTTGCGGAGTCGGGCAAACGAGGTCCTGTCGCCTATTTGGAAAACGTCTTGAAAAGCAGTTTGAACTATCATCCAGAGACTTACGAGGTGGAGATGGTGAACCTGCGTGATGGGAAAGAAGTGCATGAGACGTGCAAAGCTTTCCTGATTTCGTGTGCCAATGCTTCGCAGTATGGCAACAACGCCTACATCGCTCCTTCCGCATCGGTGCGTGATGGCATCATGGACGTAACCATTCTTGAGCCATTCACTGCCATAGAAGCCCCTCAAATCGCCATTCAGCTCTTCAACGGCACTCTCGACCAAAACTCTCGTATCAAGACCTTCCAGTGTCAGAACCTTACCATCCATCGTTCCTCCGACGGTGTGGCTCATTTTGACGGTGATCCCATGCAGACGGGCAAGACCATTCGGGTGGAACTTGTACCCAATGGGTTGTTGTGCCTGTCTCCGCAGGAGGAAGGCATCCCCGATGTGGAGGAACGTGTGCAGAGTTTCATCGCTGAAAACATACGAAGTTTGTACAGCAAGACAGAGGTGCTCATACAGGAAAACCTGAGCCGAAGCCAACGCATTGCGTTGCTTAACAAAGAGCTGTTTCGCAAGTTGACAGGCAAATAACGGCTCAGAATGAGAAAAAAACAAGAAAAATTTTGTTGACTTGGGCGAAAACGTATATATTTGCAAAGAAACCAACAGAGTGTCCTGTTTCGTTAGAAATAGTGGGGCTTCTGATACTGCATGAAAAGATAATATTTTTACAACCTTAAATAATTAACAAAACTAAAGAAAAGTTATGGCTCAGAAAAGAGTTTACACCTTCGGTAATGGACAAGCAGAAGGTAATGCGCAGATGCGCGAGGCTCTCGGAGGCAAGGGTGCTAACCTTGCCGAAATGAACCTCATTGGTGTGCCTGTGCCTCCGGGCTTCACAATCACGACAGATTGTTGTAATGAGTATTATGAAGTGGGCGAGGAGAAAATCAAGGAACTTCTTCAGGATGAGGTGAACGCTGCTGTGGCTCATGTTGAGAAACTCATGAACTGCAAGTTTGGCGATGTGAATAACCCACTGCTTGTATCTGTTCGTTCAGGTGCCCGTGCTTCTATGCCTGGTATGATGGACACCATCCTCAACCTCGGTTTGAACGACGAAGTGGCTGAAGGCATGGTTCAGAAGACCAACAACCCACATTTCGTTTATGACTCTTACCGTCGTTTTGTGCAGATGTATGGTGACGTGGTGATGGGTCTCAAGCCTGTGAACAAGGAAGACATCGACCCATTCGAGGAGATTATCGAGAAGGTGAAGAAAGAGCAGGGTGTGACCCTCGACAAGGACCTTTCTGTGGAGTCTTTGAAAAAGCTCGTTGAACTCTTCAAGAAAGCCATTAAGGAGCGCACAGGTCAGGATTTCCCAGCCGACCCAATCGTTCAGCTTTGGGGTGCTATTTGCGCCGTGTTCCGCAGCTGGATGAACGAGCGCGCCATCCTTTACCGCAAGATGGAAGGTATTCCAGACGAGTGGGGTACAGCTGTTTCTGTAATGGCAATGGTGTTCGGCAACATGGGCGACACTTCCGCTACAGGTGTTTGCTTCTCTCGTGATGCTGGTAATGGTGAGAACCTCTTCAATGGTGAGTACCTTATCAATGCACAGGGTGAGGACGTGGTGGCTGGTATCCGCACACCACAGCAGATTACCAAGATTGGTTCACAGCGTTGGGCAGAACGTGCAGGTATCTCAGAGGAAGAGCGTGCTGCCAAGTATCCATCTATGGAAGAGGCTATGCCAGCCCTTTATGCTGAACTGAACGACATTCAAGACAAGCTGGAGAAGCACTACAAGGATATGCAGGATATGGAGTTCACCGTGCAGGAAGGCAAGCTTTGGTTCCTCCAGACGCGTAACGGCAAGCGTACAGGTACAGCTATGGTGAAGATTGCCATGGACCTCGTTCGCGAAGGACTCATTGATGAGAAGACTGCTATCCTCCGTTGCGAACCTCAGAAGCTCGACGAACTCTTGCACCCTGTGTTTGACAAGGACGCTTTGAAAAAGGCAAAGGTTATCACTCAGGGTCTTCCCGCATCGCCCGGTGCTGCGTGTGGTCAGATTGTGTTCCACGCAGACGACGCTCAGGAGTGGCACTCTAATGGTCACAAAGTCATCATGGTGCGTATCGAGACTTCACCTGAAGACCTTGCTGGTATGGCATCGGCCGAAGGTATCCTCACAGCTCGTGGCGGTATGACTTCTCACGCTGCGGTGGTGGCTCGTGGTATGGGTAAGTGCTGCGTGTCGGGTGCAGGTGCTATCAATGTTGACTACAAGTCTAAGACGGTTGAAATCGAAGGCGTTACTTACAAGGAGGGCGACTTTATCTCTCTGAACGGTACAACTGGTCAGGTTTATGCTGGCGAGATTAAGACAAAAGCAGCCGAACTCAGCGGCGACTTCAAGGCACTCATGGACCTCTGCGACAAATATACCAAGTTGCAGGTTCGTACCAATGCAGATACACCACACGATGCAGAGGTGGCTCGTGCATTCGGTGCTAAGGGTATCGGCTTGACTCGTACAGAGCACATGTTCTTCGACGACCAGAAGATTATCGCTATGCGTGAAATGATTCTCTCCGATACGGTGGAAGGTCGCGAGAAGGCTCTTGCCAAGTTGTTGCCTTATCAGAAGTCTGACTTCTACGGAATCCTCAAAGCCATGGATGGTCTTCATGTGAACATCCGTCTGCTTGACCCACCACTTCATGAGTTCGTTCCACACGATTTGAAGGGGCAGCAGGTAATGGCAGAAGAGATGGGCGTAGATGTGAAGGTTATCCAGCAGCGTGTTTCTTCTCTCGCAGAGAACAACCCGATGCTCGGTCACCGTGGTTGCCGTCTTGGCATCACATTCCCCGAAATCACAGCCATGCAGACACGCGCCATCCTCGGTGCTGCTTGCCAGTTGAAGAAGGAAGGCTTCGACCCACATCCTGAAATCATGGTGCCACTCATCGGTATCCTCTACGAGTTGAAGCAGCAGAAGGAAATCATTCAGAAGGTGGCAAAGGAAGTCTTTGCAGAAGAGGGCATCGAGATTCCATTCGAGATTGGTACGATGATTGAGATTCCACGTGCAGCTCTCACTGCCGACCGCATCGCCACTGAGGCTGAATACTTCTCATTCGGTACGAACGACCTCACTCAGATGACCTTCGGTTATTCTCGTGACGACATCGCTTCGTTCCTCCCTGTATATTTGGAGAAGAAGATTCTGAAGGTTGACCCATTCCAAGTGCTCGACCAAAAGGGTGTAGGTCAGCTGATTAAGATGGCAGTAGAGAAAGGTCGTGCTGTTCGTCCAGGCATGCGCACAGGTATCTGTGGTGAGCATGGTGGCGAACCATCATCCGTGAAGTTCTGTGCCAAGATTGGCATGAACTACGCATCATGCTCGCCATTCCGTGTGCCAATCGCACGTTTGGCAGCCGCGCAGGCAGCAGTTGAAGAATAAACATTATTCAAACGCATGAACAAAATAGGGGAGTGTGCATCGTTGCACACTCCCCATTTTTTATTTGTGAACTTTCACCTCTTTCATGATTTGTTATCACTTGTCGCTGCCAAAGTAGAAACCTGGTTCTGGCGGTTGGTTGTAGCCGATATTTTCGGTGGCGACACTGAGGCGGTAGGGAATGTCGAGCATGAAGGTGGGGAAACGGTGTGAAGTGGGGAGGGTGGTGGAGTAGATGCGGAGCTGGGTGCTCTGTTTGTCGCGCACGATGACTTCTTCGCGCCAGTCACCGATGATGTCGGCTGAAAGACAGGGATTCTGCTTAGTACCGTTGTTGAAGGTGCAGCCTTCGGCACGGAAGTCTTTCAGCATGTCGATGGTGTGCGTCTGCCAGTTCCATTTGAGCACGGCATGGCGGTCGAGGAGTTCGCGCAAGAGGTCGCCATCCCACCACACAGCACTGTTTTGTGGGAAAGATATGTCGGCATGATGGTGCTGACCTTTGACATCATAGTAGCCACGTTGGGAGGATGACCACATTTCGAGCCCCCAGTTGGTGGGGTCGATGTCGGCAGCCATACCACGACCCACGTCTGTGTTGGAGGGTACTTGGAAGATGATGCGTCCCGTGCGAGCATCGCGCAGTTCTGAGCCATCGCGCTTGTTCTCGTGTACGTCCCATATCTGGAGTTGGGTGCTGTCAGGGTAAAAAGCGTATTGATGGATGGCATCGCCGTGTCCCATACGGAGGGTGTAAAGTCCACTGCCGTCATTGTCAACAGCCATTGAGCCATAGGTGATTTCATCGCAGCCGTCGCCATCCACGTCGCCTACGCGGAGGTTGTGGTTGCCTTGACCTGAATAGCCAGGGTGCTGCTCAGAGTTGAAGAGCCAGCGGAGCGTGAGGTTGTGACCATCCCAATCGTAGGCGGCAAGGCAAGATTTGGCGTAGTAGCCACGGCATAGGACGGCACTGGGATGCTGGCCGTCGAGATAAGCTACAGCGGCGAGGAATCGGTCGCAGCGGTTGCCATAGGTGTCGCCCCAATCGCCTACGTTGCCGCGTTCGGGTTGGAAGGGGACGGTGGCAAGAGCTTTGCCTGTGCTGCCCTCAAAGACGGTTAGGTATTCAGGACCTGTGAGGATGCGCCCTGAAATGTAGCTTTTCTGAGGCTTCATTTTGCCAGAGATGGTCTTGCTGATGTATCCGTCCGTGACCCAATTTGCCTGTGGGTCGCCAATGACTTGCCCTTGACCGTCGGTGGTGCCATCGGCTGTCTTCACGATGAGTTCTGAACGTCCGTCACCATCGAAGTCATAGACGAGGAATTGGGTGTAGTGCGCACCTGCACGGATGTTGCGACCAAGATTGATGCGCCAAAGACATTGACCTGTGAGTTTGTAGCAATCAATATAGACAGGTCCTGTGTGTCCGTCGTGGCTGTTGTCGTGGCTATTGGAAGGGTCCCATTTGAGAATGATTTCGTATTCACCGTCGCCATCGACATCGCCCACGCTGGCATCATTGGCGGAATAAGTGTAAGGTTGTCCGTTAGGTGTGGTGCCTGAAGCTGGTGGAGTGAGGGGGATGGTGAGGTAGTCTGTGAGTTGCGGATGATAGAGCGTGGAGCAGGTAGAAACCTTCTTTCCCGTATGGGTGTCGATGGCGGAAAGTTGTATCTTTACCTTCTTGGCTGGTGCTGGTGCTTTGAAGAAGGTAGCGTTGCTGATATGACTGCTGTTCAGTCGTTTACCATTTGCAAAAACATCAAAATCCAGATGCTCTTCGTTTGCCAAGAGTCGCCACGAAACGACAAGGCTGTCTCCGTCTTTGAAGCAGACGAGGCCGCGCCCCAAATGCTCTTTCTGAATGGTGGGTGAATATGCTGGTTGAGCCATGGAGGGAGTCATCAGAAAGAGGCTCAACAAAAGAACGATAGATAAGGTTTTCATGTAAAGGAGGGAATGAGAATGGAATGGATTGTGTTTATGTTGTTATTGATTCGGTACAGGCGATGCGATGTGAGAGATGCCACGCTGGATGACATCCGTAAAGTCGCGGTCGGCATCAAGCGTAGCAGCCCTGCCTTTGCGGAAGTCGAGTGGAGAGACATTGGTGAGATTCTTGAACCACTTCCCGAAATAACTTTGGTTGGGGAAACACAGCAGGTCGGAAATCTCCTTGATGGTCATGTTCGTGTTTTTGAGCTGATTGCGTGCATCGACCAGCAGGGCGGTGGCTATCCATTGGCTGGGTGACTTGCCCGAACGTTCCTTCACGATGGTGCTGAAATAACGGGTGGTGAGGAACTGCTGTTCTGCGTAGTAGGCAACTTCGTGTTCGGAGCGGTACTTCCGATAGAGCAACGTGATGAACTTCTGCAATACTTCGTCTTTGCGCGAGAAAGGCGCATTGTCGGTGGCGATGCGGGCATAGCACTGGAGCACCTCGAGCATGAGGGAGTAGCTGAGCAGCTCGGCTTGCTTTCGGGCGATTTCGACGATGGTCTTGTTGATGGGTTGGCAGGTATCGTTTTCCGTGCAGAGTTTCTCTTTGCGCGTGATGTCTTTGAGCAAGGTAATGTATTGGCAGAGTGCCTTGTATTGCTGTTCGGAGAGGTGCTGATAGGGTGTCTGCTTGATGACGAACAGGGCATTGAAGTTGGTGATGTTGTAGAGCATCGGCTGGATGATTTCCAGATTGGCACCAATGAGCGTTCCGCATAGGTCAGGGGTGTGGCTGAGGATGTGCAGCGAACTGTATGAGAAATAGACGAGGATGGAGTTCTTCTCTACATGGTATTCTGTGCCGTCGATGGTGAGCGTCACTTCCCCTTCTTTGCAGAGGAACAACCCTGTCTTGGTGAGTTTCACTGCCGAACGTTCAGCGTTGAGAATGTCAATCTCGCCTCCTTCCAACTCATAAATGGATACTCTGTCTTCTTTCATGGCTTCATAATTTGTCCACAAAATAACTACTTTTTGAACAAACAAGCAACTTTTCGACTAACTTTCCTTCGTTTTTCCTTACGTTATGGACAAAAGGCGGTACTTATCAACTATATCCTTTCTCGCAGAATGCTGTAACTTTGCCGCAGGAAATAGGTCTATACTCCAGCACGGGGACGCGACAGGGGCTTCTATGAACAGCAAGAACGGTCACGGAAGAAAACCCTTCTGAAAGCACCCCTAAATCGATGTCCCCGACATCGACCAATCGGAGTCCCCGACATCGGTTGACCGAAGTCCCCGACTCCGATTTAGAGGTAGTATCTATATAGAAAAATGAACAAAAAGAGAATGTATCGTATGAATAGCATGAAGAACGCTGCATTAGTAGCAATGGTCATCATGGCGATGGGTGCATGTGGCTCTAAGGAGACACACGAAGACAAGGCTCCCATTGTGGAGGTGGTGACGGTGAAAGACCCTAACGAGGTGAGCACCACGACATTTACGGGCAGGACAAAGGCTGCCACGGAGGTGACGCTGGCTTTTCGTGTGTCTGGACAGATTGAGAAGTTGCTGGTGGATGAGGGCGACTATGTAAGAAAAGGACAGGTGGTGGCGGTGATGGACAACCGCGACTATCGGGTGCAGTTGGCTGCCACACAGGCTGAATATGAACAGGTTAAGGCGGACGCTGAACGTGTGATGGCACTCTATGCGGAGGGGAATACCACGGCAAGCAACAATGACAAGGCTCGCTATGGCTTGCAGCAAATCACACAGAAACTGGCTAATCACAAGAACAAGCTGGCGGACACGCAGCTGCGCAGCACGATTGACGGTTATGTACAAACGAAGTATCACGAGGCGGGGGAGACGGTCACTGCGGGTATGCCCATCGTGAGTGTGTTTGGCAGTGGCGATACGGAGGTGGAGGTGAAAATCAGTGCATCGGACTTTGCGAACATTGAGAAGTTTACCAACTTCCATTGCAAGTTTGACGTGACGGGCGAAGAGACTTTTCCGTTGCGACTGGTGAGACTGAATCAGGAAGCAAATTCGTCGCAGTTGTATGTGGTGCGTTTGGCGTTCACCAAGGCGGTGAATCCGAAGAAAATCACGCCGGGAATGACCACCATGGTGTATGCCCTGCACGATGAAAGTGGTGCGGCGGATGTGGTGAGCGTGCCTTCGGGAGCGATTCTGAGGAATGGCGACAAGACGCAAGCATTTGTGTATGAAGCTGAAAGCGGAACGGTGAGGGTGCGCACAGTGAATGTGACCACGATAAACCGCGATGGTACCATGCTGGTGGACAGCGGATTGAAAGGCGGTGAGCAGGTGGTGGCTGCTGGAGTACACCATCTTGCGGATGGACAGAAGGTGCGGCTGCTGGAGAAACCCAGCAGGTCGAATGTGGGAGGATTGTTGTGAATGTTGGATACATAAAGTTTAGAGGAGGCAAGAAAGATGAATCTTAGCAAGTGGGCATTGGAGAACAGCAAGCTCGTTTATTTAGGGGTAGCCATTCTGATGGTGGGGGGCATCCTCGCCTATGACTCCATGCCGAAACTGGAGGACCCTGCTATCAAGGTGAAACAGGCGATGGTGGTGACAACCTATCCTGGAGCATCGGCGCATCAGGTGGAGTTGGAGGTGACTGACCCGCTGGAGAAGAGCATTCGGGAAATGACGACCCTCAACAACCTTCAGTCGTCGAGCTATGCGGATTTGAGCCTCATCACTGTGGAATTGCAGACAACGGTGCCCGACGAGGAGGTGGAGCAGCAGTGGGACATTTTGCGCAGAAAGGTGGCGAATGTCCAAAGTAAACTCCCTCAGGGGGCTTCGGCATCGCAGGTGAGGGATGACTTTGGCGATGTGTATGGGATGTTTTATGCCTTGACGGGAGACGGACAGGGTGATAAGGAACTGAACAACTATGCGGAGCTTATCAAGCGTGCTGTCAGCGAGTTGGACGGTGTAGCTCGAGTAGAGATATATGGCACGCGAAGCCAATGTATCAACATCGAATTGAGGGAGGACAAGATGGCAAACCTTGGAGTAATGCCTACCGAGGTGATTCAGACACTCAATAATCAGAACAAAACGAGCTATGCTGGTTACTATGACAATGGCGACCGTCGCATCCGAGTGGCTGTCGATGACAAGTTTAACAATGTGGATGACATTGCCAACATGCTTATTCAGGGGCATGACGAAGACCAGTTTCGTATCAAGGACATCGCTACGGTGGTGAAGACGTATGAACCAACGACACGGAATCAGATGGAATACGACGGGGTGAGAGCGTTGGGCATCAGCATTGCTTGTTCTGCCGACTACGACATTCTGAAAGTGGGTGCTCAAGTGGAGAAGACCATTGCGAAGATTGAGGAACGTTTTCCTGTTGGCATGGAATGTCAGAAGGTGTTCTTCCAACCCGAACGTGTGGAGAATGCACTCAACACGTTCTTGGTCAACTTGGTAGATGTCACTTATACAAATCTCACCCTG
>CAMWJL010000016.1 GCA_947174565.1 uncultured Prevotellaceae bacterium | reverse complement strand
CCTCGCAGCATACGACGAAGTGAAAGCTGGTGTAGAGGCATGGACAGCATACAACGCAGCTACCGAGTCATTCTACACTGCTAAGGATGAATACTATGACGAAGCATCCTTGGAAGCACAGAACGCTTACGATGCTGTGGCTGAACTCGTTGATGCAGAGGCTGCCGCTGAGTACAACGCAGCAGAAGTGAATGCACTCATTGACCAGATGGGCACAGTTGTATCTGCTCTGAAGTTGCCTGCCGACTACAGCGCAGCCAGCGATGAGAATCCTATCGTCATGACGCAGGTCATCATCAACCCAAGCTTCGAGGACGGTTTGAACGGATGGGCATACTATCAGGGCAGCGACACGAAGTCTGCTGACAACTCTAATGCAACTTACACTATCGACATCGCTGATGGTTCTTATGTATTCAACACATGGAACAGCTCTACTCCAGCAGATGGCTACTATGTATCACAGGTATTGAAGGGTCTCCCAGCAGGTACTTACGAGTTGCAGGCTATCCTTGCTTCTGACCTCGGCAGCAAGATTGACCTCACAGCCAATGGCGAAGGCATGCCATTTGAGATGGAGGGAGCTAAGGAGTATGGTCAGGAAGCCAGCATCATCTTCAAGCTCGAAGAGAAGAGCGACGTAACCATCAAGGCATCCAGCATGTCATGGTTCAAGGCTGATAACTTCCGCCTCACTTACTACGGTGCAGAGAGCACGAAGGAAGTGACTGGCATCGAAGAGACTGAGATTGCCACAGCTCCTGCCAAGGGTCTCATGTACAACCTCGCTGGTCAGCAGGTAGATAAGAGCTACAAGGGCATCGTTCTCAAGGACGGCAAAGTTTACTTGCAGAAGTAACTTCTTCTGAACACTTACTTAAACACTCAAATAATTGGGGCAAAGCTTGTCAGCTTTGCCCCTTTTTGTTACCTTTGCGAGTGAAACAATAATCGGCAAAGCCGCGATAACCAAAGCGACAAAACATGATTGGAACAACTGCTCACAAGCATGAAGAAAGAAAAAAACGACCAATAACGCACAATAATTTGGACTGATAAGTTTTTTTGTGGTATCTTTGTCGCAAACAATACAATTAGTCCTTTACTCTAACATGAAAACAGACATTGAAATCGCACGCGAGTGTCAGCTCGCGCCCATTGAGGAGGTGGCACGCAAGATTGACGTGCCAGTGGATGCCCTCGAACACTATGGCAAATACATCGCCAAAGTGCCTAACCAGCTCATTGATGAGGAGAAGGTCAAGAAGAGCAACCTCATCCTCGTGACCGCTATCACACCCACCAAGGCTGGCATTGGCAAGACCACGGTGAGCATCGGCTTGGCACTGGGTCTGAACAAGTTGGGCAAGAAGGCAGTGTGCGCCCTGCGCGAACCCTCGTTGGGTCCGTGCTTCGGTGTGAAGGGCGGTGCCGCTGGCGGTGGCTACGCACAGGTGCTGCCGATGGAGAAGATTAACCTCCACTTCACGGGCGACTTCCATGCCGTGACCTCGGCTCACAACATGATTGCAGCCCTGCTCGACAACTACATCTACCAGCACCGCGAGGAAGGCTTTGCCCTGAAGGAGGTGCTGTGGAAGCGTGTGCTCGACGTGAACGACCGCAACCTGCGCACCGTTGTCACAGGCTTGGGCGCAAAGACAGACGGCATTCCTGCCGAGAGCGGCTTCGACATCACGCCAGCCTCAGAGATTATGGCTATCCTTTGCCTTTCCAAGGATTTGGACGACCTGCGTCGCCGCATCGGCAACATCCTGCTTGGTGTCAAGACCGACGACACGCCTTTCCGTGTGAAGGACATGGGCGTGGATGGTGCTATCACCGTGCTGCTGCTCGATGCCATCAAACCCAATCTGGTGCAGACCACGGAGCAGACCCCAGCCTTCGTACACGGCGGTCCGTTTGCCAACATTGCCCACGGCTGCAACACGGTCATCGCCACGCGCATGGCGATGACGTATGGCGACTATGTGGTGACAGAGGCTGGCTTCGGTGCAGACCTTGGTGCAGAGAAGTTCTACAATGTGAAGTGCCGCAAGAGTGGTCTGCAACCCAAGCTCACCGTCATCGTAGCCACCACGCAGGGACTGAAGATGCACGGTGGTGTGCCTGTTGACAAGATTAAAGAGCCGAATGCGGCAGGACTCATCGAAGGTTGCAAGAACCTCGACCGCCACATCCGCAACATGAAGAGCTTCGGTCAGCAGGTGGTGGTGGCCTTCAACCGCTATGCCACTGACACCGACGACGAGGTGGCACTGCTGCGCCAACACTGCGAGGAGCAGGGCGTGGGTTTTGCCGTGAACAACGCCTTCCTCGAGGGCGGAGAGGGCGCGAAGGAACTGGCACGGCTCGTCATCGACACCATTGAGCAACAGCCATCTGCACCGCTCACGCTGACCTACGACGACACCGACGACATCAAGACGAAGATTGAGAAGGTGTGCCACAAGATTTACGGTGCAGCCACCGTGAGCTATGGCAAGGCTGCCGAGAAGATGCTCCAGCGCATCGCCCGTTTGGGCATGGAGCACTACCCTGTCTGCATCGCCAAGACGCAGTACTCGTTCTCAGCCGACCAGACCCTGTATGGCTGTCCCGAAGGGTTCAATGTGAACATCCGCGACCTCGTTATCAACGCTGGCTCGGAGATGATTGTTGCCATCGCTGGCGACATCATGCGCATGCCAGGCCTGTCGAAATCGCCTCAAGCAGAGCGCATCGACATCGTGAACGGTCTCATCGAGGGACTCTCATAACAACACCACCACTCAAACAACGCACGAGGGGGCATCCATGACGGGTGTCCCCTCGCTTGTTTTATGCCCTCTGCACACCTCAAAAGGGGTCTGAGTCAGACCCTTGGAAGGGAGTGAGTCAGACCCCAAATAGGGTGTGACTCACTCCCCTTTTGGGGCATAAGTTGCCACTGTCAGCACATAGCCTTTGTCGGGATGCTCCTCGGTGTGGAGCGACACATTGTTATATATAAGGAGAAGATTCCGCAGGTCATCGTCGATGCCCCGACCCGTGAGCTTGACGATGGCTTCCTTCTGTGTCCAATAGCGGGTGAAGGCAAGCTGAGGGTCTGCCGCTTGCTGTACGGAGGCAAGCTCTTGGTCGTTGAGCACATGGCGCACCAGCGGCTCTTTGTAGCGACCAATGGACTCTATGTCGATGCCGACTTCGCACGATGCCACCACACAGGCTACGGCCTGACGGCAGTGGGAGAGATTGAAATGGACATCGGGGGATGAAAAAGCAGGCGGCTCGGGCGTGAGCACAAGACGGGGTTTGCCATGCGCCCCGATGGAGAAAGCAGGTTGTTCGGTGATGCCATAAATGTCGCGAAGTGCCTGACAGAGCAAGAGATAGGCATAGGTGCATTCCTTGCGTCCCTGCAAGTGTTTGAAGCGCAGAGCCTTTTCGCGCCGCCAAGGTGGCAGCGTGTCGATGGCGGCAAGCAGGTCTTCCTCGGTGATGGCATCCAAATGGTCGTTCACCAACAAATCGAACTTTTTCATGCGACAAAATTAGGAAAATAAAATGGAAAGGCTTACCTTTGTGGCAAGTTTTATCGCTATTTACGCTCTTACCCCTTTGCCAAGAGATATTGTTTCGCTTTTTCCCCAGGTTGGAAATGCCCATGAGTCGTCCTCATGGAACAGGCAGAACAAGGGGAGGAGACACCAACTGGTCTATGAATGAACTACAAGAACTGAAAGACTTTCTGGACGAGAGTTACATGTCGGAGGTGTTGCATTCGCTCAACATCATCCCGTGGACGTTCGACCTGCAACGGAACGTCATCACGTCCAATCTTTCTTACATCGACAGGAAATACATGGGAGGCCCACTCCTGCACAAGCAAAGCTTTGAGGAACTCACCACCAACATCTTGCCCGATTTCCGCGAGGAGATATTGGAAATCTACCGCAAGGTGAAGAACGGCATTGCCAGCCGAGCTAACTTTCAGATGCAGATACGCATAGGCGAGAAGCGCAGACCTGTGTGGGTGGAGATGAACTTGGTGACGAAAGAGCACGACGAAGAGGGAAAGCCCATGTTGGCTGTGGGTGCCGTCACCATCATCCAAGAGCGGAAGGAGGCGGAGAGAGCCATGCTCGAGGCGCACCGCAAGGCGGAACAGGCTAATATGGTCAAGACGAACTTCCTTGCCAACATGACACATGAGTTCCGCACCCCGCTGAACTCCGTTTTGGGCTTCTCCACCATCATGGCACACAGCGACACCATCGAGGAACGCATGCAGTGTCTCGGTGCTGTGCAGACAAGTGGCAGACAGCTGCTGCAAATCATCGACGACGTGATTGAGCTGTCCAAGCTGGAGTCGAACGAGGTGGAACTGCACCGCGATTTGCTGGACATCAACGACCTGTTGAAGAAGGTAGTGGAAGAGGTCAAGCCGATGAGGAAACCCAATGTGGAGATGACCCACCACCACACTGAGGCTAACATCATTCTGCACGGCGACGAACAGAAGATTTCGCTGGTGTTGCGCCAGATTCTGGACAACGCTTGCAAATATACCGAACATGGACACATTGACGTGTATTGCCACAAGAGCAGCGAACACGCCGTCATCACGGTGAAGGACACGGGCATCGGCATGAGCCAAGACTGTGCGCGCCACATATTTGACCGCTTCTACAAGGGCAACAGCTTCGTGCCAGGCACAGGATTGGGCATGAGCGTGGTGAAGGGACTGGTGACGTTGTGGAACGGCACAATCAAGGTCGATAGCGAACCGCATGTAGGCACTTCGGTGACGTTCACCATCCCCCTGCACGCCTCGTTCTATCAGAACCGCACCCTACACGAACTGCTGCATGGGCGTCCACTTTTTGCCTTATAGACGACCCTCATCCTTACAATCCTTTACTCACATATCCACACTTCACACACGCTTTGCACATCGTTTTATAGGGTGTGCATTTTTCTTTCCCCTTTTTTACACAGAATGTTGGTGGGTGTGTAAAACGCTCATAATTACGCTTTTTTTATTTGTTCGGGATGCCATTTGTTGGTAATTTTGAACCCGAAAATTGACGCTTTACGCACATGTGTGCATTTTTTCATGAGTAAGAATATGACCAATATGATGCTTGACAGGTTTCTCAAGCAATCCCGCTTCACTTCGCAAGAAGACTTTGAGAAGAACTTTGAGTTTATCGTGCCCGAGAACTTCAATTTCGCATACGACGTGATGGACGTGTGGGCGGAAGAGACACCCGACCGCTTGGCACTGCTGTGGTGCAACGACAAGGGCATCGAACGCCGATTCACGTTTGCCGACATACGCCGCGAGTCGAACAAGGTGGCAAGCTACCTGCTCTCGCTGGGCATCGGGAAGGGCGACTTCGTGATGCTCATCATGAAGCGTCGCTACCAGTTTTGGCTCACGATGTTAGCATTGCACAAGATTGGCGCGGTGGCTATCCCTGCCTCGTTCCTGCTGACAAAGAAAGATATTGTGTATCGTGTCAAGTGCGCGAACATCAAGGCGATTGTGGCTTGTGGCGACGAGAGCATCCTGCAGCAGGTGAACGAGGCGCATGAGGAGTTCCCTGCGCTGAAACACCGCATCAGCATCGGACCTGTCGTGCCAGAGGGTTGGGATGACTTCAAGGCTGGCGTGAGAAACGCTCCCGAATACAAGGGCGAGCGTGTCACGAAGTCTTCTGACTACCTGCTCATGTACTTTACATCAGGCACAAACGGACAGCCAAAAATGGCGATACACGACCACACTTATCCGCTGGGACACATCGGCACTGCCGCCTATTGGCACGACCTGCACATGGGAAGCCTGCACCTCACCGTGGCCGACACGGGATGGGCCAAAGCAACCTGGGGAAAGATGTACGGGCAATGGATTGCAGGAGCCTCCCTGTTTGTCTATGACCACGAGAAGTTCAACGCTGCCGACATCCTGGAGAAGGTGGGACAGTACCGCATCACCAGTTTCTGCGCCCCTCCAACCATCTACCGCTTCATGATTCGCGAGGATTTGAGCCACTTCGACCTCAGTTCGCTGGAGCATGTGACGACTGCTGGCGAGGCACTGAACTCGGCGGTGTATGACAAGTTCCTTGAAATCACGGGACTGGAGATAAAGGAGGGCTTCGGACAGAGCGAGGGAACTTGCCTGATTGCCACGACTTCGTGGATGAAGACGAAGCCCGGCTCGATGGGTAAGCCCATGCCGCAATACGACATCCGCCTGCTGAAAGCCGACCTGACCGAGGCTCAAGAGGGCGAGGAGGGACAGATTGCCATCCGCACCGACGGCAAGAAGCAAATCGGTCTGTGCTGCGAATACTATTGCAACCCCGAGGCCACCAACAAGGCTTGGCACGATGGGTACTACTTCACGGGCGACTTGGCATACAAGGACGAAGACGGCTACTACTGGTTCGTGGGACGTGCCGACGACGTAATCAAGTCCAGCGGCTACCGCATCGGGCCGTTCGAGGTGGAGAGCGCGCTGATGACCCATCCTGCCGTGGTGGAATGCGCCATCACAGGCGTACCCGACGACATACGCGGCATGGTGGTGAAGGCGACCATCGTACTGGGTAAGGAGTGGAAAGACAAGGCGAACGACGACTTGGTGAAGGAGCTGCAAGACCATGTGAAGAAGACCACCGCCCCCTACAAGTATCCCCGTGTGGTGGAGTTTGTAGAGGAACTGCCCAAGACGCACTCGGGCAAGATTCGCCGCGTGGAGATTCGGGAGAACGACGCTAAGAAAGTGGGCGCATGACCGAAGCCGAATGGATAGCGAAGGGCAAGGAGGCATACGCTCGCATGGATTGGAAGGCGTGCCTTGACGCATACGCCGAGGCCATCAGGCTGAACCCCGAGTCGGAGGCAGTGGAACTGCGCCGCATGACCATGCGCATCATCGAGTTTTACAACAAAGACCAATATAACCCATAATATATCAATAACATGGCAAAAATGAGAGGTGCTATCGTTGTCGATATTGAGCGTTGCAAAGGCTGCAACCTCTGCGCGATAGCCTGTCCATTACATCTTGTCACACTGAGCAGCACCGTCAACCACAAGGGCTACAACTATGCGGAGCAGACTGACTACGAGAAGTGCAACGGCTGTACAAGCTGCGCCATCGTATGCCCCGACGGGTGCATCACGGTTTACAGAAAGAAGGAGGAGTAAAGATGGACAACGAACAGAAAGACAAAGACATCGTATTGCTGAAAGGCAATGAAGTAATCGCCAAGGCCGCCATCCGCTATGGCTACGACGGCTTCTTTGGCTATCCTATCACCCCCCAGAGCGAAGTGCTGGAAACACTGGCTGTCGATAAGCCTTGGGAGACCACTGGCATGGTGGTGCTTCAGGCGGAGAGCGAGTTGGCATCCATCAATATGCTGTATGGCGCAGGCTGCACAGGCAAGTTAGTGTTCACCTCCAGCTCATCGCCGGGCATCGCGCTGATGCAGGAAGGAATCAGCTATATGGCTGGTAATGAACTGCCAGGCGTGATTGTCAGCGTAGGTCGCGGCGGTCCAGGCTTAGGCACCATCCAGCCCGGACAAGCCGACTACTATCAGGCTGTGTATGGCGGCGGCAACGGCGACTATAACACTATCGTGCTGGCTCCCAACAGCGTGCAGGAGATGTGCGACTGCATGGGCAAGGCGGCTGAACTGACGTTCAAATGGCGCATGCCCGTCATCATCCTGTCCGATGGCGTGTTAGGCCAGATGATGGAGAAGGTGGAACTGCCGCCCTATCGTCCACGCCGCACCGACGAGGAGATAGCCAAGCAGTGTCCTTGGGCAACCAACGGTATCGGACTGAAAAACAGAAAGTACAACTTCATGTCCACGCTGGAGTTTGACCCAGCCGTAATGGAGGCGCGCAATCAGAAGATGGCTGCCAAGTATCGTCAGGTGGAGGCTGAGGAGGTTGATTACGAGCTGTACAAGGTGGATGACGACACGGAATACCTCATCGTGGCCTACGGCATCTCGTCGCGCATCAGCATGAAAGCAGTGGATTTGCTCCGTGAGACAGGCGTGAAGGTCGGCATGCTGCGTCCCAAGACGTTGTGGCCTTTCCCCAACAAAATCATCAGCCAGCTCTCCGAGCGCATCAAGAGCATCCTGTGCGTTGAACAATGTGAGGGTCAGATGATTAACGACGTGCGCCTTGCCACCGAGGGTCAAGCCACCGTGTTCCATTCAGGACGCTCAGGCGGCATCGTATCCTCGCCCATGGAGGTGGTAGAAGACTTCAAGCGCATGGCAAGCGAAAGAGAGAACAACAACTGGCCAAAAGGATACTGGATAAAGTAAGGAGGACACGACTATGACCAAAGAAGAACTGATTATCCCCGAGAACAGAATATACGGCAAGCCGACGCTGATGAACGACACCCCGATGCACTACTGCCCCGGCTGCAGTCATGGTGTGGTTCACAAGCTCGTGGCCGAAGTCATCGAAGAGATGGGCATGGAGGAAGACACCATCGCCGTCTGCCCAGTGGGCTGCGCCGTGTTCGCCTACCGCTATGTGGATGTCGATTGGGTGGAAGCCAGCCACGGCCGCGCACCAGCCTGTGCATCCGCCATCAAACGCCTCTGGCCCAACAAGCTCGTCTTCACCTATCAGGGCGACGGTGACATGGCTTGTATCGGCACGGGCGAGAGCATCCACGCCATGAACCGTGGCGAAAACATCGCCATGATTTTCATCAACAATGCCATCTACGGCATGACGGGTGGACAAATGGCTCCCACCACCCTCATGGGCATGAAGACAGCCACCTGTCCCTATGGTCGCCAAGCCGACCTGCACGGATACCCACTCCACGTCACCGACCTCGCCGTGAACCTCGAAGGCACCTGCTATGTGACCCGTCAGGCAGTCAACACCGTGGCAAACATCCGCAAGGCGAAGAAAGCGATTCGACAGGCGTTTGAGAACTCCATCAACAAGCGAGGCTGCTCCCTCGTCGAGATTGTCTCCACCTGCGCATCGGGCTGGAAGATGACCCCCGAACAGGCAAACCAGTGGATGGTCGATAACATGTTCCCGCATTATCCATTGGGAGACTTGAAGAATACAGTAGAATAACCAAGAAGCGAGAGAGCGGAGTCGCCATGCGGCCCGTCTGCCACGACTCCACCTCTTCACGCTTACAATCTTACAAGACCATGACCGAAGAAATCATCATATCAGGCTTTGGAGGACAAGGCGTCCTCTCCATGGGCAAGATACTGGCCTATGCCGGCATCATGGAAGGCAAGCAAGTGAGCTGGATGCCCGCCTATGGTCCCGAACAGCGCGGCGGCACAGCCAATGTCACCGTCATCGTCAGCGACGAGACCGTCTCCTCCCCCATTGTCAGTGCCTACGACACCGCCATCGTGCTCAACCAACCCTCGTTGGAGAAGTTTGAGCCGCAGGTGAAGCCCGGCGGCACCATCATCTACGACGGACACTCCATCATCCAGCCACCCACGCGCAACGACATCAACGTCTATCGCATCGACGCCATGGAAGAAGCCGCTCGCACAGGCAACTCCAAGGTGTTCAACATGCTCGTTCTCGGCGGCTACCTGAAGGTGCGCCCCATCGCCACCGTGGAAGACGTGGTGAAAGGCCTCCACAAAGCCCTGCCCGAACGCCACCACAAGCTCATCCCCATGAATGAAGAAGCCATCCGCCGAGGAATGGAAATCATACAGAAGATGAACTAAGACACTATTTCATCACTCCCCGAATAAAACGGATGGGGCGACGCGACGCATAATCTTGCTTTCCGCATCGCCCCATCCGTTTTTATTTGTGGCACGCTTCCACAGCCTCCAAATCGGAGTCCCCGACATCGGTCGGTCGGAGTCGGGGACATCGGTTCGTCGGAGTCGGGGACTCCGATTTTGATGCGCTTTTAGTGCGGTTACAGCCTTCCGCCAATCCTGCCAATCTCAGATGTTCCACCCCGACAACTGCCAAGATGCTTTTCCTGATGTCGGGCTTGCGGTTGAACAAGGCGGTCCATGTGTCCTGCGCTCAAATCCATGCAAAAAAGTGCATTTTAGGGTAAAAAAGAGTTAACGACAGTTAAAAATTAGGGGGGGTAAATTTAATGGCGTTTCTGTGAGGGATTTTATGGGAATATGCTTACATTTGTGCCGAGAAAGTTCTCTATGGATTGACACTGAGCCTATTAACCAGGCTTTTTACAAACCGACAAACAAATTATTCACCAAAAACCACAAAACCTATGTCTCGTATCTTTTCTCTCTTATTGTGTTTGTATGCCTCATGCACCGCCATGGGACAGAGTTCCGTCACATTTATGGTATATGGCCATATAGCGGACTTAATCACCCGCGCACCGATTGACAGCGCATGGGTGGTCAGGATGGACATGGAGCACAACGTCATCGACTCGGTGCAGAGCATCAGAAAGAACATGGACGGGAGAGACGGCGGCTTCATGTTTAGAGGGCGTTATCCCCGAGGCAGCGAGTATCTTTTAAGAATCTCCCACCCCGACTACCACACGCTGACCGTCCCCATCAAACTGAAGACGAAAGAGCCGCTGCCCGTCATCTACCTGAAGAAAGCCCCGCCAAAACCTGCATGGGACATGGAGCTGTCCGAGGTGACGGTTACGGCAACAAGGCTCAAGTTCTACTACAAAGGCGACACCCTCGTCTATGACGCATCGGAATTCAAGCTGCCCGAAGGCTCGATGCTCGACGACCTGATACGCCAGCTGCCGGGAGCGGAGCTGAGGGAAAACGGCGAGATACTCATCAACGGCCGGAAGATTGACCAGCTCCTGCTGCAGGGCAGGCGCATGTTCAACAACAACAGGCAGCTCATCCTGGAGAACCTGCCGTACTTCACCGTGAAGAACATCAAGGTCTATGAGACGGACGGTGGCCCGGCGCGGCCTTTGGACAAAGACTACGTGATGGACGTGAACCTCAAGAACGAGTATCTCAACAGCGTCATCGCCAATGCGGAAGCAGGCGCGGGAACCGACCGGCGCTTCATGGCGCGCGCCTTCATCCTTGGCATGGCGGAGCGCGCGATGGCAAACGCATATGTGAACACGAACAACCTGAACGACATAGCGAAGCCGGGCGACAGGGGGAACTGGAATCCGCAGAGCGCGGGCGACGGCGTGCCCACCAACACGCTGGCAGGCATCAGGTATGAGGCGGAGAACAAGGATAAGAGCATCCGCGCCAGTGGCTCCGTCGATTTCTCCCACACGAGCAAGGACACGGAGACGACCTCGCTCCGCGAGAACTACCTGACAGGGGGCAACACGTTCCAGAACTCCTTCCACACCGCACACAGCCGCGACATATCGCTTCGTACCAACCACAATGCAAGGTTTGCCGTGATGACAGGGTTCTTAAGCGCCGTGAGTCTTTCTCCGACGTTGACATACAACAAGTTCGACCGTCACTCCCGTTATGCCTCCGCATTGTTCGGCGAGAATGTGACCTCCGCCTTGGGCAAGGACTGGGTGGACAGCATCACGTCGCCACAGGCGGGGAGCCTGCTCTTCTCCAAGGGCATCAACCGCCTCATGACCGAGAACAAGAGGACGGGACACTCTTTATATACGCACATAAGTTTTAGTCCTGACATAAACATACTGGACAACATCCGCACATATACATTCTTCGGTTACAGCTATTCCAACTCGGCAAGCAAGGACTTCGAGCACTACAACCTCGACTTCCCCTCGCAAGGGGAACGCGCTCCCGTGTTCAGGAACAACTACATGGACAGGGGGGACGAGTCGCACACCCTGTCAGGGAAAATCCGAAAATCAATACGTAAGGAATTTGAGAAACACTCACTTGACGTGATGCCACACTATAACTACACTGCGACATGGGGCAGAAGCCACGACAGGAGGTACCTGCTGCACCAGCTCGAAGAATGGGGGGAAACGGCGGGACTCGGCATGCTCCCGTCCATGGCAGAGCTGCTCACCGTGACGGACAACGCGAACAGCTCATGGCAGGACATGCACAACCAAAGGCACACTGTCGGTGCGGACGTTTATTTCAACAATCATAAAAACAGGAATTTCAGCCTCTATCTCGACCTTCCCGTCAACGGCTATGTCAACCGCCTCGATTACAGCCGCGAGAGCTTCTCCACCCGGGTGAACAGGCACTGGTGGTTCTTCGAGCCGAGGGTGGAACTGAAATACAAGGAGCACAGCCGCAACTACGAGCTGAACTACAGCGGCAGCGCCATCACCCACTCGCTGGTGAACATGATCCCGCTGAGCGACACCAGCGACCCGCTGAACATCTTCACGGGAAACCCCGGCCTCTCGGCAGGCTACAGGCACAGCCTCTCCCTCAACGTGCGCAGCGACCTGTCGGGGCAGCGCTCGTACAATGCGGGCGTGTCATGCGCCTCCACCAGCAACAGCCTCGCCATGGGGTATGTCTATGACAGGGAGACGGGCGTCAGGAACATCACGCCGCAGAACGTGGACGGCAACTGGAACGCCGACATCCACGGTGGATACAGCTGCCCGCTGGACAGGCCGCACCGGCTGACACTCGGCACGTCAGCCTCCGCCGTGTACTACAACAGCGTTGACATGATAGGCGTCTCGGACGGTGGGGCCGGAAAGACTGTGGCGGCAAGGAGCACCGTGGGCACGCTCTACACCAATGCGATGCTGAGGATGGACTACCGCCTGTGGGACAGGCACACCTTCGGGACGAAGGGCAACCTGCACTACACGCACTCGGGGAGCGAGCGCGAGGACTTCGTCCCCGTCAACGCCTGCGACTTCGACTACGGCCTGACGGCGAACATCGAGCTTCCGGGCAACCTGCGCCTGTCCACCGACATCACCATGTACAGCCGCAGGGGATACTCGGACGGGGGCATGAACACCAACGACCTGATATGGAACGCGCGCCTCACCAAGCGGCTCATGAAGGGGAGACTCCTGCTCATGGCGGACGGATTCGACCTGCTGGGAAACCTGAGCAACATCCGCAGGAGCATCAACGCGCAGGGGAGAACGGAGACCTACTACAACGTCATCTCGCGCTACGCCATGCTGCACGTGCAATACACGTTCAGCAAGTTCAAGAAGTGAACGAAAGGGAAAACAAAAAGGCGTGAGTTCGATTGAACTCACGCCTTTTTGTTTAATATGCTTCGTCCGTCTTGATTTCCTCCTTGTCTAACTTCTTGCTGTCTATCTTGTTCCATGCAACCATGATGTAAGCAATGACAAAGGGGATAATGAGGCTGACGTATGCCATCGTGCGGAGCGTGAACTCGCTGGAGCAAGAGTTGGCGATGGTGAGCGACGACTGCAAGTCGGCAGTGGAAGGATAGTACGCCGTGTTGTTCCAACCTGCTGAGAGCAAGAGGGCAAGCACAGTAAACAGGACACCGAGACCCACGGGCCAAATGCCATCAATGTAAGTCTTGCTGATGATGGTGCGGACGATGCCATAGAGCACCAGCACAACGCCTACGAGCAGGAGTACAAGCAAGTACCACATATCGAGGAAGTTGTGGAGATACTTGTATGGTTCAATATAGATTTCACCAGTCGCAGGCTCCACCGCATAGCCGTCTTTCAGGAACAGATGCACCAGATACGTCACAAAGAGCAGCAGGAACGCGATGGTACTGCCCACCAACCGCATGGAGGCACGAGAACGGATGTCCTCATCGTCCACATTGTTCATTACATAGAGGATGCCCAAGATGCGCGCCAAGAAGAAGACGGCGAAGCCGAAGACGAGCACCCACGGATTGAGCAGGGCATCCAAGCCGTGAGAGGCATTTGCCCACTGGCTGATGACAGGCTGCATGCCCGTAAGGTTGTCCTTCTCCACGATGAAGTTGCTTCCCTCAAAGAACGTGGCGACCGCACCGCCCAAAAGCACTGGTCCCAAAATGCCGTTGAGGACAAGAAAGAACTGAAAGGTGCGAGCACCCAACAGATTGCCGAGCTTGTTCTGAAACTCGTAGCTGACCGCCTGCAACACGAAGGAGAACAGGATAACCATCCACAGCCAATAAGCACCGCCAAACGAGGTGCTGTAAAACAATGGGAAGGAGGCGAAAAACGCACCGCCGAAGGTGACGAGCGTGGTGAAAGTGAACTCCCACTTGCGACCTGTCGAATTGATGACCACACGGCGGCCTTCGGCATCGCCACCCAAAGAACCGACCAAGGAATTAGCCCCCTGCACAAACATGAGGAGAACCAACAAGGCTCCTAACAACGAAACGAGGAACCACCAGTATTGCTGAAGCATTTCGTAACTCATAGTTGATATGGTTTATAGGGATTCTACACTGATTCATTCATGTTCTCGTACTCAGGCCCTTTCTTTATCTGTTTCAGCATGATGTTCAGCTCCACCGCCAGCATTGTGGTGAAGAGCACGAGGAAGATGAAGAAAGTAATCATCACGCTTGACGAGTGCAGGTTACTCACCGACGCCCAAGTGGGCAGCATATCCTGAATGGTCCAAGGTTGACGACCAAACTCCGCCACAAGCCAGCCACTCTCGGAGGCAATGTAAGCCAACGGAAGCATGGCGATAGCCGACCAATGCAGCCACTTCGGAGCAGCCACGATGTCTTTCTTATAGACGAAAAAGAGCACCACCATGAAGAAGAGGATGAGCAGACATCCCACACCCACCATGACACGGAAAGCGTAGAAGTTGATGGGCACGAACGGCACAAGCTCGCTCTTGTCATGAATGTAGCCGTAACCAAAGTAAGGCATGTTCTCCTTCAGTACTTTCAGCTGCTCCTTGAGCATCGCTCCGCCACCATACTCTCTCTTCATCTGACGGTAGGAAGCCAACGCACTGATGGCGAGTTTGCCACGCTCAATCTTCTCACCGGCAGAGAGTTCCGTCGTTCCGTCAGGACGGGTATAGCCATTCAGAATGTCATTGATGCCAGGCACATAGCCGTGGGGATTGTTGGTCGCCAAGATGGACAGCGCATAGGGAACAGCTATCCGCATCGGCGGCTCCTCGTCGTTCTCGTAGTCGGGTTGCACGAAGGGATTGATGAGCGCAATGCCCGTCAGGCTTTGGTCAGTGCCGCCATTGTAAAGTGCCTCCATTGCCGCCAACTTCATGGGCTGCACCTGTGCCACACGATATGCCGACTGATGCCCCGTCAGCGCAGCACCCACCGATGCCACCAGCCCCACGATTGCGCCAATACGGATGCTCTCCACCGCCAACTTCTTCTCCCTGCCTTTCAGCAGATACCAGCAGGAGACCGCCACCGTGAAGACCGCGCCGATAATCCATGCAGAAATGACCGTGTGGAAGAACTTGTCGATGGCAAGAGGCGAGAGTGCCACCTCGGCAAACGACACCATCTCGTTACGCATCGTTTCGGGGTTGAACTCACACCCCACGGGGTACTGCATCCATGCGTTCGCCACCAGAATCCACCATGCCGAAATGGTTGCACCCAAGCCCGTGAGCCATGTGGATGCCAAATGGAAGCCAGCCGACACCTTTTTCCAGCCAAAGAACATGACCGCCACGAAGGTACTCTCCATGAAGAACGCCACGATGCCCTCGATGGCAAGCGGCGCACCGAAGATGTCGCCTACAAACCACGAATAGTTCGACCAGTTCGTGCCGAACTCAAACTCCAAGATGATGCCCGTGGCGACACCCATGGCGAAGTTGATGCCAAAGAGTTTCTGCCAAAACTTCGCCGCATCTTTCCAAAACGGCTTTCGGGTGCGGTAGTAGCACGTCTCCATCACACCCATCACCACCGCCAGCCCCAAGGTCAGCGGCACAAACAGCCAGTGATAGATAGCCGTCAGGGCAAACTGCGCCCTCGACCACTCTATCATGCCAGCGTCGATACTTAACAAGATGTTACTCATAGTGTTTGGTTTTGTATTTAGGATAGTAAAATCATTGCCTTCTCATTCGCTCCTCTCTATCAGCTCCGTCGCCACAAACTCACTCTCCTCCCCCTCCTCGGCATTCTCTTTCAGGAAGTTCGGGAAGAAGAACACCTTCAGCACCACGAATATAATGAACAGCTTGACGAGAATGACCACCCACAACATCCTCCCCAGCCTCATGCTGCGAAACCCGTCATAGTAGAGGTCAAAAGCCCGATGCCAAAAGTTCATTTTCTTCATCATCGCCCAACTTTGCGGGCAAAGATATAGAAAAATATCTGTCTATACAACAAAAGATGCACGAATGTTCAGCCCAAACTTGCAACAACGGCATTTCTAAATGTCGAGTTGGAACGGGCAAAATTGCCTACAGGCCCTCTCTAAACTCAGTTTTTTGTAAAAAGGGCAGTTATAATCGCAAAAAATTGTACCTTTGTGTCCTCTTAATCGTGATTTTTTGTATGGCAGTTAAAGTTGACACTCTGAAAGAGGTTGTTTTTGGCTCATCTGATCCGAATGTTTCCCGTGTGCTTAGCAAGAAGGAAAAGGATGGTGAGCTGCGTAAGGTCGCGCCGCGCATCTATACAACCAATCTTATAGACAGTCTGGAAAACATTGTGCGCCGAAACCTTATCGAGATACTCGTTTACCGTTATCCCGACGCGGTAATCAGTCATCGCAGTGCCAAAGAGATGCGTCCGACGGCAACAGGGGATTTCTTTTTGACCAACTCAACGACAAGGCGAGTGACTGACTTGCCGGGAATTACTCTTCATTTCGTCAAAGGTCCTAAAGCAACGTCTTACGATATTCCTTTTATGGGTATGCATATATCCGGGGAATATAGATATATGCTTGAAAATATGCAAGTGTCGAGAAAGCCCGGTGACGAGTCGCGTGTTCTGCCTATTAGTGTGATTGAGAACAAGCTTGAACAACTTCTGCTCACAGGCGGAGAAGAGCGACTAAACCAATATCGTGATGAGCTGCGAAAGGTTGCCGATGAATTGGGCATGCAGACAGAATTTGCCAAGATAAACAGCATCATCTCGGCATTGCTATCCACGCATGACGCGAAAGTATTGTCAACAGATTCCGCAAAAGCCCTCGCTGCCGGCAATCCTTTTGACCCTTCGAGAGTGGAATTGTTTGAAATCCTGTTCGACGCGATAAAGGACCACTATTTTGTCATACGCAACAACCGCAATACTGATGAAGAATCATTCCGCCTGTTCTCCTTCTTTGAGAGTTATTTCTCAAATTACATCGAGGGAACGGAATTTGATGTAGAGGAAGCAAAATCTATCGTTGACTCAGGTATTCCGTTGCCTCGGCGTGACGAGGATTCACATGACATTCTCGGTACGTTCAAAATCTTGTCGAACCGTGCAGAAATGACGCGGACTCCGACTTCTCCAAAGGAATTGTTTGCCATTCTTAGTCACCGCCACACCGTGCTACTCGAAGGCAGACCACACATGAATCCCGGTGTTTTCAAAATGAAGAACAACCGTGCTGGACAGACAGAGTTTGTCGATTATCAGCTTGTGAAAGGCACACTCTCGCAAGGTTTCAAATATTACGCAGCCATGACAGACCCGTTTGCACGTGCGATTTTCATGATGTTCATGATAAGCGAGGTGCATCCGTTCAACGACGGAAACGGACGTATAGCCCGTGTGATGATGAATGCAGAACTTGTAAAGGCAGACCAGTCACGCATCATTGTGCCGACGGTATTTCGGGAGGATTATATCCTTGCCTTACGTAAACTTACGCGCCATAAAGACCCGCTGGCATACATAAACGTTATGACAAAACTCCATCAGTTCAGTGATAACCTCTACGGTACAGATTTCACGGAATTGAAAAACTACCTTGCCGCCTGCAACGCTTACGAAGAACCATCGCAAGCGAAACTACAAATCATTGACAGGACAATCATTAAATAAGAATCTTCGTCCAATCGCTATAAAAAAGAAACAATGAGAAAAAGAAAAGCCCACAATGCCCTCCCATGCCTCATGCTGCGGAACCCGTCATCGTAGAGGTCAAAAGTCAGGTGCCAACATCATACAAGTTTCCCAACACATCGCAAGTGCTCAATCCCCAAATCTGTAATCGCATAGACCCCACGCGACAATGCGCTTACGAACCCAGCCTTTTTAAGGATTGCCTTTGCCCAGCCAACACGAAACTTCATTATATGGCGTTTACCATCTGGCATTAACAAATGACGCTCATGCTCACTAAGACAAAAATGCTTCGACAGAGCATCCGTGCATTCATCCAATGTCCGAGGAGAATGTTCAGCCAAAACTTGCAACAACGGCATTTCTATCTCTTTGATTGAAGGTATCATAACAGGACTTAACTATAAAATACAAAAAAGGAACAGATAAACTGCTCCTTGATTCAGTACCCCGAGCCGGGATCGAACCGGCACGAATTGCTTCATTGGTGTTTGAGACCAACGCGTCTACCAATTCCGCCATCGGGGCAAATGCGAGTGCAAAGGTAGGGAAAAATCGGGAATCCAGCATGAGAAAGCTGGATTTTTTTTGCAGGAGAAAGAAAAAAAGCAAAAAAGAGGAGTTTTTTGAGGAATGGAGACCACCTTCAGAGGGGAACAGGACGGAACGAAGCGATTCCGTCAGCATGGGATGCCCCAAGGAAGATGCACCGAAAAGGGTGTTACAGCACCCCTAAATCGATGTCCCCGACTCCGATTCACCGATGTCCCCGACTCCGATTGGTCGGAGTCGGGGACATCGATTTAGAGGCTATGAGTGCTGGGGAAAAGAAGGGCACGAAAAAAGGCGGCACTGCTCAACGGGGTTGAGCAGTGCCGCATCTTCTTTTTCCGAAAATGAGGGAAAGGACTTATTTCAATCCTGCTTTCAGCGAGCGGATGACCGCAGAGTTGAAACCAGCGTGGTCGAGTTCGTTGAGTCCCTTGATGGTCACTCCACCCGGGGTGGTCACCTTGTCGATGGCTTCTTCGGGATGCCATCCCGTAGCCTTGAGCAGCGACACCGCACCCTGCATGGTTTGGAGGGCTATCTGTTTGGCCTGCTGGGGATAGAAGCCCATCTCGCAACCACCTTCCATCTGCGCACGGATGTAACGCATTACGTATGCGATGCCGCACGATGCCATCATCATGCCGGGGCCGACAAGGTTTTCGCCCACCATGAGCGTGTCGCCGTCAAGGGCATAAAGTTCCTCTACGATCTTGAGGCTTTCGTCGGAGGCATCAGCTCCCTTGGCGATGAAACTCATGCTGGCACCAAACTCGGCGGCAATGTTGGGGATGGCATAGAAGTACTGCCCCGCTGCCCCCAGCTCCTCTTTCAGCATGGAAGTGGTGAAGTTGGCTGCATCGGACACGAGAATCTGTTTCTCGAGGTTCAGGACGGGCTTCACTTCAGCCAAGACCAGTTTCATGAGCCACGGCTTGACCACAAGCACGACTACATCAGCGTCTTTCACCGCCTCCACATTGTCGGTGGTGGTGTGAAGCGTGGGAAATTCCTGCTTAAACTGAGCCAGCAAAGCCTCGTTCTTGTCTGCGACGGTGATGCAGTCCACCTTTCCGCTCTTTGCCCATCCTTTGATGAGCGCGCCACCCATATTGCCAGCGCCGATTACAGTAAGTTTCATTTTTTTTGTTGCTTTTGTTTTTTAGTTGTAACTTTGTCGCAAAGTTACGGCAATCCCCGTATCCTGCAAAATAAATTGCGGATTTTCTCGTTTTATTAAGTGATGAAATCTACACATTATTATATAATAGCATGCCTGTGGGGCTTCTTGTTGCTGCTGTCCGCACCAACCGCGACGGTGCATGCGCAGCAGCGGAAGGTGATGAACCGCCCCTACATCGACCAACGCCTGTTCCACTACGGCTTTTTGGCTGGCATACACTTGCAGGACATTGAGCTGGAACAGAACGGATATACAGACGGCGACGGCAACCAGTGGTGGACCGAGACACCCAACTACGAGCCGGGCTTTTCGGTGGGCATCTTGGGAGAGTTTTACCTGACCCCCAATCTGGCTCTGCGCGTCATTCCTACCATGCACTTCGGGACGAAGAACGTCACCTTCCAGAATGCACTGGACAACAAGCGCGTGTTCCAAACCATCAAATCGACCTACATCTCCGTGCCTGTGGATGTGAAGTTCGCTGCCGAACGTTTCAACAACTACAGACCCTACATCATGGCAGGTGTCACTCCTGCGCTCGACCTCACGGTGAAGAAACAGAAGCAGTATCTGTTGAAGAATGCCGACTGCTATCTCGAAGTGGGCATGGGATGCGACTTCTACCTGCCGTTCTTCAAGTTCATCCCCGAGGTGAAGTTCATGTATGGACTCTCCAACGTCATCAACAAGAACCGAAACGACCTCACCGACGAGTCGCAACTCATCTTCACCCAATCGGTCAACAGCGCAAGAAGCAAGATGATTGTCTTCACTTTCTATTTTGAATAAGCATGAAATACTCCGTCATCATACCCGTGTATAACCGCCCCGACGAAGTGGACGAACTGCTCGAAAGCCTGACCCGGCAGAGGGTTAAGGACTTTGAGGTGGTGGTGGTGGAGGACGGCTCTGCCATTCCCTGCAAGGACGTGGTGGAGAACTACACGGAGCAACTCCATATCCAGTATCTCACCAAGAAGAACGGTGGTCCCGGCCCTGCACGCAACTACGGCGTGGAGCACGCGAAGGGCGAGTATGTACTGATTCTCGACAGCGACTGTGTGTTGCCCGAAGGCTATCTGACAGCCATTGAGCAGGAACTGACGGAGCGTCCTTGCGATGCTTTCGGAGGTCCCGATGCAGCGCACGAGTCGTTCACCAACGTGCAGAAAGCCATCTCCTACAGCATGACCTCGTTCTTCACCACGGGTGGCATCCGTGGCGGCAGGAAAAAGGGAGCGATGGACAAGTTCTATCCTCGCTCGTTCAACATGGGCATACGCCGAGACGTGTATCTCAAACTGCACGGGTTCAGCAAGATGCGATTCGGTGAGGACATCGATTTCAGCTACCGCATCGTGGAGGCTGGCTACACTTCACGCCTCTTCCCCGAAGCGTGGGTGTGGCACAAACGCCGCACCGACATGGACAAGTTCTTCAAGCAGGTGTTCAATTCGGGCATCGCCCGCATCAACCTGACTAAACGGCATCCAGGCACTTTGAAACTGGTGCATCTGCTGCCTATGATTTTCACCGTGGGCGTGCTGCTGCTCATTGCAGGGGCAGTGTTCTTCCGCCTGTGGGACTATTACAGAAACATCGCCACGGGCATTCTCCTGCCCAACGGTGGCTTCATCCCCATGTATGGGCTTTGCCTACTGCCCATCGCACTCTATATGCTGCTCATCTTCATTGATGCCAGCATCAAGAACAAGAACATGGTGATTGGCTTTCTCAGTGTAGAGGCGGCTTTCGTACAACTGATGGGGTATGGATTCGGTTTCCTCAAAGCATGGTGGCTGCGCTGTGTGCAGGGCAAAGACGAGTTCACCGCATTTGAAGCGAACTTCTATGATTAGGAAAGACTTTCAGCCATTCAACGGGCAATCGGTGCTGAAGGCGATGGAGGAGGTGGAAGCGCCCCCTTCTCATACCTCCATCAAGCAACAGGCAGAGGAAGACCGTCCGCGCGAGAAGCTCATGACAAAGGGGGCGGAGGCACTGACCAATGCCGAGCTGCTTGCCATCCTCATCGGAGGTGGCACGACAAAGAAGACCGCGGTGGAGCTGATGCAGGAGGTACTTGGAAATTGCGGAAACTCGCTTCGCAACCTCAACTATATGACCCTGCAAGACCTCATGCGCTACAACGGCATTGGCGAAGCAAAGGCTCTGACCATCATCGCTGCCGCAGAACTCGGCAAGCGTCGCATGATGGAGGACAGCCGAGACATCCCGCAGTTCCGTACAGGTACAGACGTGTTGAAGTTCATGATGCCACACCTGCAAACACTCATCCACGAGAAAAGCTGGGTGCTGTTGCTGAACAACAACGCGCGTTTGCTTCACTTCGCCCAACTCAGCACGGGCGGTCTGACAGAAACGATGGTCGATGTGCGTATGTTGCTCAAGGAGGCACTGTTGCACGATGCCACCAGCTTCATCCTTGTACATAACCACCCCAGCGGCAACTTACGCCCCAGCCGACATGACGAGGAACTGACCCAACGGGTAGCCCGTGCCGCACAAACCCTCAACCTGCGGATGATTGACCATGTGATTGTAACCGAAGGAGATTACTACAGCTTCTCCGAAAACGGGAAGATATAAAAAAGATTAGCGTTCACTGTTTAGCATTACTTACTATATGACAAAATACGAAGTAGAAGAAAAGACCGTTGAATACCTCAAGACGGTGTTCGACCCCGAGATTCCGGTCAACGTGTGGGACCTCGGCATGATATACAAGATTGACGTGAAGGAGACCGCAGAGCCTGCTGATGGTAAGGACTTCGATGTGGATATTGACATGACTTTCACCGCCCCGAACTGCCCTGCCGCTGACTTCATCCTCGAAGACATCCAGCAGAAACTGGAGGGTATCTCTGCCGTGAAGACAGTGAACGTGAATGTGGTTTTCGAGCCTGAATGGAACAAAGACATGATGAGCGAGGAAGCCAAACTTGACTTGGGATTCATGTGAGGATGAAGTTTTTAAGGTTATACAATGAAGAACATCTATTTCATCAGCGATGCCCATTTGGGCAGTCGGGCCGTTGAGCACCGACGCACTCAGGAACGCCGTCTTGTCAACTTCCTCGACAAGATTAAGGGGAAGGCAACAGCTATCTACATGCTGGGGGACATGTTCGACTTTTGGTTTGAATATAAGGAAGTGGTGCCCAAGGGCTACACCCGTTTCCTCGGAAAGATTAGCGAACTGACCGACTTGGGGGTGGAAGTGCATTACTTCACGGGCAACCACGACATGTGGATGGACAACTATCTGGAGACAGAATGCGGTGTGATTCTCCACCGCCAACCCTGCACCATGGACTTGTTCGGGAAGGTATTCTACTTGGCCCATGGCGACCGATTGGACTATCGCGACAAGGCATGGAAGATCCGGCTGATGTTCTGGTGTTTCCACAATAAGACCTTAGAAAAAGTGGCACGATGGATTCATCCCCACTGGTTTATGAACTTCGGTCTCAACTGGGCAAAGCACTCACGCATGAAGCGTTCCTCGGGTGCATTGCGTCCCGATGCCGAAGGTCGCATATTGACAAAAGATGGATTCCACAACGATACCCGTCTGGTGGGTTATCAGAGTGCTCCCGACAACGGCGAAGAGCCTTATCAGGGAGAAGACAAGGAGGGGCTTGTGCTCTATGCCAAAGACTATCTCAAGACGCACCCCGACGTCAACTACTTCATCTTTGGGCATCGCCACATCGAATTAGACCTGATGCTGAACAGAGACACCCGTCTTCTCATTTTGGGCGAGTGGCTCACCCTCTTCACCTATGTTGTGTGGGACGGAGAGCATCTGTTCATGGATAACTTTATCGAAGGAGAAACAGAACTTTAGGAATGAAACAGGTCAGCAGCTACACAGGGGCATCTAATCCAAGAAAACGGATGGACGATATTGACATTATGAAGTGCATCTTCATCGTCCTGATGGTCATCTTTCATCTCGTCTATATCGGTGACTCCTACCCATATGTCAAGAAGGTGGTTTATACTTTCCACATGACGGGATTCCTGCTCTTTTCAGGCTATCTGATGAACATTCGCAAATCTTGGAAAGACTTCGCCAAGACACTGACGTGGTATGCCATTCCCTATCTTATCATGGAGTGTGGATACATCCTCATGGCTTCCATGCTGCCTATCCGCGAACACATAGACAAACTCACACCTGCTGTCTTCTTTGACACGCTCCTGCTACATCCCTTAGGTCCTTATTGGTATCTACAAACCCTTATTCTTTGTGGATTTACTTATTTCGCCATCTTTCGTATCCCCAAACTCTCGCTTCACTCACGGCTAATTGGTTTAGGACTCATCCTCTGTGTCTATGCACAATGGCTTCACATCATCTCCCTCTCAGCAGGATTCTATTTTCTTGTGGGTGCTATCATGCAACAAGCTCCCCTGCCCTTCAACAAACTATTCCAGCCATCCCCTGTGGCATTGCTGGCATTCACTTTGTTGATACTGTTCCCTATCAACCTGTCTCCCATACAAGTGGGAGGCATCTTCATCGTCTATTCCGTCATTTGTATCGGCATGCTGCTGACCAAGCATCTGACAGGAAAAATACGAGCTGCCCTCCTTTTCATCGGCAGAAACACACTGCCCATATTCCTCTTCTCCCCCATCTTCACATTGCTCAGCAAGCATCTTCTCCCCCTCGTGTCTTTCGATACCTCTGGCATCCTCTTCATCCTTATGTCCCTGCCAGTTTGTCTTTTAGGCTCTTTCGCCATTGGATGGGTGATGGACAGCATCCATCTGTCTCCTCTTTTCTTCGGCAAGAAGAAAGTCCTTGCATAAACAGAAGGACGAGCTAACGACCATTTTATTCACTTTATACAAACAATCTGCATAAAATGCTTGCTATATGCAGGAATTTGTGTAACTTTGCAGCCGTTTCGTGTATAAATATACAAAGTTCTTCGGACAAGACACCGAAGAACTTTCTACAAGAAGATGACAGCAAGACAATCAAGACTCGACATCATTAAGGCTATCATCCAGACCCAAGAGATTGGCAGTCAGGAGGAACTGGCACAGGCCCTATCGAAAGAAGGAGTGAACATGACACAAGCCACTTTGTCGCGCGACTTAAAGTTGTTGAAAGTCGTGAAAGGCTTCTCGCCCAAAGGACGTTCCATCTACATGCTGCCCGAAAATCCGTATTACCGACGAGTGAGGGAACATCGGCAAGAGGGTACTGCCATCAGAAATGGCTTTATGTCAGTGAAATTCTCGGGACAGTTAGCAGTCATCAAGTGCCGACCAGGCTATGCCAGCGGATTGGCAAGTGACATAGACAACGCCCACTTCCACGAGGTCATTGGCACTATTGCAGGAGATGACACCATCTTCCTGGCATTGGAAGAAGGGTTCAACAAGGAAACATTGGAAGCGAATTTAAGAACAATTGTACCGGTCTATCCGGGCAGCCAAGCATAAAAGAGACAATGATTTACGAAGACGGAATCAAGGTGATTGTGGCGGATGCCAGCCACGAGAAATACGTGGACTTGATACTTGACACCATCCGTGAAGCGGCTAAGAAACGTGGCACAGGCATTGCTGAACGTACCCACGAGTATGTAGCAACGAAGATGCGTGAAGGGAAAGCAGTGCTGGCACTCGACCCAAGCGTGCAGACGGAACTGGGCGACAAGTTTGTGGGCTTCAGCTACATAGAGACATGGGGAAACAAATCGTATGTGACGACTTCTGGACTAATTGTGCATCCCGACTATCAGGGACGCAACATCGCCAAGCGCATTAAGGACCACACCTTCACGCTGGCACGGGTGCGTTGGCCTCATGCCAAGATTTTCTCGCTCACCAGTGGCGATGCAGTGATGAAGATGAACACGGCACTGGGCTATGTGCCCGTGAGTTTCAACCAGTTGACAGACGATGATGCCTTTTGGCGCGGTTGCCGTGGCTGCGTGAACCACCCGATTTTGGCGATGAAAAACAGGAAGTTCTGCATCTGCACGGGCATGCTATACGACCCTGCGCAGCATCATGGAGAGCCTACACCTGTGGAGATTTTCCAAGAGATTATGAAGGAAATGGTGGTGCGAGGGCTGATGTAGCTCCCGATGAGCCATACAAGCCTTACAAAAACAAGATAACAATAAAAACAACATAAATTATGGCAGAGAAGAAAAAGGTTGTCGTTGCCTTCAGCGGCGGATTGGACACCAGCTACACGGTGATGTATCTGGCGAAGGAAAAGGGTTATGAAGTATATGCTGCGTGTGCCAACACGGGCGGTTTCTCAGCTGAGCAGTTGAAGACAAATGAGGAGAACGCCTACAAGTTAGGAGCTACGAAGTATGTGACACTCGATGTGACGCAAGAGTATTACGCCAAGTCTATTAAGTATATGGTGTTTGGCAATGTGCTGAGAAACAACTGCTACCCTATCTCGGTCAGCTCTGAACGCATCTTCCAGGCACTGGCAATCGCTCGCTATGCCAAGGAGATTGGTGCAAGTGCCATCGCTCATGGCTCTACAGGGGCCGGCAACGACCAAATTCGCTTCGACATGACTTTCCTTGTCATGGCTCCAGGCGTGGAAATCATCACCTTAACCCGCGACGGCAACCTGAGCCGTCAGGAGGAGATTGACTACCTGAACAAGAATGGCTTTGCAGCCGACTTTGCCAAGCTAAAATACTCATATAATGTGGGCATTTGGGGCACTTCTATCTGTGGTGGAGAGATTCTTGACTCTACACAGGGGTTGCCCGAATCCGCTTACTTAAAGCACCCCACAAAGGAAGGTCCTGAACTGCTGAAGTTGGGCTTTGAGAAGGGCGAACTTTGTAGTGTGAACGGTAAGCACTACGATGACAAGATTGCTGCCATTCAGGCTGTTGAAGAGATTGGTGCTGCATACGGAATCGGTCGCGACTGCCATGTGGGCGACACCATCATTGGCATCAAGGGTCGTGTAGGCTTCGAGGCTGCTGCTCCGATGCTCATCATCGGAGCACACCGTTTCTTGGAGAAATACACGCTCTCCAAGTGGCAGCAGTACTGGAAAGACCAAGTGAGCAACTGGTACGGTATGTTCCTGCACGAGAGCCAGTACTTAGAGCCTGTCATGCCCGACATGGAGGCAATGTTAGCTTCTTCACAGCGCAATGTGACAGGCGAAGTGACTCTTGAACTCCGTCCGCTCGGCTTCCAGACAGTTGGCGTGGATTCACCCAACGACCTCGTGAAGAACAAACTCGGTGAATATGGCGAAACCGCCAAGGCATGGTCATCAGAAGACGCCAAGGGCTTCATCAAAGTGACCTCTACCGCACTCCGCGCTTACTATCTGGCACATCCAAACGAAGAAAGATAATTTTTTATGCAGAAACGATTTTATCTGTCAGCCACTGACAAAAAGATAGGCGGTGTCTGTGGCGGCATCGCCGAATACCTCAATGTGGATTCCCTATTGGTAAGGATAGCCTTTGTTGTTCTTGTTTTCGGACTCGGTACAGGGCTATGGGCTTACCTATTGTTATGGTTGTTAGCACCCAAAAGTAACGCAGCATGATTAAAGTCGGTATATTAGGAGCGGCCGGTTACACAGGTGGCGAGTTAATTCGCCTGTTGTTGAACCATCCCGAGGTGGAAATCGTGTTTGCCAACAGCGAGTCGAACGCAGGGAACAAGGTGTATGACGTGCATGAAGGTTTGCTGGGCGACACCGAGTTGGAGTTCACCAGCGAGATGCCGTTTGAGAAGGTAGATGTGGTGTTCTTCTGCTTCGGGCATGGCAAGAGTGAAGCGTTCTTGAAGGAGCACAGCATCCCTGCGAACGTGAAGATTATCGACTTGGCACAAGACTTCCGCATCAAGGGAGACCACGATTATGTATATGGCTTGCCAGAGATTCACAGAGAGGAGATTGCACAGTGTCAGCATTTGGCAAACCCTGGGTGTTTCGCCACTTGTATTCAGCTGGGGCTGTTGCCATTAGCAAAGGCAGGGTTGCTGACAAAAGACATCGCTGTCAATGCCATCACAGGCTCGACAGGGGCAGGTCAGAAGCCTGGGGCAACGACGCATTTCTCATGGAGAAACAACAACTTCTCTGTGTATAAGCTCTTCACACATCAACACTTGCACGAGATTTGCCAAACGCTGAACGAGTTGAAGCCAGCGGAAGCTCCGCATGTGGTGGATACTTTGGATGAAGGGTACGATGCAGAGGGCATCACCGTGGATTTCATCCCTTACAGAGGCGACTTTGCAAGAGGCATCTTCTGCACAACGGTAGTGACGCTCGACCAACGCCCCGTGGAAAGCGACATCATCGCGCTATATAAAGCCTTCTATGAGCAAGCCGCCTTCACCCACTACAGCGACAACGCACTGGATTTGAAGCAGGTAGTCAACACCAACAAGGGACTTGTCCATGTAGCGGTGTTCGGTCGCAAGGTTGTCATCACCTCTATGATTGACAACCTCCTCAAAGGAGCTGTTGGACAGGCAGTACAAAACATGAACATCATGTTCGGCTTGGACGAACGAGTCGGACTTAACCTCAAAGCATCAGCATTCTAACAACATGAACTTATTTGACGTATATCCACTTTTCGACATAGCCATCGACCACGGCAAGGGCTGCCACGTGTGGGACGACAAAGGGCAGGAATACCTTGACCTCTACGGTGGTCACGCAGTCATCAGCATCGGACACTGCCATCCTCACTATGTCGAGGCTATGACCCAACAGCTCAACAAGTTGGGCTTTTACAGCAACTCCGTACAGAACCCACTCCAAAAGGAACTTGCCACCCGTTTGGGCAAGGCATCAGGCTATGAAGACTACCAGCTGTTCCTCATTAACTCGGGTGCCGAAGCCAACGAGAACGCATTGAAGTTGGCATCGTTCTACAACGGAAGAACGCGTGTACTCTCCATGGAGAAGGCTTTCCACGGTCGTACCTCGTTGGCTGTCGAAGCGACAAACAATCCAAAGATTATCGCTCCCATCAATGACAACGGGCATGTAACCTACCTGCCTATCAACGACATCCAGCCCTGGAAGGAAGAGATAGAGAAAGGCGACGTGTGCGCTGTCATCATCGAGTGCATTCAGGGCGTGGGCGGCATCCGCTGTGTCACCAAGGAGTTCATGCAGGCGTTGCGCACCCTCTGCGACCAGCACAACACGGTGCTCGTCTGCGACGAAATCCAGTGCGGCTACGGACGTTCGGGCAAGTTCTTCGCCCATCAGCACCTTGGCGTTCGCCCCGACATCATCACGGTGGCAAAGGGCATCTGCAACGGCTTCCCGATGGGCGGTGTGCTTATCTCGCCCAAGTTCCAGCCAGTGTATGGGCAGTTAGGCACGACGTTCGGCGGCAACCACCTCGGATGCGCTGGTGCCATTGCCGTGCTCGACGTGATAGAGGAAGAACACCTCGTAGAGAACGCTGCCAAGGTGGGTAAGTACCTCATTGACACGCTCAAAGCCGAACAAGCAGCGGGCAACTTGCCCCATGTGGTCGATGTGCGCGGTGAAGGTCTCATGATAGGCATCGAACTCGACATCCCCTACAAAGAGCCACGCACCCGTCTCATCAAGGAAGAACACTGCTTCACGGGTTGTTCAGGCACGAACGTCATCCGTCTCTTGCCACCGCTTAGCCTCTCGATGGACGAGGCTAAGGAGTTCATCGAAAAGTTCAAGAAAGTGCTGTAAGACAACATCATATCCTTCTATACGACAAGGGCTTGCTCTACACCATGAGCAAGCCCTTGTTGTGTTTATACCACTCCGTCACCTTCACTTCACCCGCCACACATTCAGGGTGATGCCTCCAGAAATGCTCTTCATCGCTGGCTGACACACATAGATTGCATTGTTGAGCCACGCATAGCGGCTGTCAGCTGGTGCCTCAAACTGCGGTGCGGTCTTGAAATAGAAGGAAGGATTTCCATTGGCATCGGGACCATTATAGATGATGCCGCGGTTACGCACATGGATGCTCACGCCATCGTCGGTCCTGATGGAGTAGATGGCTTCAAGTTCAGTGCGGTTGCCATCATGGTTGGCGAGTTGGTAGTCGGCACCACCGCTCAAGACCGTGCCTTTCAGCATCGGGCCTTCAAACGTTCCGCCCGTGATAGGGATGATGGTTCGACGCCCATGAGGAGTCTCGCCCACACCATAGGCACCAGAGATAGTCACGTTCAACTGCGCCACAAACTCCAGTTCGGGTGCCACAGGAGGCATCTGCTCCTCCTGCGCCCACAGGGTGGGAACACTTGCCACACACAGCAGCAACATGAAAACAGTCCTTTTCATACACTTGTCTTTTTTCGTATTGACATCAACCTACACTCCTTTCATCGCATCTACCATCAATCAGCGTTCCACGAACGAATGGAAGGAATGAGCTGGCAATGCCGCATTCAGATACTTCTGCCCCAGCTGCACCGTCACGGTACGAGCCTCCCCCGTCAGATTGCCCACGATGACAATACGCTTGCGGTCGGGCCGCTGAAACACAATGGCAGGTGTGCCGTGCGTCTCGTCCTTGCTCTGATAGGCAAGCATGCGGCTGCCAGGAGGCACAAGGTTGGAGAAATGTTTAACGGCATAGTATTCAGCCGTGTAACGATGCTGACGGGTCTTTGAATCGACCTGAATAAGGGCGTTCTGCTTCCATCCCCACGGACTTTGCCCGTTGTCACAAAGGATGAAGTTCCAGATGAAATACTCGTCACAACCACGCCCGATGTAGTCGCAGAGCAGGTGGAAGGTGTGCTCGCCCTGCCCCCAATCCATAGAGCCGTTGCCACACTCGCTCTCAGAGGACACGAGGTGAAGACCGGGATAGCGACTGCCCAAGCGCGCCAAGTGCTCACGGCACTCCCACTGAATGCCCAGCCCCTGAACATCGTCCTTCAGCCCATCGACAATCTTCTCCACATAGTCGATGCGGTTAGTGTTGAACGTGCCCAGATAAAGTTTCACCTCGGGATGGCACTTGGCAAGCGTGGGACGCAGATAGTTGTGGTTGAAATTGTGTGTGCCCTCAGCCGTCCACGCACAGCCAGGATAGGGCGTGTAGCTGTATGCCTCGTTCTGATACATCACCATGTCGATGGGGACACCCTCAGCGGCATAGAGGTCGATGAAACGGCAGAACATATTGGCGTATGCTTGCAGATAGCGAGACTCCTGAATGAAGTAGTCCTGCGTGGCAAGGCGACGGGGAAACACACCGTTGCGGTCGCCAAGAAGCTTCATCTCGTCGGGGTCAGCCGCCTCGTTAGAGTCATAAAGCAGATAGTCCTTCTCCTTCGGCTGCTGATTGTAGCGGCTGCTCAGCACGGGATAATCATTGTTTATCTTCATCCATGCAGGAGGACTCCACGGCGACATCCAAAAGGTGAGCGACGGTTGCCACTTCTGCGCCATACGGATGAGGCGAATGACATTCTGCTTGTCGTGCTCAATGTTGAAATACCTGAGACCGAAGTCGCCCGCCACAGTGTCGCATGAGTACCACGCACGGCTGTAATCATTAGCGTTCATGGTCAGCCGCCCACGCATGAAACGCAAATCGCCATCGGGGGCAAAGAGGCGACGCATCACCTCCTGCTGGGCATCGGGCGAAAGCAGTTCCAGCGCATCGAGGTCCAGCTCGTTGAAGCAAGTGCCCCACGCCCTGAACTCATGTCCCTGCTCGTTGCCACTCACTCGGAGCACGGGAGCCTGCGCCCCCGCCTTTCCGCTGAGCGAAGTCTTTGACTGCTGCCACGCATTCGTTTCAGTAGTCGTGTAGTGAGTAAAAGTCTGTGCGTGGCTTCCCACCACCGCACAAAGGCTAAACGCCATCCATACAAATTTCTTCATATCACATTTTCCATTTTTTTACATATCTCAGTTGATTTCTGTTGCCAATGCCCATGATGCCCGAGTTCGGGTCTTGGCGGAAACGTCTCAATTCCAGGCTCGCCGTGGTCTTCGACAACCCCGTCAGACGCATATAGTCGGGCAGACGCATCTCATGGTGCGCATCCAAATAGTCAAGTGCCATCCGCAGACGTTCCTCAGCAGTCGTCACCACCGCACGACGATGCCTGTCCATACCGCTATACACGAGGTCGCACTTGCCCTTCAATCTGCCCAGCCACTCCGCATCGGCACGGAACTGAATCCCCTCAATCTCCACCTTCTCCGTCGGATGCCGCTGGTTCCTCAGTTCGTCCGCACTCAGCACCTCCTCACCCTTCTTCATGCCCAACTTCACGCGGAACGTACCCATGCCGTCAATCTTCACCGAGTGCCCCATGTCGAGATAGAAATTCAGTCGGTTCACGATGCGACGCACCGCCCCATCAATATCCGCCTCCGTATATCCGCTGCCCGACGCAGCACACTCCTTCAAGAAGTCCTTGTAACTGATTTGGTTGCAAAACGTCGGCTCTGGCACCATCAGCCGTTTCCCCGCCCCGTGAAGGTCAGGTATTTCCTTAAACGAGTATTCCATAATGTCCCATTTTTCCCACAAAGTTAGCCCATTCCCCTCACACCTACAAACATTCGCTTCACTTATTCACAACTTATGAACAATTATTCATAACTTACGAACAATTATTCCAAACTTATGAATAATTGTTCATAAGTTTGGAACGACTTCCCCCACGGGTACAACCCACTCCGCCTATGGATGAACAGCGATTCCGCATACGGGTGTGAAGAAAGACCAGCCTTGCATGGAACAAATCGACAAAAGTAGGTAGATGCCTTTTATCCTCCCATTTGCATATTGGACCGAAATCTTTAATACCTTGAAAAGGTGTTTAAGGAAAGTTAAAATCCGTTCAGCCCGAGTTCAACGTCTCGTTTTTTTTCGTAACTTTGCATTCTAAATATGCGTATGCGCAGACAAAAGACCACCCAATGTAAGTAATAACTTATATTCCACATATTAAGGAACTTCTTTGTAGCCACAAAAGGTTGGGGATGCCTGTCTGCCTACTTGGAAATTATCTGATTTATTTAATGTTAGAATCACAATCAATAGATACGACTCTTTTTTCTCAGGAGGAAATTCTTACAGATTGGAGAGACCTTGAATTTTCCCATCCTGAAAGAAAAATTCGCCTTGCGACTTCTTTTAGTGGTATAGGTGCTATTGAGCATGCTTTCCAACGATTAGGGCTGAATTTTGATATTGTTTTTGCAGGTGATATTGATGATAAATGTAAAAAATCATATTTTGCAAACTATCATATTACCGAAGAACAATGGCACTCGGATATACACGAATTTGACGCTACACCCTTTCTTGGCAAGATTGATTTATTTGTTGGAGGTGCGCCTTGTCAAGCCTTTTCAATGGTTGGCAAGCGAAAGGGATTTGAAGATACACGCGGTACTCTTTTTCGAGAGTTTGCTCGTATTGTAAAAGAATGCCAACCAAAGGTATTCATTTTTGAAAACGTTAAAGGGTTATTAAGCCATGATAACGGAAATACGTGGGAAGTAATTCGGCACACGTTTGAAGACTACTGCGGATATCACATCCACTTCCAAACCCTCAACAGCAAAGATTACGGAATACCTCAACATAGAGAACGTATTTTTTGTGTAGGATTCAAGAAGCCTGCCGAGTTTTCTTTCCCTTGTGCAATTCCGTTGGAATATAAGATGTACGATTTTTTAGAAGATTATATCCAAACAAAATACTTCTTGAGAGAAAAAGGAATAAAGTTTGTTACATCTACTAAAAATCGGGTCAAATGTTATACTCAAATCAATGGCGAAGTCGCCTTATGCCAAAAACGGAATCAACAATTCAACTGGCATGGAGACTTTGTTTATCATCCCGCATTAGAAAATGAGCCTTATGAGGAAGGCTGGGATGAGTTCATTTTTGACGTCAGGGACGTTGAGGAAAAGTATTATCTATCTGAAAAAGTAAAAAACTACGTACTCACTCCAGGTACAAAAAACTTCCGAACTTCTACTGAGACTGATTTAGATGTGGCGAGACCATTGCTACAGTCAATGCATAAAATGCACCGCGCTGGTGTAGATAATTATGTAACACACAAAGGAAGAATACGCAAACTTACTCCACGTGAATGCCTGCGCCTAATGGGTTTCAAGGACTCTTTCAATATTGTTGTCTCTGATACTTCCATGTATCAGCAAGCTGGCAATAGTATTGTGGTTGATGTCCTAATTGCACTACTAAAACAACTTGATATCACTAATTACGCAGAACCTGTATCATGAAAATAGACGGTACAAATTTCAATTTCATTGACACGTTTAATGCTCCAATTTTCGTTCCTGATTGCTTTGTTATGGGTGGTTCTAAATTGGGAGCTGGACATGGAGAGGCAAAATTATACATTGGTTCTAAAGAAGTAATGTACCCATTCTTCGGCAATAAGGGGTTTGTGGCTCATTGTTTTCTGCTAAAATCGGACCTCATCTCTTATATGAATGCCCTACATGCGGAATATCTGCATCCATCCCAACAATACAGAGCGGCTGATGAAATGCCGAAACTATGGCATGAGAGGATGAAAACGATTGAAGATTTACCCGAAGTTATCGAATTTAACGTCTATGCTCAAGACCAAATAGAAGGTCCTCGCGGATACGTCAATTCAAAAGATTTCGGTTATCAACTAATTCGTGAAATATCTCTACCGCTCGTTTCTTATATTTCAGTAATGCAGTTGTCCGATCCTAAAGGCTTAACTGTTTATTACTGGAAACTATTTGCTGACTTCGAGGCTATTTCTGACAAAAGAGAGGCAACTGTGTTCACCTACGGCAAGAAAGGAGATAAACCGATGCCACGACCACAGTTCAAAGAGACATTGCACGAGAAAGAAATACGTCAAGCACGTCAAGGGCAAGGTTCATACCGCGAAAAATTATTAGAAGAATGTCCGTTTTGTCCCATAACTATGATTAACGATGAACGCCTTCTTATCGCAAGCAATATTAAACCCAGGGCAATCGCTTCCGAAGCAGAAAAATTAGAACCCAAAAATT
>CAMWJL010000015.1 GCA_947174565.1 uncultured Prevotellaceae bacterium | reverse complement strand
ATTTGCCTTGCAGATGTAGTTGTGTACTTGTGCAGCAAGCGTGCTGACAAGTGCCGCCTGGTCGTTGTTGCCCAACGCATTGAAATGGGCTTCCATCACTTGGTGGGCGGCTGCAAATTCTTCGGGTGTCACCTCCACATTATTGAGGGCTTCGATGTTGGTGCGTGCCTCCTCTATGTAGCAGCCTTGGGGCGACTGGCTGATGTAGCGTTCAAAGGCCTCACGGGTGTTGGCAGCCAATGCCTGAGCATACAAAAGGGAATCGAGTCGCTGTTCGGCATCGGCAATATAGAAGCCATCGGGATGCGCATCGATGAAGCGACGAATGGCTGATGTGGAAAGCGAGGTGGAGGTAGCCTTCCAGTCGGCTCGTTCGGTGAAGAAGCGGTCGTTCAGATTCTTCAACTGCGAATAGTGGAAGGCATCGGGGTTGTAAGTGTCGATATATTCTTCGAGGGCTTTGCCCATGAGATCATACTGATGGAGGTTCTGATAGCGGATGATACGGTCGTAAACGACGCGCTCGTCGGCATCGTCGCCACCACGGAAGAAGAGATACCATGTGGCAACACCGCCCAATGCCAAGATGACGAGGGTGACAGCCACGATGGTGCGGACAGCACGTCCTTTGGCAGATGATTCAGAGGTATTGTTAGTGGAAGACATATTCTCAATCTTTTTACATTGAAAGGTCGGAAACATCGCCACCAACGCTGTCCGCAGGCAGTGTCTCCGACGATGACACATTATTTATAATAATAGTATCCGCGCTGACAGAATCTGCCACCAAGGTGTCAGCCTCCAGCGTATCGACTGGCACAATGTCTGCAATGGGCAGCACGGGTGCTTCGTCCATCACGACGGGGTCGGCAATGGTGTCGCCCGTACCCGCAAAAGCGTGCATGACGGGACGTGTGTTGCGGTCGAAGAGGAGGATGCCCATGATTGCCACCACGGAGAGGAGAAGGAAGCCTGTGGTGGAATGGCGCACCACACGACTGCGGGAGGCATAACGCCACGAGACGTAGAAATAGACACAGGCAAGGAGCAGCCAAACAATGCCCACCCATGTGAAACCAAACATCATGCTCTTGATGAGGATACAGATGAATATGCCAATCGCAACCGTCAATCCGAGGTCGCTATAGGAATCTCTACGTTGCATGGAAAGTCGTCATGAACAGTTTTTAATGAAATCTTTCGCAAAATTAGACATTATTGGCGGAACAACATCTATGTTGAACGGAAAAATTAGTACCTTTGTAGCCAATTTAACGGAAAGCATAATGAAAAACCTACACAAACACGACATCTTCGGATGGTGCGGCACGCTGGTGGCATTGCTGCTGATTGCCTGTCAGCCAAGCGGTCCCAAGGACGAACTGGAGTTTTATGCCGTAGAGGCACAGGAGCATCAGACAGAGCCTCCACTCGAATTGACGGGCGAGGACGATGAGTTCGCCCTGTTGCATCCGCAGGAGGAACGCGAACTGGACGTGAAGATTGACATGGAGTTTGTGAGGTCGGACAACGAGCAGAAAGCGAAGGTGTGCCAACTCATTAACGACCAACTGATTGAGCTGCTGCTGAAACAGTCGAGTGACCAAACGGCAGAGGAGGCAATGGCACAATATATCACAGCGGCAAAGGAGGAGTTCCATGGCGACAACATCGCCAATATCTACCAAGACCACCTGACAGGAAGGGCTGAACGTGGCATGAAGGATATTATCAACTACCGACTGATGGAGGAGACATTCATGGGTGGCGCACATCCCAGCCGACTCACCACCATCCTGCGCTTCAACGCACAAACGGGCGAGTTCATTCCGCTCGATGCGGTGTTCCCCACCATCAACCAACGCGAGTTGCAGAACCTGCTGCTGCGCAAGCTGATGACCGACAACAACGTGTTCACCATGGAGGGGCTGAACGAGAAGGGCTATCTGGAAATGAGCGACTTCTTTGTGAGCAAGAATTTTGCCTTGCGAGCCGACAGCATTGAGTTCTACTACAACGAATACGACATCGCTCCATACGCCTATGGTCCTACCACCATCTGTCTGAGTTACGAACAGGTGAAGAACATCGTCAGCACAGCATTTAAGCAATGACGTTCTTCGGTATGGCATGACGGGGATTCCATCGTCATCACGGGATAGCATGATAAAAAAGAAGCGTGGCAGGAGCAATCCTACCACGCTTTCTACATGGGAAAACCGTATGTAAGTTTCAGCGTGTCCATCACGAAGAAGGAACGCACTTGCGAGATATAGGGGAAGTCGCCCAATTTGTCAAGAATGAACTGCTGGTACTTCTGCATGCTGCTCACACAGACCTTCAACAGATAGTCGCCATCGCCCGAGACATTGTAGCATTCAGTCACCTCGTTCCACTGCCCCACCGCATTGCGAAACTCACTGGCAATGACCTTGTTAATCTGCTTCATGGAGATATTGCAGAACACCATGAAGCCACGCTCCATCTTGTAGGCATCCAGCACCGCGACATAGCCTTTGATGTAGCCCATGCGTTCCAAACGACGCTGACGCTCGTAGGTGGGTGTGATGGACAAGTGAATCTGTTGCGCCAACTCCTTCGTAGTGAGTCGGCTGTTGGCTTGCAGGATACGAAGAATCTGCAAGTCGGTTGCGTCAAGCTCGTGAGTGTAGGTCTCCATCGGATATTCTTTTGAGCAATTCTGTATATAGTCGTTGTATAGGCAACCCCATCACGTTGAAATAAGAGCCTTCGATGCGAGTGACTGCCACAAAACCTATCCATTCCTGAATGCCGTAAGCACCTGCTTTGTCGAAAGGATGGTAGTTGTCAACGTAATAGGCTATCTCCTCGTCGGTCAGAGGAGCGAAGAACACTTTTGAGGTGGAAGCGAACTGCGTGGTCTTCTCTTTCGTCACAATGGACACACCCGTGATGACTTCGTGGGCATGTCCTGATAGTTGGCGAAGCATCCGCACTGCCTCTTCCCTATCCTTAGGCTTTCCGAGCACCTGCCCGTTGTCATAGACGATGGTGTCGGCAGTGATAATCAGTTCGTCGTCTGCCATCGTGCGCTTGTAGGCTTCGGCCTTCTTGCCCGAGATATGGACAGGAATTTCCTCTCCCCTCAACGTGTCGGGATAGCTCTCGTCAATGCCTTGCAGCGTGCGTACCTCGAAGGGGATGCCAAGTCCACCTAACAGTTCCTTGCGCCGAGGCGAATTGCTTGCCAATATCACTTTGTAGCCCCCTACCAACCGAAGGCTGTACTGTTGTGCATCCATAAGTCTTGTGCTTTGAGAATTTGTTCGAGAATGTCGCGAGCGCACCCCTGTCCCCCGTTCTTGTGGGAGATATAGGTACACACCGCCTTGATTTCGGGTGCTGCATCGGCTGGACAGCAGGGCAACCCACATTGCCGAAGCACCTCATAGTCAGGAATATCGTCACCAACATAAGCGATTTCCTCGTCCTGAAGGGCGTACTTCTCTTTCAGGTCATTGTAAACTTTGATTTTGACGGCTGCACCGAGAATCACGTCTTTCAAACCGAGGCTTTCATAGCGGATGCGGACAGCTTCAGTCCGCCCCCCAGTGATGATGGCAAGAACCAAGCCACACTTCACGGCATGCTGCATGGCATAACCATCCTTGATGTTCACCGTGCGCATAGGGTCACCATTGGGATGCTGCGGAATGGTTTCACACGACAGGACACCATCCACATCGAAGAACACGGCACGTATCTTTGTCAAGTTATAGTTAATCATGATAAATGCTTTCTGAGAAAAGTTCGTAGATTTTCAGCAAGTTGGGCGTTGAGGACAGCAGCGACAGATGCTTGTCTAACACGCTCCTGTCTTGGCGGACAGCAGGACCTGTCTGTGCTTCATGAGGCGACATCGCATGAAGTTTGTTCGCAGTCTCCTCAATCAGCGGAAGCATCACGCTGAACGGAAGATTACCATGCTCTTTCAGCAACTGCGCCCCGAGCGTAAAGCAATGGTTGGCAAAGTTATTGCAGAAAACTGCTGCCAAATGCAGGTACTTCCGATTGTCGCAATCCAGTTCATAAACGGTGTCAGAAATCGTCTTTGCCAACGCCAACAGCAGTTCCTTGTCCTTCTGCTGGACAGATTCGATAAAGCAGGGTATAACACTGAAATCCACATCCTTGTATCTTGAGAAGGTTTGCATCGGGTAGAGCACGCCCCGTCGCGCGGTTGGCAATACATCCACATGAAGGCTACCAGCCGTGTGAACAAAAAGCTGGTCTTCCCTACCCTTTTTCAGTTGATTGGCAACCCATTCCACCGCATCGTCTTTGAGCGCAAAGATGAACACATCGGCATTTGTGGGTACTGCTGCCAAATCAGTCGTATGTGCGCATTTCAGAACCTCCGCCAAAGCACTGGCGGATTCTTCTGTACGGCTATAAACCTGCACGATTTCATGACCAGCATGAAACAGTGCCTTCCCTAAGTTTGTGGCAAGATTGCCCGCTCCTATCAATATGATTCTCATATAAGTTATCGCATGAAAATAGTTCTAATTAAAAATCACAAATCATCCCAACGATTATTGGAATCTGGTGTTTGATAATTTAGTTCTATTTCATTATTAAATCCTTCGGTAATTTCAATTACTTTGCCTCCACTTGCCGGAATTCCATTAGGATAACCGTATTCAGTATCTCCATGATATACAACTCTTATAGCATTCTCGACTCCGACGGCAAAAGGAATGGTTACTGATGTAGTTCCGTTTTTAGGTATATCTATACTTTTAAATATACACCACTTTCCTGCATCGTCCCATAAATTCTGCTCGTCCCACAAAAAGTCGCCATCGGTATAATATGAAAACATATTTTTAACGGCATATTTCCCTTCTTTTACGAAAGTACCGTCATTTACAACCTTCACAGTGACAAGCTTTTTAAGAGGTATAGAAAAGTTCCAGTTAATCGTACTTCCGCTCCATTCCTCAATATTATTATTGAGAGAGATATAAAAGTCAAGCTTCTCTGCGATTATATATTTATCAGTTGGAAGGACTGATAAATCAACCGAAAAGGAATATCTGTCATGCAAACCCATGCCCGATGTCTCATCGATTTCAAAAAATATTTTATAAAATCCTGATTTATCTGTGTTACCTTTAGCCTTGTGGATGACTGTCGAGCCAAACACTCCTTTAACAATATAGTCGAAAGAAACAGGAATATTAGCTAATGGGATTCCATCTGGTGTCTTTATATATCCCGTTATCGTTGTACTTGTTTCCGTTGGTTGAGGGATAAGCTCGTCGTCTTCTCTATCACAACTTATAGTGATAAAAGAAAGCAACAAGAGGATAGCTGTTATTGCCAAATAATTATACCGAGGAAGATAATTTTTTAATCCACTTATGTACATATTATACAGGTGATTGAATGATATTTGTAATTTTATTTCTCTTATGACGCAATAGAGAAATTAGTAAAAAAAGAATACGTGAACCCCATGATTTCTAAAGTTAATCATGTGGCTTAATTTTGTTGACGAACTTATACAAACGTCTTCAAGCTTCTTCGGGGAAAGGACCGACATGCACGTTCTCCCACTTCAACTTGTCCTCGTCCTGTGGCTTGCGTTCAATGGCTGGATAGCCAAAACCGATAACGCATTCTGCAGTCAGGTTCTCAGGGTATCTCAACAAAAAACGAAGCACATTGTCCGATGGCTCACCGTTCTCCATGAAGCGGTTGCGAATCTGACACCAGCAAGAGCCAAGACCGAGGTCTGCGGCCTGATACTGCATGGTGACAGCCGCCAAAGAGGCGTCCTCACACCACGCATCGGTCACCTCGCGGTCGCCCAATACGACCACTGCCACTTTTGCACCAGCGATGAACTGGCTACCCATCGGACGGCAAAGTGAAATCTTCTCGAGCAATACGGGGTCGTCCACCACCACAAAGTGCCATGCACGAGTCCCTTTACTGGTAGGCGACATAAGGGCTGCACGAAGAATCGTCTGCAAGTCCTCTGCCTGTATTTCCTGTTCTGTAAACTTACGAACACTGCGGCGCTTCTGCACCAAATCCTTAAAATTTTCCATGTGTTTAAGAGAAAAATATGCGATTTTTGTGGTAAAGGTAGAAAACTTTCCACACATAAGAAGAATATTTAGGGGAGAATCCATATCTTTGCAAGTATATTTCATGGAAAACAAGAGGTTTTGGTTAGGAGAAAGGCTAAAACGTTGATGCTTTTGCCATCCAACGGACAAAGCCCCAACATTTTAACTAAGATACTTCGCAAAAGAAAGAAAATATGTCTATAAGTACAACAAAGCATGTGTGGATATGGATAGGCTGCTTGGTCGTGGCTGCCGTGTTGAGCATCGTGTATATGCTCAGAAGCGGCTATCACCCTGACGGCACTGCGTATCTCTATATTGATGAGGATGACAACTACGATTCCATCTGCCACAAGATTGAGGCAGTGGGACATCCTACGGATATGATGACGTTTCATCTCTATGCACAAGCCCTGAACCTCAAGCAGCACTTGCACACAGGACGATACGAAATCAGCGATGAAACCAGTGTGCTGACACTGGTGAGGCATCTACGCAACCATCAACAGATACCTGTCAAGCTGTTGGTACCTTCCGTGCGAACCCTACCTGAGATGGCTGGACGGTTGAGCCGACAGCTGATGGTTGATTCTGTTGCTATCATCCGCTACATGCAGGATGACAATAACTTGAAAGCCATGGGCTATACCTGTGAAACGCTCCCAGCCCTGTTCATTCCCAACACCTACGAAGTGTATTGGGACATTTCAACAGAAGACCTGTTCGCTCGTCTTCAAAAGGAGAATGCGGCATTTTGGAATCGTGACCGAATGCAGCTGCTGGAAAATCTGAGCGAATACGCTGGTGAACAAATGACCAAGGAGAAAGTGGTGACACTGGCATCAATCGTGGATAGCGAGACCTCCAATAATGGTGAGAAACCCACGATTGCAGCACTCTATATGAACCGCATGCGTCGAAAAATGGCACTACAAAGTGACCCTACCGTCATCTTTGCTGTAGGCGACTTCTCCATCAGACGAGTGCTCCACGAACATCTAAAGGTTGAATCACCTTATAACACCTACCGCAACATCGGATTGCCACCAGGTCCTATCCGTGTGCCCAGCATTGCTGGCATTGACGCTGTGCTCAACCACGACACGAACGACTACATCTACATGTGTGCAAAAGAAGACTTTTCTGGCACACACAACTTTGCGGTGTCGTATGCTGAACACCAGCGCAATGCCGCCCGATACGTGCAGGCACTGAATGCAAAGGGAATCAAACGATAGCGATATTACATCAGAACACCAATACTTAGATTAGCTTAATAAAAAGAAAAATGAAGAAGTTTGTTTTACCGCTACTATTGATAGCCTCGACAACCCTGTCGGCTCAGCAACGACCGAAAGAGTACACACCATCGCCTGTTGCTGGCACGGCATGGAACGCATCTGGGAATGCGAACCCGTTCATTCCTGGATACTTCGCTGACCCCACCATCCGAAAGTTTGGCGACACATATTATCTATATGCTACCACCGATGGTACAGGTAACGGCTATGGTCCTGCACAAGTGTGGGTGAGCAAGGACTTCGTCAACTGGAAGAACATTGTGATGAACTGGCCAACGACAGAAGTGGTGTGGGCACCCGACGTGGTACAGCAACCTAATGGAAAGTTCCGTTACTACTATTGTGAACCCTGCAATATCAACATCGGCGAGAGCGACTCTCCCATCGGTCCTTGGCATAACATCCTCGATAAGGAGGATGCCGTAATGGTGCCTGACCGATATATACACAACGTCATTACCCTCGACCCACAACTATTTGTGGATGAGGATAAAAGCCAATACCTCTATTTCACCACATGGGGCATCTACAATGGCTTCGGATGTGGTGTGGCGAAACTGAAGGACGGTGACTTCGACCTCAATGCGCTCGCAGAGAATGTGACGAAAGATGCTCGCCGATGGAATGAGAACCATCCTTTCCCTATCGCTGCCGATGAGTTCTTTACCAAGAAACGGCTCATTCCCAACACGGAACTGAAAGACATCTTCGAGGCTCCCTTTGTGTTCAAACGCAACGGAATCTATTACTTCACCTATTCCTCTGGCTCATGCCACACCGACACCTACCGTGTGCAGTACGCCACTTCCACTGTTGGTCCTATGGGACCATTCACGTACAAGGGTGAGATTCTCACCACCAACGAGGACGAGACTGTGCATGGTCCTGGCCATCACTCTATTCTCAAAGAAGGGAAGAAGTATTACATTGTTTATCATAGACATAACAATCCAAAATCCGTTCATGGTTTTAACAGGCAAGTGTGTATAGATGAACTGAAGTTCGATGAGAAAGGCGATATCATCCCCATCGTACCGACCCACAACGCCATGAATGTTGACCTCTTCAAAAACAACAAATACAAGAATCTTGCACGGGGAGCAAAAGTCACAGCTTCGTCCTACTATGACGAGTGGTTCAAGCCAGAATATGCAGTGGACGACAACAACGCCACGCTTTGGAAGGCACGCCACTGCAACTGGGATGACCCTAATAATTCCACATCCCATAGTGAATGGTTGCAGATAGACCTCGGAACACCTATGAAATTCAACGAGGTATGGACACAATTTGAGTACGCCACCTTCTTCTATCAATACAAGATTGAAACCTCTACAGATGGCAAAAAGTGGTTCATGTATGCCGACCGCACGGACAACACACAGCAGGGGTCTCCCATGATAGATAAGGGAACGGTGACGGCTCGGTACATCCGCATCAGCATCACCGACACACAAAAGAACGGGCACATGCCTGCAATATGGAACGTGAAAGTGTGGAAAAAGGCTCCTGCCCTACCCCAAACGGACGTGGAAAGCAACGACGGATACCCTGACATGCACAAAAAGGATGTAGAGGCAGACAGCCGCAACATATCCTCTTCATCCATCTTTATTGATGCAGGACTCACTGCGGCTTTCAACAAACAGACGGACAAGCCATTCGATGTCAACGAGTTAATCAGCTACCGCACCAACCAAGGAGAGCCTCAACCTTCTATGACATTCAAGGCTAACAAGCCAATTCGCACCCGTGTGAAAGACGGGAGATGGGGCTTTTTCTTTAACGGAACACAGCGACTGGTCAGCGATACGACACTGCCAACGACCTACCGATATAACTCTCCTTACACCATCGCTGCGTGGGTGCTGAACACTAAAGTTGGTCCTGTTTCCACAGTGGTGTCGCTGTCTTCTTCACGTGCAGACCTCGCCACAACAGAGTTCCGTTTAGGCACAGACCCTGCCACGGGACTCATCAATCACAATGGCTCGTTTGAAAGCAGCGGTGCATCCCAAGACATCAAAAATGGAGAAGGGAAATGGCAGTTCTGGGTCATCACTTTCGACGGTTGGATGGAACGTGCCTATCTGAACGGTCAACCGGTGAAAGAGAAGAATAATTTCCTCATGATTCGCCCTGATGGTCATATCACGATTGGAGCTGACGCATCAGGCGCAAACAACTTCATGGGCTACATCAGCAGTTTATTCATCATGCCCAAATCGCTAACAGACAAAGAGGTTGAGAAGATGTACACCATGTCAAGCAACATCCATATTGCCTCCCTCGGTGACGATGACTTTGAGGAGATTGACCCCGACAGCAAGTTTGAACTTACACCCGACATGAAGCCAACGTTTGAGAAGAAAGAGGCATTCACGTTAAGTGCCATAACAGGCGACTTCAACAATGCCCCCATTGAGAATGGCGGCGAAATGTATCAAGAGGTAAAAGGTGACTTTGTGGTGATGACCACCATCGATGACATGGAAGGACAGAAACAGCACAATGTGAAGGGGTATAACGAAGGTGGTCTCCTCATCACAGACGACAAAGGCACGTTCTATCAGTTGGGAGTTTTCCCACTCTACAACTGCGGCAACATGTTCACAATACTGAGTGGTCACAACCGCCCACAGTATCCCAACTACAAAGGGTACGAATACGACCCTTACATCCAGTTTGAACGTCGTGGAGACCAACTCTTTGCCCGAACCAGCGAGGACGGCAAAACGTGGAATAACATGCCAGGCTCACCTGTCAAGATGACAACACCTACCCTAAAAATAGGTGCGTACCAAACCACCTACAACGAAAATAAATCTTGGGTCAAACTCAAAGATTACATCATCTATCAAAAGAACTAATACCTATATATAATGACGAATTATCACAACATTTTCAAAAGCCTACTGTGGTTGGGCATGACCATCACAACAATCACCGCCACAGCACAACGTACAGAGACAGTGCTGCGCGACGATTGGAAATTCTCACGCGGAGAAAGTTTGGACACCATTGCGCCCTCACAAGTAAGTTTCAACGACAAGAAGTGGCAAACCGTGCAAGTGCCTCATGACTGGGCTATCAGCGGTCCTTTCGATAAAGATATTGACAAACAGACCGTTGCCATCGAACAGAACGGTGAGAAAGAAGCCACCGAAAAAACAGGACGCTCGGGGTCTTTACCTTGGATTGGACAAGGCTGGTATCGTACAACTTTCACCGTTGAGAAAGGCTGCCCACGCGCCCTCCTCAACTTCGATGGTGCTATGGCAGAACCTGTTGTGTATGTGAACGGAAAGAAAGCAGGTGAATGGAAATATGGATATACACCTTTCAACATCGATGTCACACCATTCGTACACAAAGACGGTTCACCCAATACACTGGCTGTTCATCTTCAGAACGTAGAAGAAAGCAGCCGTTGGTATCCTGGTGCAGGTTTATATCGTCCTGTCACGCTGATTCAGACACAAAAGACCGCTATAGAACAGTGGGGCATTGAAGCAAACACACTGGCTTTTAATCATGGGAGTGCCATTGAAGAACTGAAAGCCCAAATAACGGGAATGGAACCTAACACCTTCTATGCCGTAGAGTTCTTCATCAAGACAGAGGATGGTACTACGCTTAAACTTCTCTCACAGCTTGACGACAACGGTAAAACAACAGCGATTGCCGACATAAACAAGGTCATTCCATGGACTCCTGAAACACCGAAACTCTACGACTTACAAGTATCGCTCTATACCATCAAGGACGGCAGACCTTACCAGTTGCTCGACCGACAGGTGAAGAAGATTGGATTCAGAACCGTGAAATGCTCTGCCAACGGTGGTTTCCAGTTAAATGGTCAGACACGCAAGTTCAAGGGGGTATGCTTGCACCACGACCTCGGTATGTTGGGTGCTGCCATCAACAAGGCAGCCCTCATCCGTCAGGTAGAACTCCTGAAAAGTATGGGGTGTGATGCTATCCGCACAGCACACAACACACCCAGCCAGATGCAGATGGAGGTTTATGATTCGCTCGGAATGATGGTGATGGCGGAGAGTTTTGACATGTGGGTTTATCCCAAGGGCAAGAACGGCTATGCCCGATTCTACAAGGAATGGTGGAAAGATGATATTCGAAATCTCGTCCGTGCTAATTGCCTCCATCCATCCATCGTCATGTGGTCTATCGGCAATGAAATCCCCGAACAAGGCTCTAAAGACGGCAACCGCATGGCTCGTGAGATGCAGAATTTGGTTCACGTCCTTGACCCTACCCGTCCCGTCACATCAGGAATGGACCGCATTGACAATGCCATCGCCTCGGGATTTGCACAGGTGCTCGACATCCCTGGCATCAACTACCGCACACAAAGATACCACACAGCTTACGATAAACTGCGCCACGGCTTCATTTTGGGCAGCGAAACCGCATCCACCGTTTCTTCACGCGGTGTGTATAAGTTTCCTGTTGAACGTGCCGACTACAAGTTTCACAATGATGGTCAGTGCTCCAGTTACGACGTAGAGGCTTGCCAATGGTCGAACATCCCAGAAGATGACTGGCTTCTACAAGAAGACCAGCCCTGGGTAATTGGTGAGTTTGTCTGGACTGGTTTCGACTATCTCGGTGAACCCACTCCATACGACGACTATTGGCCCAGCCGTTCCTCCTACTTCGGCATCTTCGACCTTGCAGGTCTTCCTAAAGACCGCTACTACCTCTATCGTTCCCATTGGAACAAGGAGGAAACAACCATCCATCTCCTGCCCCACTGGACATGGCCTGGACGTGAAGGCGAAACCATCCCCATCTATTGCTACACCAACTACCCCACCGCAGAACTCTTCGTGAACGGGAAGTCGCAAGGACGAATCAGCAAGAACACAACAGCAAAGTCTCCTTCAGGCAAGGATGGTCGCATCACTGACATCAACGACCCTTGCATAGACCGTTATCGTCTTCGTTGGAACAACGTGAAGTACGAACCTGGAGAACTGAAAGTGGTCGTCTATGACGCAAACGGCAAAGAGGTTGGTATCCAAATAGTAAAGACCGCAGGTGCGGCATCGCAGATTCAACTGACAGGCGATTTAGGTGCTCCCATCAAACCGCTCAAAGCCGATGGTGAAGACATGACTTTCATCACTGTCAATATCCTCGACAAGGATGGCAATCTTGTGCCAGACGCAGACACCCCCATCAACGTCCAAGTAACAGGTGCAGCTCAATTCAAAGGAATCTGTAATGGTGATGCCACCAGCCTCGAAGTCTTCACAAAGCCCACGATGAAGACCTTCCATGGTCAACTCGTCATTGGCATTCAGAGCAACGGCAAGGCAGGCACAGCCACCATCAAAGTGACAGGCAAAGGTCTGAAACCAGCCACAATCACCCTCAATGCCCATTAACCCCATATAGTAAAATATGAATTACGGTTTTGTCAAAATAGCGTCAGCCATTCCTTCGTTGAAGGTAGCGGACTGCACATACAATATCCAGCAAATCGAAAGCCTCATCGTGCAAGCCGAAGGCAAGGGGGTAGAAATCATCGTATTCCCTGAACTCTGCATCTGTGGCTACACCTGCGGTGACCTTTTGGGGCAACAATTATTGCTTGAGAAGTGTGAGGAAAGCCTCTTCAAACTCCTTGACTTTACCCGTTCCCTACAAATTATTTCCCTCGTCGGCATGCCAGTCATGGTCGGCGGACTGCTGATGAACTGCGCCATCGTGATACAGAGTGGCAAGATTCTCGGTGTCGTACCTAAAACCTTCTTACCCAACTACAAGGAGTTTTATGAACAACGCTGGTTTGCCCCCTCTACTGCCACCAATGACCAGCAGGTACATCTCTGCGCACAGACCGTTCCATTCGGGCGCAACCTGCTCTTCCACACACAAAGAACCACCTTCGGCATTGAACTTTGCGAAGACCTTTGGGCACCAATTCCACCCAGTAACGAACTGGCTTTAAGAGGAGCCGAAATCATTTTCAATCTGAGTGCATCGAACGAGCTCATCGGCAAGAACCAATACCTGCTTTCCCTCATTAGCCAGCAGAGTGCCCGCTGTATCACTGGTTATGTTTACAGTTCCTGTGGTTTCGGTGAATCGACCCAAGACATTGCCTTTGCAGGCAATGCCCTCATCTACGAAAACGGCAGCCTCATAGCCCACAGCAAACGTTTCTGTCTTGAAGAACAAATGGTTATCAGCGAGATAGACACCGAGCGTCTGCTGACAGAGCGTCGCCACAACACAACTTTTTCAGAGAACGTGCGTCTCATCGCTCATTCCTCACCCATCCCCCTTCAACAATCCACTATCCACGTTCAATGTCAGACAGTTTATCCAGCCGACGAATTAAAACTGATTCGCAGAATCAATCCACACCCCTTCGTGCCAAGTGGCAGCGTGCTCGATGAACGCTGCGAAGAAATCTTCTCCATCCAGACCTCAGGACTCGCAAAGCGCATCGTCCATACGGGTGCTCGCTGCATTGTCCTCGGTATCAGTGGCGGACTTGACTCCACACTCGCTTTGCTCGTCTGTGTCAAAACCATGGACTTACTCAATCGTTCACGCAAGGAGGTCATCGGTGTCACCATGCCAGGCTTCGGCACAACAGACCGCACCTACCATAACGCCATCGCTCTGATGAAGTCGCTCGACATCACCATTAAGGAAATCAGCATCAAGGAAGCTTGTATCCAGCATTTCCTTGACATCGACCACGACCCAAACAACCATGACGTGACTTACGAGAACAGCCAAGCTCGTGAACGCACCCAAATACTCATGGACGTAGCCAACCAATGCAACGGATTCGTCGTAGGCACAGGAGACCTCAGCGAACTGGCACTCGGCTGGTGTACCTACAATGCTGACCACATGTCCAATTACGGCGTGAACTGCTCTATCCCCAAGACCCTTGTCAAATACCTCGTCAAATGGGTTGCTTTAACAAGCGTCGATGATGCCTCAAAAGCCACACTGCTCGACATCATCGAAACCCCAATTTCGCCTGAGCTAATCCCTGCCAATGACGATGGTACAATCCAACAGAAGACAGAAGACCTCGTTGGACCATACGAACTCCACGACTTCTTCCTCTACCATTTCCTCCGCTTCGGTTTCCGTCCTGCCAAGATTCTTTATCTGGCAGAACAAGCATTCATCAATCAGACGAACCCCGAAGTAGCAGAAGACGGTATGCCAGTAGGCACCTACGACGAAGCGACCATTCGCAAGTGGCTCAAGACCTTCTGTCGCCGTTTCTTCACCCAGCAGTTCAAACGTAGTTGTCTGCCCGATGGTCCTAAGGTCGGTTCTGTCAGCCTCTCGCCCCGCGGTGACTGGCGCATGCCGAGCGATGCCAGCAGCAGCGACTGGCTATCCGACTTAGAAAGTTAGCCGTCTTCTATGCTATATCAGAATTGCAACAAAGCAAACACCCCCAATCGGTTCAACAACATCTAATTATCCATTTAATAACCCCAAACGACTTATGCCAACAGTTGACGACAAGAAAGTGATATTCTCGATGGTCGGAGTGAGCAAGACCATCCAACAGAACCAAAAACAAGTGCTCAAAAACATCTACCTCTCCTTCTTCTACGGTGCAAAAATCGGCATCATCGGTCTCAATGGTGCAGGTAAATCCACCCTCATGAAGATTATTGCAGGCATCGACCAGCAATTCCAAGGCGAGGTAGTGTGGAGTCCTGGCTACACTGTCGGCTACCTGCCACAGGAACCACCACTCAACGAAGAAAAGACCGTAAAGGAGAACGTCATGGAGGGTGTACAGCATGTGTATGATGCCCTTGCCGAGTACGACCAAATCAACGAGAAGTTCGGTCTTCCCGAATACTACGAAGACCCAGACAAGATGGAGAAACTCATGACTCGTCAGGCAGAACTACAAGACATCATCGATGCCACAGACGCTTGGAACATGGATTCCAAACTTGAACGCGCGATGGATGCCCTCCGTTGTCCCCCTGGCGACTGGAGCGTGAAGAACCTCTCGGGCGGCGAACGTCGCCGTGTCGCCCTCTGCCGACTCCTGCTCCAAAAGCCCGACGTGCTCCTGCTTGACGAGCCAACCAACCACCTTGATGCGGAAAGCATCGACTGGCTGGAGCAGCACCTTCAGCAGTACGAAGGCACAGTCATTGCTGTTACCCACGACCGCTATTTCCTCGACGACGTGTCAGAGTGGATTTTGGAACTTGACCGTGGCGAAGGCATCCCATGGAAGGGCAACTACTCTTCATGGCTGGAGCAGAAGAGCAAGCGCATGGAACAAGAAGAGAAGACCGCCTCAAAGCGCCGTAAGACCTTGGAACGCGAGTTGGAATGGGTACGCATGGCTCCGAAAGCACGTCAAGCCAAGGGAAAGGCACGTCTGAACTCCTACGATAAGATGCTCAACGAAGAGCAGAAACAGAAGGAAGAGAAGCTGGAGATATTCATCCCTAATGGTCCTCGCCTCGGCAACAAGGTCATTGAGGCACAGCACGTTGCCAAGTCCTTCGGAGACAAAGTCCTCTTCACCGACCTCAACTTCAACCTGCCGCCCAACGGCATCGTAGGTGTAATCGGTCCCAACGGAGCTGGTAAAACGACTCTCTTCCGCCTTATTATGGGCATGGAACAAGTCGATGCCGGCACTTTTGAAGTGGGCGAAACCGTGAAGTTGAGTTATGTGGATCAGCAACACAAAGACATCGACCCTGAAAAGACTGTCTATCAGGTGGTAAGTGGCGGAAACGAAACCATCCGCATGGGCGGCAAAGACATCAATGTGCGCGCCTACCTCTCACGCTTCAATTTCAACGGAGCCGACCAAGAAAAGAAATGCGGTGTCCTCTCAGGCGGTGAGCGCAACCGCCTCCACCTCGCCATCGCCCTGAAGCAAGAAGGCAACGTACTCCTGCTCGACGAGCCAACCAACGACATTGACGTGAACACACTCCGTGCCTTGGAAGAAGGACTCGAAGCCTTCGCTGGCTGTGCCGTCATCATCAGCCACGACCGCTGGTTCCTCGACCGCATCTGCACCCATATCCTCGCATTTGAAGGCGACGGCAACATTTTCTACTTTGAAGGTTCTTACACCGACTATGAAGCCAACAAAGCCAAACGTCTCGGATTAGAAGAACCCAAACGAATCAGGTATCGTAAGTTGATAGACGAATAAACAGACAATGAAAGACAACAGACAAGGCCCCGTTCTTTTATGAAGAACGGGGCCTGTCTGTTATGGTGTGATGAAATGAATAACAAACAATGAAGCTATTCTTGCCAACTTTTACACCACTAAATCGGAGTCCCCGACTCCGACAGACCGATGTCCCCGACTCCGATTGGTCGGAGTCGGGGACATCGATTTTGAGGGGGAGTTTAGAGGGAAGAAATGAGGGATGAAAAGTGAGTTTGGAGAATCTGTTTGGTGACCTCTGTTTGTTCACTAACTGCTCCTGTTCTGAATAAGGCGAGTTGCAATATCATGTTCTGCTTGGACGTGCCTTATATTGAACAGGGATAGTTTATTGCATAGTCTCCTCCCAACAAGAAGGGCCTCGGAAATTCCGAGGCCCTTCTTGTTGGGAGGAAAATTTTAACTCATAATGGCGAAGTAATCCACAATACCGACAAGTTTGCCGTGGTCGGTCACGAGCAGTGAGTGAATCTTGTGATTGCGGAACATTTGTTGGATGGTGGTAAGTTTGGCTTCGGGCGAGATTGTCTTTGGCGTGGTGGTCATCGCCTCGCTGACAGTGAGGTTGATAAAGTTCTCACGCGCCCCTTCAACAGCACGGCGAATATCACCATCGGTGATGATGCCGAGAATTTTGCCACCTTCCATCACAACGCCCAAACCGAGTTTGCCACCACTGATAATCATCAGGGCATCAGACAGCAGCATGGTGGGCGGCACAATCGGGAAATTGTCGGTGTACATCACATCCTTCACCTTCACCAGCAACTTGCGACCAAGAGAACCACCAGGATGGAACAAGGCGAAGTCTTTGGCACGGAACTTGCGAACCTCCATCAAGGCACAAGCCAACGCATCGCCCATTGCCATTGCTGCCGTGGTACTGGAGGTTGGAGCAAGATTGAGCGGACATGCTTCATGCTCCACACGACAAAGAATATGATAGTCAGAGTGTTGTGCCAACAGCGACTCTCTATCGCCCGTCATGGAGACGATTGGGATGTGGCGTTCCTCAAGCGAAGCTATGATGCGCAACAATTCATCAGTGTTGCCCGAGTTGCTAAGCATGAAGAGCACATCATTGTTCATAATCATGCCCAAATCGCCATGCAAGGCATCCAACGCATTCAGATAGATGGCAGGTGTTCCTGTCGAAGCCAAGGTTGCGGCAATCTTTGCTCCCACATGCCCTGACTTGCCCACACCTGTCACGACCATATGCCCCGTGCAACGGTGGATAAGGTTCACCACTTGCTCAAAACTATTGTCCAGCTGCGGGATAAGGTCGAGCAGTGCCTCTGCTTCGTCGCGCAAACACCGCTCTGCATATATCTTGGATTCCATACAAATTCGTCGTTTCTTAACAAGTATCATCACACTGGCGATACCAGTTCTTCAATCCACCAAGCTTGCTATCACCGCATCCAAGTCTGTCAGATGCAGCATGTTAGAACCATCGGAAAGCGCATTATCAGGGTCAGGATGCACCTCGAAGAAGTAGCCGTTGGCACCGAAAGCCTTGGCTGCCAATGCCATGGATGGCACAAACTCACGGTTGCCACCCGTCTTGCCACCAGCCGCACCAGGACGCTGCACCGAATGGGTGCAATCCATAATGACCGTGTCGGTGAAGTGGTGCATATCAGCAATGTTACGGAAGTCAACCGCCAAATTGTTATATCCATAGATATTACCGCGTTCGGTCAGCCACACATGGTCGTTGCCACTCTCGCGCACTTTCTGCACGGGAAACTCCATGTCCAAACCTGAAAGGAACTGAGCCTTCTTGATGTTGACGATACATCCCGTGCGAGCGGCTGCCACCAGCAAATCAGTCTGTCGGCACAGAAAAGCAGGAATCTGCAATACATCGGCCACCTCGCCCACGGGTTGTGCCTGATAACTCTCGTGAATGTCAGTGAGGATGCGCAATCCGTACTTCTCCTTGATGCCTGACAGCATCTGCATGCCCTTTTCCAAACCAGGACCACGATAGGAATGAATGCTGGTGCGGTTTGCCTTGTCAAATGATGATTTGAAGATGATGTCAAGACCATGTTTCTCGTTCAGTCGCACCAATTCCTGTGCCACTGTCTCAAGGCATTCCATGGATTCAATCACACATGGTCCTGCAATGATGGTTGGAGTCATAATTGTCGATTGTTATGAGGGTCAGAAGGGATATTCACCATTATTCTCTTCGGGCTTGGTTGCCGCTGGAGTCGTAGGTTTAGCCACCAGTTGCGCTGCGGATTCCGCAGTAGGGCGTGTGGTCAGCATTTCCATATTATCGACCACAATGTCAATGGATTTACGAGAAATGCCTTGGCGGTCGGTCCAATCACGCGACTGAATCTTCCCCTCCACATATAGGCGGTCACCTTTATGCACATACTTCTCCACCACCTCCGCCTGTTTGCGCCAAAAGATGCAGTTGTGCCACTCCGTGCGTTCGGGCACTTGAGTGCCATTCTGCAACATATAGCCACGCTCTGTGGTTGCCAGTCGCAACTGTGCCACGCACACGCCTTGATCCAAATACTTCACCTGTGGGTCTGCACCCACATGACCAATCAGCATTACCTTATTCATAGTCTTACTGTTTTATTCATCAAATAATGGTCGAGAATGGTCATTGCCGCCATCGCTTCCACTACAGGAACTGCACGCGGCAGCACACACGGGTCGTGACGACCTTTCACTTCGAGAATGGTTTCTTCACCATCCTTGTTCACTGTAAATTGCGGACGCAACTGCGTGGCCACAGGTTTGAACAGCACACGAAACACGATGTCCTGCCCATTAGAGATACCACCTTGGATGCCTCCTGAGTGGTTCGTTCGTGTATTGATATGCCCACCATCATTAAAGAAGATGTCATTCTGTTCCGAACCTCTCTGCCCCACTCCATCAAAACCTTCACCATATTCAAAGCCTTTCACGGCATTGATGCTCAACATGGCAGCACCGAGGTCAGCATGGAGCTTGGAGAACGCAGGTCCACCCAATCCCACAGGACAGCCCTTCACCACACCCGTGATGATGCCACCAATAGTGTCACCTTCAGCCTTGACATCCAAAATCAGCTGTTCCATCTGCTTGGCCACTGTGGAATCAGGGCAACGAACAGGGTTTGCCTCAATCTGTGCGAAATCGTATTTTTGATAATTGCGGTCAATAGCGATATGCCCCACTTGTGAAGTGTAGGCAACAACCTCAATCCCCAACTGACGGAGTGCCAGCTTAGCCAAAGCACCACCCACGCAACGTGAAATGGTCTCACGAGCAGAAGAACGCCCGCCACCACGATGATCACGCAAGCCATACTTCTGAGTGTAAGTATAATCGGCATGCGACGGGCGATAGACATTGCGAACATTCTCATAGTCACTCGAATGCTGGTTCATGTTGCGCACCACAAAACCGATGGGGCAACCCGTGCTCTTTCCTTCAAACACACCAGAAAGCAATTCCACCACATCGCCTTCCTGACGACCAGTGGTGATGCGGCTCTGCCCTGGACGACGACGATTCAGTTCCGACTGGATAAACGCCAAATCAATATCAATGCCAGCTGGCATGCCATCCACCACACCACCGATAGCAGCACCATGACTCTCACCAAAGGTGGTCAACGTGAACAGATGTCCAAAAGTATTTCTCATCAATGACATCCTCCGCAGCTTCCGCCACAACCGCCATCACAATCGCCGCCACAACCGCCACAGCCACCCATGGCATTGAGCAAATCCGCAATTTCCTGATTGGTGGCAGGGCGATTCTCTACCACACGACCCACAAAGTGAAGGTCAAGACCTGCACGCGGATGGTTCAAATCAACCAAAACATTATCCTTCTTAATTTCAATGATGGTAGCATTGAAACGACTGCCATCCTCACCCTGCATGGCTACGATAGCACCTTCATAAATATGGTTGGTATCCAACTTTCCATTGGGCATGAAAACCGAAATGGGCACATCAATCATCAACTCATCCTTGAACTCACCATAAGCATCCTTATAAGGAATGGTAAAGTCAAACTCATCACCCCGTGTCAGATTAACCACCGCCTCTTCAAACGCAGGTAGCACCACACCGAGCTTGCTGATAAACTGGAAAGGATGCCTATCATTAGCCACCTCATCAGGTTCTTTGTCTTCCACACCTTCATCCACCGTGTAGAGCTTGTAAACCACAGTAATGTATCTATTATCTATCTCCATTTCTGTTTATGTTTTTAATGATTTATATAATGTTGCAAAGATACGAATATTTCATTCATAATACATCATATATTATTTATAATTTGCGACACGACCAATTTTTACCCGTTGCGGAATTAGTTAATCTCATTCAATAATCGTTTTCACCTATTATCATTCGTCCTATTTCCATAGATTCAGTATCGAAGTACAAAACCTTGATATTGAATCTATGCTTTATACGATACTTTTGCCCCTCGCGCCTTCCCTATTGTCCGAAAAGCAAGAATCCACTTTACATATCAGCAGACGAATACCGACCTGTGACGCACCACAGACAAACTCCGTAAGAAACTATCAACACAGGAACGAACTAACCTTTATTTTTCTAACAAAAAAAGATACTCATTGTATTTACCATCTGAATTTATCCAATTATTTGTCCATCGCATATTGCTCATTACGTTCTTTTTATAATTTATTTCTTGAACAGCAATGACATTTCCATTAGCATGTAGGATTTTGTTAAGTTCTTCTTTTGTCGCTCTTCCACCTGAACTATAAGAAAGGAGTATATAGTGTGCATTAGTCTGTTCTATAAGGTCTTTTATCGCCTGCATGGCTATAAAATCGCCTTTTTCATTTCTTTTGTACTCTTCAAACACAGAGGGATCGACCCTGTCACGTGTATCTTCACGTCTGTTCGCTTTGCCAAAAACATTAGGCTTATCATTAAGAATTACAGTTTTCCATATATGATAATAAGCAGCGTACCTCACCCGACTGGGAGGCATCTTCTCGTTATTTGAACCATAAGGCGGATCCATGTAAACTAAATCATGGTATTCTCTGACCGCATCAAAAACATCACCTCGAAGAACCTTGTTATTGGTCGTTACACAATGCCTCTTTGGAAGTTTTAATACAACATCATTATAAGACCTTGGCGACCATCCTGACAAATATGCCGCATAATGCCCTAACGTATTATCCACCTCATCCATAGCGTGTATGAGGCTTGTCAATAATACACATTTATCCTCCCATGGAAGGTGAAACTCTTCAATCCTGTCTCTTATAGCATCTAAACGCATGGCATTTTTTAACTGAAAAGGTTTCTTCCCCGACTCGTCTTCCCCTCCATAATGTTGAGAGAACCACCCTTTGTAACCTTTCAGTTTATTCAACTCCTCAATAAAAGGTTTGTAATAATCATCCGTTTTTTTTGACAACAAATAACATGTTGCAAAAACCTGCGACCAAACCGATATATCATTTGCGGTAGTGTCGTAACCTATTTGAGAAAACGCTTGAGCCACACGCGTCGTACCACTAAAAGCATCTAATGCTGAATTTATATCCAATCCTGCAATCATGTTGATGATATATGGAAGCATTTTCAGTTTAGAACCTGTATATTTGATTCCTTCTGTTTCTGGAATTTGTGTGGCATTCCCAAATAAATCCAATTGTATGCACATATATATAAAATCAGACGCTTAACGTTACTGCTATTTCTTTAATTCGTCAATGTCTGTTTGTAGTATTATATTAGCACTTTTATGTCCGTTCTCCGTGCAGTTTAGTGCCAATTTAAACAACTGCACCAAAGTCAGATTGTGGTCGTATGAAATCCACCCATTAGTCAGGCTCTCAAAATATCCCAACGCATTTTTTGTATGAGTCCAAAATTCCCGTTGCAAGGCATTAGCTGTAGCATTTCCATACCTTACTTCACAAATGTATTTTCCTTCCTCGTCTATAAACATATAGATTGGATGAGACCGACCTTTCCCTTGTACAACCGATTGTGTTTCCTCATCATACTTATACTCAGCATTGACCAGTAGGATTTTTCGTGTATGTTCCTTCATTTTGTCAAAATCAAAAACCATGATATTGCACTCTTTCTGTGCTTCTCTATAAATGAGAGGCATAACATTCACAGAATTAAGAAGAGCGAACGCCTCCGATTGAAATATCTCTTCTATCGCTTTTCTATCAACAATTGAAGAGCCATATTCTTGAAGTGTAGGAAACATCTTGGCATCTTTATCCGTTAACAACTGCAATGACCCATCACCATACGCTTTCAAACTAATCGGAATTTCTTCTTTCGTCAGTTCATTGATTATTACAATATCTTCTTCATGTTCTTTTGCCCTAAAGAGTTCCTTACCAACATGCCGACTATCATAATCATACATAAACTGATGTATAAATTCCGCAATGCCTATTTCCGCCAAATCGCTGTGTGTCTTATTTCCTATTAAATATATTTGACAATGTGTTTTTAACAAGAGTAGGTCTTTTTCTTGCCAAAAGTTTGAAACGTCATTGAAAATCTTGAAACCCGTTAGTATAATGTTGATTACTCATATCTGTTCTAACTACTTATTATCAACAAATGTAAAAACAAATTTTATCAGTGATTAAATTTACCGTTTACATTTGTCTATTGCAACAATCTTTAAGTATCCACACGACACCTGCTTGCCATCCACCGCCCGAAGACGGTCTCGGCGTGAAGATGTTGCAAAGATAGAGACTTTATCCCTAATCTGCAAAATCTTTTGGTATTTTTTAGCCATCACGCCGCATTGGGGGAGCAAAGCAATTCCAAACGGTAACATTACCATATTGTAGTTGAAAGAGGTCTGGCGAGACATTATCCTCATTTCTAATTCGTTGGACTCATCATGATGACGAGGCATGGTGTATCATTATTACGATATAAGGCGTATCGTAATTACGATGCAGGGGACATCACAATTACGTTTGTGGGTATGTCATCCTGTTGGTCAACAGCAACGTGCCGCACACCATGTAGGGATTCCGCGTTGCGGTGCTACAGTGCTACAGTTCCAAAATCACAGAATGAGAATGTGTGAAGGGTACAATTTATTATTATATTATAATATAATATAATAATAAAAATTATCCAAAGGATGCGCTGATGATAGGATGTGTAATAGTTGTCGAGAGAACTGTAGCACTGTAGCGGTGTAGCGATGATGTGGTTCTTCAGACTCGTTGACACTTTTTGGGGAAATGTGTCTGTTATGTCAATTTTGTGGTTTTTGTTGAATATCCTACCGACAGTTTGCATTCGTATCCAATTTCTTCCCATGCTCTCCATCACTACAAACTCCCCAAACAAACTCAAATTCTCAACACGATTTGAGGATTTTTTCAATTACTTGTTACCCGTTGGCTGAAATCGTTGCTAATTGCTATTTGTTAATTACAAATTTCGTATCTTTGCACCTAATACTGATTGATTTATCTATATGAACAGGAAATATCTCACTTACATTACTTGCGGAGCCATTGCTCTGCTGGTTTCTTGTCGTCAAACGACAACGGAGAAGAATGATAAAGACAACGATGCCCCCTCCACGGAGGCTAAACCCAACATTGTTCGGCAACATATCAAGATTCCCAGCACGTTTACCCACATCACTAATTTGGGAAGCATTGACATCATTTATACTCAGGGCGATTACAACATTGATGTAGAGGGCGACAGCACCATGCTCCGCTATCTCAGCACCACTTTTGAGAGCAACCTCTTCACCACCACAATCTTCACCGACAACAATCCTGACATCAACGCCTATGGAAACAAAAGTAATGTGAAGATGTATGTGTCCTGCCCAGACCTGCAATGTGTCAGCATCTGTGGCAATGGTGGCTTTACCAGTCTGGGAGTATGGAAAACCACTGAGGCACAAGTAGGTGTGTTCGGCACTGGCTCTATGAAATTGGACGATGTACAATGCAATACCTTCAAACTGGAATCAAGTGACAAAGGTCCAATTGAAATTGCCAATCTGCAAGCAGAGGATGTTTCCATCTATTCGCATAGCCCTGCAAAAATTAAAGTCAACATGGATGTTCAACGTCTCTCTGTCTTCAATGTCGGCACAGGTGCCATACACCTCACTGGCTATACCCAACAAAACGTCATCCAGCACCCTGACGACCCACAACTAAAGAATGCACTGAAACATAAAACAGATTAGAAGGGAATCTCTCTATCAGATGGAAATGAGACAAAAAATCCGCTTGTCGTTGGGACAAGCGGATTTTTTATTTCTTCAACTTTGCCAAGCTCTCGGTCAAAGCAGCAATCTTTGTTTCTGCATCACTTTGCTTTTTGCGTTCCAAATCCACCACCTGTGCAGGAGCATTAGCTACAAACCGCTCATTGCCAAGTTTCTTCTTCACTCCGACGAGGAAGCCTTGCAAATGCTTCAATTCTGCCTCCATCTTTTGGATTTCGGCTTCCGTGTCGATAAGGTTGCCCAACTGAACAGCATACTCAGTAGTACCCAGCAAGAAAGCGGAAGTACCGTCACTCTTTGCCTGTACATAAAGGATGTCTGCAAGAGAAGCCATCTTCTTGATAACAGAACCAAGAGCAGGACACTTGGTCACGTTACAATCATCGTCGGAAGCGACAACCACTTCAAGCGTAAATGGTTCGCGAGGGGAAATGTTCTTACTCTGACGAACGGCACGAACACCCGAAATGACTTGCTTTGCCTCTTCGTATTGGGCTATGAGACGGGCATCAGCCTCTGTGGGTGAATCGAGGATGAGTGAATCGACCATGATGCTCTCACCGTCCTTGCGCTCTGCAATGTGCTGATACAACTCTTCTGTGATGAACGGCATGAAGGGGTGGATAATCTTCATCAACTGTTCAAAGAAGTTGAGCGTAGCTTGAAGAGTCTCCGCATCAATCGGCGCCTGATAAGCCGGCTTAATCATTTCCAAATACCACCCCGAGAACTCATCTGTGAAGAGTTTGAACACTGCCATCAAAGCCTCGTTCAGACGATATTTAGAATAGAGGTCGTTGATTTCGGCCACAGCAGTCTTGATGGTTGCCTCCATCCATGCGATGGTCTTCTTGTTTTCCTCGGGTTGTGCAAGCGAATCAGACACTTCCCAACCCTGCACCAGTCGGAAGGCATTCCAAATCTTATTGCAGAATGCTGCCCCCTGCTGACAGAGCTGTTCATCAAAGAGAATGTCATTGCCAGCTGGAGCGGACAGAAGCATACCCATGCGCACGCCGTCAGCTCCATACTTGTCGATAAGTCCCAGCGGATCGGGAGAATTGCCAAGCGACTTGGACATCTTGCGACCGAGCTTGTCACGCACCACACCCGTAAAATACACGTTGCGGAAAGGCACATCCTTCATATACTCCTCGCCAGCCATAATCATGCGAGCCACCCAGAAGAAGATGATGTCGGGAGCGGTCACAAGGTCGCAGGTGGGATAATAGTAGTTGATTTCCTCATTGTCAGGATTGTTGATGCCATCAAAGAGAGAGATGGGCCAAAGCCATGAGGAAAACCAAGTGTCAAGAGCGTCCTCATCGTGTCTGAGTTGGTCGGCAGTGATGTTCTCATAGCCAGACATCTTCTTGGCTTCTTCCAGTGCCTCTTCAGCAGTGAGTGCCACCACATACTTCTCTTCTTCATCCTCCCCTGTAGGCAGGAAATAGGCTGGGATACGATGTCCCCACCAAAGCTGACGGCTAATGCACCAATCCTGAATGTTCTCCATCCAGTTGCGGTAAGTATTGACATACTTGGTAGGATAGAACTTTATCTTCCCTTCAAGCACAGGGGGCAGGGCGATGTCGGCAAAGTGCTTCATGGAGAGGAACCACTGCTTGCAGAGACGAGGCTCCACTGCTGTGTCTTGGTTGCGCTCGGAATAACCCACCTTGTTGTCATAGTCCTCTATCTTCTCCATCAAGCCCGCTGCCTGCAAATCAATGGCAATCTGCTTGCGCACTTCCATGCGGTCTTGACCCACATAAAGACCTGCTGCCTCGGAGAGTGTGCCGTCGGGGTTGAAGATGTCAATGGTTTCAAGGTTGTGTGCCTTACCTAATGCGTAGTCGTTCACATCATGAGCAGGAGTCACTTTCAAACAGCCCGTTCCAAACTCTATATCCACATAGCGGTCTTCAATCACAGGGATAATACGGTTCACCAATGGAACAATCACCTTGTGACCACGCAACCACTGGTTCTTGGGGTCTTTGGGGTTGACACACATGGCGGTATCGCCCATGATGGTTTCGGGGCGTGTGGTAGCCACCACTGCATAATAACGTCCCTGCTCATCTTGGTGCAGCACCTCGCCTTCCTCGCCAGTGGGCTTCACAGGGTTGGTTTCGGCATCTGCCACATAATATCTCAGATGGAAGAGGTGGCTCTTTTCCTCACGATAAATCACTTCCTCGGTAGAAAGCACCGTCTGAGCCTTCGGATCCCAGTTGACCATACGAAGACCACGATAAATGAGTCCTTTCTTATAGAGGTCAACAAACACTTTGAGCACACTCTCGCTGCGCTTCTCATCCATCGTGAAAGCGGTTCTGTCCCAATCGCACGAAGCACCGAGGTGGCGCAACTGCTTCAAGATGATGCCACCGTGTTCATCGGTCCATGCCCAAGCATGCTTCAAGAACTCCTCACGGGTAAGATCACGCTTCTTGATACCTTGTTCTGCCAGACGATTCACCACCTTCGCCTCAGTCGCAATGGACGCATGGTCGGTGCCAGGTACCCAGCAGGCATTCTTTCCATCCAAACGAGCCTTACGAACCAAGATGTCCTGAATGGTGTTGTTGAGCATGTGTCCCATGTGCAACACACCCGTCACATTGGGTGGCGGAATCACGATGGTATATGACTCACGTCCATCAGGACGGCTGGCAAAGAGCTTGTGGTCAAGCCAGTACTGATACCACTTCCCCTCCACTTCCGAAGGGTTATAATTCTTAGCTAATTCCATCATATTATTTGTTTTTAGTTTTATTCATATCTGATTGTCTCCGATGGCTTTCCGATGCTGATGAGATGTGAACTGCCCCAAATGACCAGCGTGGAAATGAGCAATGTAATGGCATTGATTGCCATAATGAGCCACCAGTTGAACTGAATGGGCACGGAGTCGACGTAATAGACAGACGCATCGAGGGATACGACATGAAACTGCTGCTGAATCCAGCAGAAGAGCAAACCGAAGAAGTTGCCCCAAAGAAGCCCCTTGCCCACCAGCATGATGCTGAAATGGATAAAAATGCGTCGAACCGACACATTCGTCGCCCCCAAGACTTTCAGCGTACCTATCATATTGATACGTTCCAACATAATGATAAGCAAACCACTCACAACGGTGAAGGCACTCACCAAAATCATCAACACGAGAATCATCACCACATTCATGTCGAGCACAGCCAACCACGCGAACGTGTGCGCCGCCATGTCCTTGATGCTGAACACGCCGTATGTCACCCCGTTACGGTCTTTCGTCTTATGGATAAACTGAAGCTTCTTGGTCAATTCTTCCAAACGGTCAAAGTCTGTCACTGTCACCTCCAATCCCGACGACATTTCCTCATCCCATTCGTTCAATTTCCGCACCGTATAGATGTCGGTGATGACATAGTTTTTGTCATAGTCGTTCATGTTGGTGGCAAAGACACCCACAATCGTGAAACGACGGGCACGCATTGACTCATCGCCCATAAAATAAGCGAAGATCCTGTCACCAACTTTCACGCCAAGGTCTGTTGCAACCTTCTGAGAGAGAAGTATTTCGTTCGTGCCATTCCGAGAAGAGAACTTTGGCAACCGTCCCTCCTTGAGGCAACTTTTCAAAAACGCAAGGTCGTATTCCTCTCCCACTCCCTTGAAGGTCATGCCACGAAAATCCTCTTCTGTCTTCAAAATGCCGAGTCGGGTGGCATAACGCTGGATGTGGCGGATTCCACCCACCTTCTTCACCTTGCGAATCAGCGTGTCGTTGGTCAAGACAGGCAGCATCTCATAGTTTTGGTTCTGTGTGAGACTCACCACCTGAATATGACTGCCAAAACCTATGACCTTCTCGCTCACTTCATGTTTGAATCCCAGCACCACAGCCAAACTCACCAGCATGACCGCCACGCCTATCGCCACACCCACCATTGCTATACGAATAGCAGGACGAGAAAAGCGTTCCCCGTCCTCCGTTTTTTCCGCGTAAATGCGTCTGGCTATGAACCGTTCAAAAGACATGACCGTTTTTGCTCAACAGCTAACTCTTAACACTTTATAACTTGACTCATGCGATATTTCCTACCCGCATACAACCTGCTAATTATTAACTGAAATTCTCCCTGGATAAGCCTCCAAAGCCTTTCTCAGCACAAAGAGTGCCCTCACAAGGTCTTCCTTTTTCAGCACATAGGCAATACGCACCTCGTTCTTGCCTGCACCAGACGTGGTGTAAAAGCCCGATGCTGGAGCCATCATCACGGTCTCACCCTCGTAGTTGAAGTCGGAAAGACACCATGCACAGAACTTCTCGCAGTCATCGACGGGCAACTTTGCCACCGTGTAAAAAGCTCCCATCGGAATGGGCGAATACACACCAGGGATGCGGTTCAAGCCGTCAATGAGACATTTGCGTCGTTCCACATACTCATCGTAGATATCACGGCTATACTCCTCTGGTGCATCAAGACTTGCCTCTGCCGCAATCTGACCAATCAGTGGCGGAGAAAGACGTGCCTGACAGAACTTCATCACAGCCTTGCGGATTTCCTCATTCTTCGTAATGAGCGCACCGATACGGATGCCACACTCGCTGTAACGCTTCGACACGGAATCAATCAGCACCACGTTCTGCTCGATGCCGTCCAAATGGCAAGCCGAGATATAAGGAGAACCCGTGTAGATGAACTCGCGATAAACCTCGTCAGAAAAGAGATAAAGGTCGTACTTCTTCACAAGGTCGCGAATTTGGTTCATCTCACGGCGTGTATAGAGATACCCCGTCGGGTTGTTGGGATTGCAGATGAGGATGGCACGAGTGCGCTCGTTGATAAGTTCCTCAAATTTCTCCACTTTGGGCAGAGAAAAACCCTCCTCAATGGTGGTAGCAATGGTACGGATTACAGCACCTGCCGAGATAGCAAACGCCATGTAGTTGGCGTATGCAGGTTCAGGCACAATAATTTCGTCACCAGGATTCAGACAAGCCAAAAACGAGAAAAGCACTGCCTCAGACCCACCGCTGGTGATGATGATGTCATCAGCCGTCAAATGAATGTCAAACTTAGCATAGTAACCCACCAGTTTCTCACGATAGCTGCGGTAGCCCTGCGAAGGGCTGTACTCCAGAATCTTGCGGTCAATGTTCTTAATGGCATCAAGTGCCACCTGAGGAGTGGGCAGGTCAGGTTGTCCAATGTTCAGATGATAAACCTTCACGCCACGCTTCTTGGCGTCTTCTGCCAACGGAGCCAGTTTGCGAATGGGCGAACTGGGCATTTCCGTTCCTCGTATGGATATTTGGGGCATATCTGTTCAGATAAATTGTTTCAAATTATCTGCAAAGGTACAAAAATCTTGTCGCAAACCACCCACATCCCAAGAAAAAATCATACATTTGTCGCCAAAATGTTCAACATGAAAGTAGGAATCATCCAACGTGCGTGTGGAGAAAGCACACAACAAAACCAAGCCCACCTCTGTGAGGCCATTCGCAAGGCAGCCCAACAAGGCGCACAACTCGTCGTCCTGCAAGAGCTGCACAACTCCCTCTACTTCTGTCAAACAGAAGACACCGCCCAGTTCGACTTGGCCGAACCCATTCCAGGCCCATCCACTGAACTATACGGGCAACTGGCGAAGGAACTGGGCATTGTCATCGTCACCTCACTCTTTGAACGTCGTGCGCCAGGACTTTACCACAACACAGCCGTAGTGCTGGAAAAAGACGGTTCCATCGCTGGCAAATACCGCAAAATGCACATTCCCGACGACCCCGCCTACTACGAGAAATTCTATTTCACCCCAGGCGACCTCGGATTCCATCCCATCCAAACAAGTGTAGGACGGCTGGGAGTGCAGGTGTGCTGGGACCAATGGTATCCCGAAGGAGCACGCCTCATGGCACTGCAAGGCGCAGAACTCCTCATTTACCCCACTGCCATCGGCTATGAATCGTCCGACACCCCCGAAGAGCAACAACGCCAACGCGAAGCTTGGATAACCGTGCAACGTGGCCATGCCGTCGCCAACGGGCTGCCCATCATCGCCGTAAATCGCACAGGTCACGAACCCGACCCATCAGGTCAAACTCATGGCATCCAGTTCTGGGGGTCCAGCTTCGTAGCAGGTCCACAAGGCGAACTTCTCTACCAAGCTCCAGAAAATGAAGAAGTCATACAAGTGGTTGACATCGACCTCCAACGCAGCGAAAACGTGCGCCGCTGGTGGCCCTTCCTTCGCGACCGCCGCATCGACGAATATTCATCAATCAACCAACGATTTATCGACAACTAACCTCCCCCATAAAAAGTCCCCCCAAAACGATGTCCCCGACATCGACCAATCGGAGTCCCCGACATCGCCTGACCGATGTCGGGGACTCCGATTTTAAGGCTATAAAACCACACTACACACCGAAGCCCCTTACAACAGATATAAGACCTTCCCGACTAAAAACAAAAAAGCCCTGTGGTTTCTCACCACAGGGCTTTCAAAACTTGCAAATGCAAGTTTTCATATACATAAACTCGATTTCTTCTTAGATACCAAAAGTGAAGATCTTTTCCTCCACCCCCAATGCCATATTCTGAATACAGGTTCCCACAAACACTCAGAGGGAAAGTACCTCACCAAACGCATATCACGCTTCAGCCTCTGCACATTCGTCACCCACCTTCCCCGTCCATATCTCGTGCGGCTATCGTGCTGCCCAAAGTTACCCGCCTCCAATATCTCGTCCATCAAAAATCGTCCCAATTTCTCATTGGCAGGAACAATCATGAGTTCCAACTCCATGCCAAGAGATTCCTGTAGCACATACATCACAGCAGATGCCATCTTATATAATCCAAAGTGCTTCAACAATCGAGCGTCACGTACTCTTTCCTCTTCCGTAAATCCCTGACGCAACACAAAATAGTAGTCCAACATTTGACGGAATCCTATCCCCTCGTGGAAGAAATGGTTCGAGATGTGCGCCATCTGATAAATGCGGTTGAACGCATTAGTTGGCACGCACACCTTCCCGACTCCATCGGGAAGCTCCACCTCATGACGGAATTGCTCATCCGCAACACGTTCAAACCACCGTTGCATCCTCCTATTGTGAATCAGGTTGTTCATGAATGATGGGCGATAATGCACCTCCACTTCCACACCACCTATTTTCTTAAACTCGATGTGGTGATAGCAAAACTTTTGCTTTCCGACACGCTCTCGTACCCAATTCAACACCTTCTCACATCCGCCTTCCACCCAAACGTCTATGTCTCCACTTGTCCTGATATAAGACTCCGGATAGTTGAGCGTGTTTCCCTGTCCCTTCAATATACACGTCCTGAAACCATTGCCTCGAAAGGATTGCACCAATTCCACCGCCGCCTTGTTTGCTTTCTGATTGCACTGCTTTATCTGCTCGCTCGCAAGAAACCATTTCAACAACAAATCCTTGTCCAAGCGTATGCCACTTCTCTGAATGCCATAAAACAAAACGCCCAACAACGACTGCTTCCTTGCCGTGTCATACAAGCACCGCCATTCCTCGTCCGTGGGAATGGTTGACAGATTCCGACTTCGACCTATCGCTATCCTCAACATGTCAAAGAATACTTCTTCCATCTATTCCCTCATTAAACGACGGTACACGAGTAGAACTTGGTCCGATATCGCCTCCCAGTCATATTTGCGCATGTCATAAGATATATCATAATTATTTGGTCAGGATTTTGCTGTACTTCCTCGAAAAGCACCTCCACTTTTCAACACGGAAAAATACTGAGCCATTTCGTTCTCAATACGTAAAAAAACTCAAAGCATCAGTTTGATATAGAAAAGCCACGTCCTTGTTTTTTGCTATTTGTCTTACACAAGAGTAGATGGAATGTAAATCATCTATAATACAAATTTCAACTAATAATTATCTTTTCTGCTCCAACATCCACTTAAAATACTTCTCATGTTCATCCACAAGCTTCTCCCAAGAGTATTCTTCGCGAATCACCTCAAGATTGTTTTTGATATATTTTTCCTTACACAATATAACCATATCATCAATAGAATCAAGAAGCGAGGTTACAACTTGTGATGAATTGTAGTAAATCGCATTATCTCGTAATACAGCCTTATTAAAGATATTATCATGAGATAGAATAAAACAATTAGATGCCATCGCTTCAAGTAGTGAAGGATTTGTGCCACCTACACTATGACCGTGAAAATAGGCAAAAGAGAAATGCCGTACACTATTTAATTTATCAAAGTTATATATACCTCCAACAAAACGAATATACGGGTCTTGACCATACAGCTTCACCAACTTTTTACCATAAGAAGTATTTGTTTTGCCCACAATAATTAGAGGTCGTTTGCCATATTCCTTCGATGCTTTATATCCCTCCAATGCCATATAGACATTATTCTCGGGCTCCAATCGGGCAACAAGTAGATAATATTCATTTGGGACAAGATTCCATTCCTTCAATATCTCGGCATCATAGTTATCATAGATATTTGCACCATATGCCAGGAACTTGCTATCTCTGCCATATTTCTCCTTATAGTAGTCACGAATACCCATATTATCGGCAATCAAGAAGTGACTGTGCTTAACTGCCATCTTCTCCTCCCAAAATACGAACCTCCTGACAATCGGATTGAACTTGGTACGTTTGTATTCCAAACCGTCCATGTTTGTTGTAAACAGAGGTCTCCGGATGTTCTTCACATCAAACCTTATGTATGCAGGAATGATGCTTGTATATCCAGCCTCATATATGATGTCAAAGTCCTCATTCCTCAATGCATCCTTCAAACAAAGGTAGTCATAGAAGAAACTGCCCACAGAACCGCCCATCCATAATTCAGGACTGTACACATGTTTAATCTTCACACCTTTATATTCACTCTTCTTATAAGGATGATAATGAGGAGAATATACTGTTACATCATGACCACGCTCAGCCAATCCTACTGATATATATTCGGCAAACTGCTCAAATCCCCCGTAATTATTAGGAATACCTCGGGTACTTATAAATACAATCTTCATTGCTTCTGTTTTTTTAGTTAATCTCACTAACAGGCAATCCTCCACCACAAGACTTTGTGTGAACACCATAAACGTCTTACCCAACTAACTACAAAATATGCACAGATAGTTTTCATTCTAAAATTATATTTTTCCATTGTTCATTATATATTCATAATAGGTTCCTTTTGAGACCATATTTTCTTCACGACGCTTATAAGTCAGCTTATGAAACGGACAAGCAGAGGTTATACTTTCCCATTTTTCTTTATTGAATGGCTCAAACAGCATAAGTAACAATACATGTGGAAATGAATTTGGATATTGAACTATTTTCTTCCACTCATCGGCATAATATTCAGCCACAATCATTATGAAATGATGAAGTAGAAAATAATCAATCAAATGTGTGTTCCGTTTCCAGTATTCCCAAAGCAATTCTCGAACGGCCAATACGATTATTTGGTTGCTCCATGAACTCATGAACCAACTTGAAAGATTCAAAACACTTCCATTGGCACCAGGTTTCAAATTTTGAAAAACAAAAAACGGACTGTCAAAAAAATACTTTGGTATATTTGATCCTGAACAAAATACAGTACTATCAATCCATGTTCCCCCATATTCACATAATAATGCCACACGGAGTAAATCCGAGAAATGAGTATGTGTAATAATACCTTTTTGATATTTTTCTTCAATATAATCAGGAATAGCTATATAATCTCTCCTGTTTTGTTCTGTTATGAGAAAGACTTCCCTGTCTGGCAAGTTTGCTTTAATAGAATCATAGCATTTTTGTACCAACGCAGGCGCATTCTCAAGACCCTGCATCCAACAGAGCCAAACTTTATTGGAAGATACGGAAAATTGTTTCAAATTACGAGAATCCGTATCAAACTGTTTCAAAATACGAATATATTTCTTTCGCAATCTGTCATGAATTTTTTTCTGTATACCAAGCCGTAGTATTTCTAAACTCTTCTGTGAACTCCCAGTCAATAAAAATTGACTGAAAGCATACGGCAAGACTCCAGCCCGCAAATATTCATTTAATAGTTTGAATCCACCTTGCTTTTTAAATTGTTCTTTTAATAATGACATCATTGACTTCTTGTATTTTTGTGCTATATGAAAGATTTGCTTTTTCTTCACTGATGTACAAAATTTCCACAAATTGTATTGTAAAAAATCCCATTGTACTTCTTGGATTTATTATAGTATCAAAAAATACAATCTATAACATAAAATCTGCAATTATAATTCAACATTTATAAATCCAAGATTTCTTGTCTTTCGACATATATTCAGTATAGTCTTTCTCTAAATCCACAAAATTCGAATGTGGGGGATATTGATCACGTGTCTTTTGGTCAGGCATATCCATCCAGCGTTCTCCAAAGCGACTCACCAGATAGTCTTCGACATTTTCGAATACAGGAAGTTGAGTATCTTCAAATGTTACATAACGAGGTGTCCCACTACCAATAAATTTTCGCATAAAATTTGTCTGTGGATAACGTGCGCGACCATAAAAATGCCCCACCTGCACAGTATTTGTTCCTTCAAAGCTATGCACATAGTTTTCCAACGATTTACGTGTCCAACGATTCACAACTATTCTACTAATTTTCATTGCGACCCATTTAATCCATTCCGCCTGTGGAAAATTTGCCCTTTCCAAAGCGTTTATACGAAGTAATTGTGCTGTATAATATTGTAATCTACGTTTTATTTCGTTGTCAGGAGCGGAATATAGACACATTATATCCACAAATACATTATGATGTTGCTTCATGTTATGAGCAAATTCATCGCTGATAAGTGTAGTTCCATTAAGGCATACTCTACTAAGAAATAAAGGCCAATCATTGCTATTCTCCTTTTGCAAAAAATACTCTTTACTGCCTTTTTCCTCAAACAATTTTAAAAAACGAGTATAATTCTCAACGGTCATAAAGACATCTAAGTCATCATCCCAGGGTATAAACCCACCGTGCCGCATAGCTCCCAATGCAGACCCCCCCATAAGATAATATCTGATGTTATATTCCTTACAAAAAGAGTCTAAGTATTTAATGATACCCAATATACAGAATTGAATATCTTTTATTGAATACTCTTTCTTCATATGTCCATGCTCATTCAATTTTTCTCGCAGCAAACTGGAGGATATTCCGTCTGTATGGGATAGATAGACGATTTCTACGCCAACTTCTGCAAATTGTTTTTCATAACCATTCCATTGTGGCGTACCTTGCCAATCTGAGCCGACAAACATTTTATCGAAATGTAACTTCTCCCAAACGCCAAACTTATTCTTATCCATTTGAGGTACGACCTTATCCACATATCTTACAGATTCTATAATTTTGCAACGATTCTCAAATGGAATAATTGGTGTTTTATTTTTGTCATGCAACACCAGTTCGTCTGTACTTACGCCAACTATAAGATAGTCACATTGCTCTTTTGCACGGCGCAATATATTCAAATGCCCAATATGGAACATATCATATACGCCAGTCGTATAACCTATTATCATAATAATATAGAACTTTGTTGTTATTTAAATTAATTATAAGTAGATGTTAAATATTAGTTTATATCATAATTTTTGCGTAATTTTGTGCGTTATAAGTATAAACACTTATGACTATGGCAAAAATCAAAGTTACACAACTGACAGACCAACAACGTCTGCAACTGGAGGAGGGCTTTCTCCAAGGCAAGAGCCACGCATACCGCATGCGCTGCCGCGCAGTACTCCCGAAAGCCAATGGCTTGACCTCCAAAGAAGTTGGGGTACAGACCGAAATGAGCCACATATCGGTCAATTCCTGGGTGAAGCGCTTCGCGTCCGAAGGGGTAAAAGGCCTGGAGACACGACCGCCGGGGACGGAAGCCAATCATGGACAGCTCGGACGCGGAAGCTGTACGCATTGCCATCGAGAACGACAGGCAGAGTGTAATGAAGGCGAAGGAAGCCTGGCAGCAAGCATCCGGCAAGGAGGCGAGCGAGAGGCACCTTCAGGGCTTTTTTATCCGCATTGGCGCGAGATATAGACGTATAAGGAAA
>CAMWJL010000014.1 GCA_947174565.1 uncultured Prevotellaceae bacterium | reverse complement strand
CCCCCCCCCCCCCCCCCCCCCCCCCCCCCCCCCCCCCCCCCCCCCCCCCCCCACTCCGATTTAGAGGCTGTGAAAGCCCCTTGCATATCAAGGTATTTTTGTCCTGCATAAGGGAGTGGCAGCTTTCATGTTTGTCCTATAACATACCGACCGCCTTTCTACAATGTGCAGAAAGGCGGTCGGTCATATTTTGTGCCCTAAGACCATACCCTGTAATTCGTAGGGCGGTCAGGAAAAAAGGATTACTTCATCGAATACACCACGTCCATGATTTTCTTGCCAATCTCGTCGGCTGCTTCCATCGTCTCGGCCTCGGAATAGACACGGATGATAGGCTCGGTGTTGGACTTGCGCAGGTGAACCCACTTGTCGGGGAAGTCAATCTTCACGCCGTCGATGTCGTTCACTTCGATGCCTTCTTGCCCCGTGTACATGGCTTTCACCTTGGCGAGGATGGCATCCACGTCGGTGGAAGCGTCGAGGTCGATGCGGTTCTTGGCGATGGCATAGTTGGGATAAGTGGCACGAAGTTGGCTGACGGTGAGTTCGGGCTGTGCCTCGCGCTCATGTGCCAAGTGGCTGAGGAAGAGGGCTATGCCCACGAGGGCATCGCGACCATAGTGGGCGGCGGGATAGATGACTCCGCCATTGCCTTCGCCTCCGATGACGGTGTTGGTTTCCTTCATCTTGGTCACTACGTTCACCTCGCCCACGGCGGCTGCATTGTACTGCTGACCGTACTTGCGGGTCACGTCGCGCAGGGCACGGGTGGAGGAGAGGTTGCTCACGGTGTTGCCAGGGGTGTGTTTGAGGATGTAATCTGCCACGGTGACAAGCGTGTATTCCTCGCCGTACATCGTGCCGTCTTCGCAGATGAAGGCGAGGCGATCGACATCGGGGTCAACTACAAAGCCGACATCCTTGCCGCCCTTTGCCATGAGGCTCATGATGTCGGCGAGGTTCTTCTCCAACGGCTCGGGGTTGTGCTGGAAGTCGCCTGTCGGCTCGCCATAGAGAGGGGTCACGTCTTCCACGCCTAATGCCTTGAACAGCTTGGGCAGGATGATGCCGCCCACGGAGTTGATGCTGTCGAATGCCACTTTGAAGCCCTGCTTCTTGATGGCTGGCACATCTACGAGGTTGAGTCCCAGCACCATATCGATGTGCTTTTGGTCGTAGGAATTGTCTTCGGTGTATTTGCCGAGCGCATCGACATCTGCATAGTCGAAGTCTTCCGCCTCGGCTATTTGGAGCACTTCGTTGCCTTCGGCGGCATTGAGGAACTCGCCTTTCTCGTTGAGGAGTTTGAGGGCGTTCCAATGACGGGGGTTATGGCTGGCGGTGATGATGATGCCTCCGCACGCACCTTCCATCGTGACAGCGATTTCGGTGGTTGGTGTGGAGGCAAGACCGATGTTCACCACGTCGAAACCCATGCCCATGAGAGTGCCGCACACGACGTTCTTCACCATCTCGCCCGAGATGCGTGCGTCGCGTCCGACCACAATCTTGTTGCTCTCAATCTTGGTGGTGCGACGAATCAACGTGGCGTATGCGCTGGTGAATTTCACGATGTCGAGAGGGTTCAAGCCCTCGCCAGCACGTCCGCCAATGGTGCCGCGGATGCCAGAAATGGATTTGATCAAGCTCATAGTTGTATTGGAGTTGGGTAATAAAAAAATTGCAGAATTGAAGTTCTGCCTTGTATGGCAACTTCAATTCTGCAATCTTATATATTAGTAGTTTGGGGGAATCTGATAAGTGATTTCGTAGTAGAAGGGGAGGACGTGACCCGAAGCGTTGGCTGTGCCGGAAGAGTGGGGCACAATGATGCGCACCTTGGCTTCTTCGCCTGCCACCTTGGTGAGGCGGATGAACGAGAGGGGCTTGAGCCATCCTGTTGGCACGGTAGAGCCATAATAGGTCTTCATGATGCCAGAGGTGAACGAAGCTGTGTAGCTGCGGCTGAACTGGCTGTAGGTGCAGAGAATCTCGTCGTTGATGCTGGACAGGTAGATATTGCTATAAGTGGTGTCAGCATCGCGGATGTCGTATTCGAGGAACTTGCACAGCAGCGGACGGGTAACGGTGGAGTCTTTGCGGGCCTTTGCCAGCTCAATGATGGAAGGACCGTTGCCCTTGCGCACAATCTGCATGTAGATGCCATCGCTGTTGAAACGCACAAACTCGTTCTTTGAGACATCTGTCATGGTGTCTTGTGCGTAGAACTGTGCTTCGCTAATGGTTTTGATTGGACCTACAAAATCGTTGTCGTGTAGAAACCGCTCGATAGCAGCCTGTTCCTTCTTCTTTTGGTCAGCGTAGGTCTCGCCTTCGTCGCACCCTGCGGTTGTCAACATGGACATGCTTGCAACAAAGACCGCAAGCACTGTGTAGAGTAACTTTTTCACGTTCTATAGTTTATGGTCATTCTTCTGCTTCGGTGACTTCGGTCGCTGGAGCTTCTTCTTTCTTCTTGGCTAAGTATTCGGGTAAGGCCAAACCTGCCTGATCGAAGAGTTCGTGGAGTGGGGGGACACTCTTCATCAGTCCTGAGAGGAAGTTGGCAGTGCTGCCTTTCCCGTCGGCTGAATTGCCTGAATCCCATACGGTAACGTGGTCGATGTTGATGCCCTTGACGGCTTCCACCTGTGTCTTGACCAGTTCGGGGAGTTTCTCAAGCAAGAGGAGCATATATGCCTTGTTGGCATCGCCGCCAGCAGCTTGTACCATCTTGTCGTAGCCTTGTGCCTGACGCGAGAGAATCTCGAAGAGACCGCGTGCCTCGGCTTCCATCTTGGCGTAGGCAGCATCGGCTTCACCCTTGGCGTTCACACGAATCTTCTCTGCTTCTGCTTCTGCTTCGATAATCTTGCGCTTCTTCTCAATCTCTTGGCTCACAAGCACATTGGCACTTTGTGTGGCGCGTTCACGGTTGGCACGGGCGGCTTCAGCTTTCTCTTCGGCCGAATAAGCCTCTTCAAGTGCCTTGGCGGCTGCCACTTTCTCGGCCGCAATGGCTTTGCGTTGTGCTTCTGCCTCACGCTCACGGCGGTCGGCATCAGAGTTTGCTATCTGTACTTTTGCCTCGTTCTCGCCCTGCACGGCTTGTGCATTGGCTTCGGCGGTACGGATACGGGTCTCACGATTGGCTTCTGCCTTACCAATCTCACCGAATTTTTCCTGCTCAGCCACACGCACTTTGGCTTCGTTGATGGCCTTGGCTGCGGCTTCCTGACCAAGTGCCTCAATGTAGCCGCTCTCATCGTTGATGTCGGTCACGTTCACGTTGATGAGGCGCAGGCCTATCTTCTTCAACTCCACTTCTACGTTGCTGGAAATGGCTTCGAGGAACTTGTCGCGGTCGGAGTTCAGTTCCTCAATGCTCATGGTGGCGATGACGAGACGCAACTGACCGAAGAGGATGTCGCGTGCTAATTCCTGAATCTGACCAGCAGTGAGACCCAACAGACGCTCTGCGGCAGCTGTCATGCTCTCCGAGTCGGTGGAGATGCCCACGGTGAAACGGCACGGCACATCTACACGGATGTTCTGACGCGACAGGGCATTGGTCAGGTTGGCATCAATGCTGATGGGAGTCAGGCTCAGATAGGCATAGTCCTGAATGATAGGCCAAACGAAAGTGCCGCCGCCATGCACGCACTTGGCAGAGCCACGATTCCCTGTTGTTCCATAAACTACCAGAATTTTGTCCGACGGACATCTTCTGTAACGATTGATGATAGATACTAATAGCACGATGGCTACGACCACTGCCACAACAATAAGATAAACCATATTTCAAATAATATAATACAATGTGTTTAATTCATGTTCAAAGCGCAGAGCTAATGGTGACTTGCGACGAGGACGGTTGAACCATCTACAACACTCAACACCTTGGCTTTTTGACCGCTGGCAAGTGTATCGCCTTCAGTCATGGCGTCAAACTCATGTACAGAACCATTGAGGCTCACCTGCACCTTGCCCTTGCCGCTTTGGGCAGCAGGGATGCGGAGATAGACATCGACGGTTTTGCCCACGCAGTCGGCTATGTCGAACGCGCCGTTGTGCTCCAATTTCTTGGTTTGTTTCTTGATGAAGAAGAACATGAGCACAAATGCTACGCCTACCAGTGTGGCAATAAGGGTGAGGAGCCATTTGTTGGTGATGGCACTGCCAAAGCAGACACCTGCCCAGCCAAAGCCTACAATGAAGTTGACGAAGTTCTTGATGCTGAACAGCGATATGCCGCCACCCAAATCCATCGTGTCAGCACCGTCGAAGTCAACATCCATGTCGCTGCTATCCATGCCAATGAGCGTCAGCACCATTTGCACGATGAAGATGAGCGACCCAATGACTGCGCATCCCCAAAACACCTGCATCCAAGCGTCCATGTCTTGAAACATTTCCCAATAAGCTTGCATCATCTCCAATCTGTTAATAGCCTGAATGACAGACGAAAGGTTCTACAACTTTACAAAATTTCTAAATCTCGCCACAAATATACACATTTTCCTTCATCCCACCAAATGAATTGATTTTTTATGTTTGTATTTGGATGAGTTTGAACGCATATTCCCCCCTGTTTGCCTATTTCATAAGCGAACAGGGGGAATATGGGATTTTTAGATGTTAAATGGTTAAATTCTCTGTTGCATCGCTGTGTCTCACTTAACCTCAATCATTGTCACTGGCTGGGCTTTCACCTTGTCGAGTGGCGCAGATTGGTACTTCACTTTTGCGAAATTGATGGTGTTGAGGTCAAAGCAGCGGATGGCGCTGTTATACATCGTGCGATAATAAATCTTGCGACCGCTCATGTCGGTGGCTACGGTCCATTGTGTGGCACTTGGGATGTCAGAAGGAATTTTCCCTTTGGGGTATTCTATGCCTACGGGAATGTCAAAGCTGTTCAGTATTTGGAAACACTGCATTACGCTTTCCGTGGCTGTGTTCTTCTGTGGCGCAGTGACCCGATAGAATGCAGCGCGGATAAAGCGTGACGGAGGGGTTACATCGCCCGGCAAGCCAATCATGCTGCTGCTTGCACCGAACGAAGCCATTTGCACACCACCGAAGTCGCGTGGCTCTTCGGTGCCAGGGTACAAGTTGATGTAGTTGTTGAGGTTAGCTAAATGCCACTCAAATCCAGGCGAGTTGGTGAGCACGCCGAGCGTGTTCTCATAGAAATGCACCTTGCCATCTACTATTTCCAGCACCACCTGCCGTCCCGTTGGCTCGGCTATGCGCCAATGGACAGTAGAAGAGCGTGGGTCGGCTGTAGCGATGTGTACATGCTTGATGCCCTCTTGCAATTCGTCTATGGTCTTGAAACTGCCTAAAATCCATGATACGACCTGTAAATCGCCGATGGTCGTAGCCCTGTTGGCTGGGTCGTATTCCTCGTATTTGCCGTAACGGGGGAAGTAGAATAGGCCGACAGATAAGCCTTCCTCATTGAGTCCTTCGGTAACGTACTCTTCTATTTCTACAGCCATGCCCACATAGCCATAGCGAGCCGTGAACTCCATGCCGTTTTTCTCTCCGTTGATGTAAGATTGCTGCACATATCCTCGTGGTACAACCACATAGCTGCTTTCCAAACTGCTCCCTCCCCATTCGATGGTGCGGGCTACAACGGTTTTGCCGTCAAGACTTTGCAGCGTAATGCCAGTGCAAGCGTCTGCAGTTGTCGCATGTGTGAGCATCATCAACGATGCAAGCAGGAAAAATAATCTCTGTTTCATAATTGTGCTAAGCATTTTAATTAAACAAAATAATGAACACTCTCTGTTGGCTGCAAATGTAGATAAAAATCACAATATCTTCACATCAACCGATGAAATTTTTGTCGTTCATCTGATAAATGCGTGGTTTTTATCTTTTTGACACTTTTGGTGTTTTGTCTAACAAACAAAAGATGCACTTTTAATCAGTATTTAGCAGGTGTTTATGCGCCATCTTGTATCCAATGCTTTGAAGGGCAAAGCGTGTTAAGCGGCTCAATCCAGCGTCTGAACACCTCCGCCATTCACCATCAGCACTTGTCCGCTCACCCACTCTGACACGGGAGAAGCAAAATACAAGACGGCTCCAGCAATATCGGACACTTCTCCAAGACGCTTTATCGGTGTGTGAGCGAGCATCTTAGCCTCTATTTCAGGAGTCAGCACCGTGGAAAGAGCACGGGTCTTTGTTGCGCCTGGACCTACATTGTTCACTCTGATGCCCATTGGACCGTAATCAAATGCGAGGTTGGAAGCCATGTGGTTGAGTGCTGCCTTGGAAGAGCCGTAGATTGCCATGGCTGGGCTGTTGTTGATGCTGCTCATGGACGTGATATTGATGATGCTCCCATAGCCCGATTCCTTCATGTATGGAGCCACCAGTTTGCTGAGTTGCCAAGGTGCGAAAACATTGATTGTATAGATGCGCTCCACATAGTCGAGGTCGATGTCGAAGGGATTTTCTCTGCCTCCGCCACCCAATCCTGCATTGTTCACCAAGATGTTGATTGTGCCGTAGGTCTTGACCGCAAAAGACACGAGGTTGGACAAGTCCTCTTTGTTCATCACATCGCACTTCACCGCCACAGCCTTGCCTCCAGCCTTGACGATGCCATCCACTGTGCTCTCGGCTTTCTCCAAAGAAAGATTGCTCACCACCACTGATGCTCCTGCGGCAGCAAGCACTTCACACGCGGCTTTGCCGATACCGTCGCCGCCTCCCGTTACGACTGCGACTTTGCCTGACAGGTCGAATAATTTGTCAAATTCCATAATGTCAAACTTGTTAGGATAGATAGATTTGTTACTTCTTTTCTGTCATGATTTTAGACCGATACAGATATAGAGCTGGTCGCTCTTTTCCTCGTGATAACCAACTGCATACATGATGTAAAAATGTTTCTGATGTGGCGACAATCTGGTGGGGTTAATAGGCTATCAAGTCCAGTCCTTGCTTGCGGTAGAAGGGGAATTTTGTATCAGACGAGATAAGGGGAAGGTTCAGCGTCATGGCGTGTGCAATAATGATGTGGTCAGACGGGTCGTTGTGCCCCTGTGCCTCATTGATGATGAGGTCGGACATTGTACGCATCACTTCCATGTCTGTACGCACTGTCTGAATGTTGAAGTCCCGTTCGATGGAATCTACCATGTCATGCGCTGATTTCCAATACTTAGACAGGAGATTCTTTGTCCTGTACGCCACAATGAGTTCTCTGACGGATTCCATACTGATAAGAAACTCATTCTCATAATCATCAAGAATGGCTTTAACGTCTCGGCTAAATTCGTCAGAGTTGCCCGTTGCCAGATTGATGAAAGCGTTGGTGTCAATTAGAATACGTGCCACAGAACTCGTAGAGCTTGATTTTAGAGTCGGAGTTAAAAGAGAATCCTGGCACGACCTCACACACCTTGCCAAGTCTTCTTGCCCTTTCGAGAAGGCTGATTCTCTCTTTGTTGTTATTCTTTTCCATATCACTCTTGTTTGATTATCTGCTGCAAATGTAGTAATTATTTCCCCATCTGCAAAGAATAGTTGCAGATTTGAGACCTTGTAGCCGAGAATTTGTTGTGTCGTGAAATCCAACCACAATGCAAGGCAATACGTTTTGTACACGCAGCGTCATTCTTTGCTACTATTTATATAGTTGTAAACCATCAGTGATATTTGGGCGATGAGGGACTCGGTGTCTTCAAACGAGAGGGTTGACCGAGTACAGAATACGGCGATGGAATAGTGCCGACCATCGGGGAGGATGACAAAGCCAATGTCGTTGATGCCATTGACTGTGCCGTCGGGCATGGTGCCCCATGTGCCAGTTTTGTGTCCGATGAGAACGCTGTCGCCTCGGGGCAAGAGCGCAGGAAGGCGGTTTTGCCCAGTGGCGCAGTGCGTGAGCGTCTCTCTGAGCCACTCGTTCTGGTAGGCAATCTCCACCAGTCGGACGGCATCTTCGGGTGTGCCGAAATTCTCTGTGGAGCGAGCCTCGTCCGTGTGCATTTCATCCTCCGTCCAGCGTATCTGTGTGTGGCTCAGTCCCAACTTCCGCATTTCGGATTGTACATGAGCTGTGCCGCCGAAGAGGGAGAAGAGGATGTCGCAAGCGTTGTTGTCGCTTTGGAGCAGAGAATAGCGCAGCAGGTTCTCAATCGTGAGGCGGATATTGCCGTCGGGATGGGCGTCGCGCAAAGGGCTGTATGTGTTTGGTCGAAGCATCTCTTTGGTCACAAGCACGGTCGAATCGAGCGACACCGAGCCGCGCTCCATGCTGTCGAGCACCACGATGGCCTGATGAAGTTTGAACACGCTCATCAGCGGAAACGCTTTGTCGGCATGGGCTTGGCACACCATCTGCCCGTCCATGAACACCGCTACGCCCACATCCGCCTCGTTCATGCTGATGAGGCTGTCTATCTTCTCTTGTAGTTGGTTATTCGGGACGCTACGCTCCAATGCGGATTGGGTGGTGCTGCACCAACAGAACCCCAGCAGACCGATGTGCAGGAGCATGAATGCGGGCACGCCGTAACGGAATTTCTTGTGCAGTGTCTTGTGCCGCCACACCTGCATGCCGCCCCACGCACCGAAGCTGCCGCCTATGAAGGCAAGCCACAGCAGTCGGGATTCCGATATGCGCCTCCACGACTTTTTCGCCTTCAGCTTGTCGATGCCATAGACGAAGAACGTGATGAGGCTGACGATGAGGAAGTAGCAGAGTAATATCTTTGTCATGTCGCTATGCTTATTGAAGGCAAAGGTACTGAAATGTTCTGTATTGCCAACAATCTCTGTTGCTTTTTATGGTTCAGGAGGCAAAACCGACTGTAGAAAAGCCGTTCCAAACGGTGCAGTCCTCGTTTCTGTCCTGCTTCACGAGGACTGTAGTCCTCCTGCGGAAGGACAGCTGTCCTGCTGTGGAAGGATTGCAGTCCTGCAACGGAAGGACTATCGTCCGCAAGTGTCGGTATAGGAGTCCTGACGAATGACGATGTGGGTACTGACAGGTTAGTCCGTCCAGTTGATGCGGAACTCATAGCGGTCAAACTCCAAGTCCTCCGTCACGCCTGCCGACCGCAACGCCGTCCGCACCACCTTCTGCTCCGCAGGCGACAGCCATCGCTTGCCGCTTCTGCGTTCATAGTATGGGTTGCGTCCCCAGTGAGCCTGTAGATGCCAACTGAAAACAGCATATTGGCGTGGCTTCATTTCGGACTGCATCCCCGTGAACCCTACGGCATAGCGGTCCAGTTTCCGCTCGCGGAAGAACGGGCAGTCCTCGCTGCCCCGAACCGCCTCGGGATTAAACACATGCAGAATCAGTTGGTCGGCTGGCACCATCGTCCGCACGATGTGGTGCAGACACTGCTCTGCCAAAGGGCATTGCCCGTTCAGGCACAAAGGGAAATTGCCCGGCACATCAGAAAGTTGAAAGGCTGTAGTCATCATATCAAATCATGGGTATTAGTTATGGTGTTTTTTCGTCTTTGCAAAGATACAACAATTCGGAGAAAGCATCCACACGAAGCCTTCCTTTTTTCAGGTTGTATCTCTCTTTTCTTTGATGGATTCAATGGAAAAGTGTATCTTTGCAAGCAGAAAAGGAAGAACGTTTGGCATGTATATTAGAAAGATAAACGAAACTCTTATTCCCAACATTACAGAGGAAGCTTTGGTGCTCGACCTTTTTGCAGGTTGTGGTGGCTTGTCATTGGGCTTTGAAGCGGCAGGTTATGAGACTATTGGCTATGAAATGGTTGCTTCGGCTGTTGAAACCTACAATCATAATTTGGTGGGGCATTGTTATGAGACTCGGTTGGAAGTCGGTTTCGACTATCCCCAAGCGGACATCATTATTGGGGGACCTCCCTGCCAACCTTTTAGTGTGAGAGGCAAGCAACAAGGCATGAACGACGCAAGAGACGGTTTCCCTATTTTCATTGATGCCGTAAGGCGTTTGCAACCCAAGGTTTTCTTGTTTGAGAACGTGCGTAATCTTGCTTTTTCTCACAAATGGTATCTTAATCTGATTTTGGACGAATTACGCGAACTCGGTTACCTGCTGGAGTATCAATGTGTGAATGCCGTTAACTATGGTGTGCCACAAAATAGGGAACGTCTCATTGTAGTCGGGCATCGGTCAAGATTTCAGTTTCCGAAAGTGCAGATAAAGAAGGTGACTGTTGGTGAGGCTATAGGTGATACGATGTACGAAGCAGTGGAAGGTTGCCATTTCTTAACCCCTTCGCAAGACAAATATATTGCCGAGTATGAAAGGAAATCGGCTTGCATTACTCCACGCGACCTCTATGCAGACAGACCCGCACGAACCATTACTTGTCGCAACTTGGCTGGTGCTACAAGTGACATGCAACGAGTGAAGTTATCGGATGGGCGTCGCCGTCGTATCACGCAACGTGAGGCTGCAAGGCTACAGAGTTTTCCCGACTGGTTTGAGTTTTGTGGGAATGAGGTACGGCAATTCACACAGATAGGCAATGCCGTCCCCCCTCTGCTGGCTTATCAACTCGCCTTATGTGTAAAAGAAACGTATGTCCTCAATGAGCGGACTGCTGATGAGATTGAAGAGTTGAACGGAATGTTACAACCTTTATTTGCGATGTGAAAAAGATGAAAGAACTAAAAACAGGAAAGTCGAAACGTATTGACAAACTAATCCGTTCAATGCTCAATGTGCTGACAGCCGTGGGCATTCCTTTGGATACGGTGAGTGACAGAACAAAGGTACGCATTGCCGAAGCGGTGCTTGCTGACATTAAGAAATCATTTAGTGAAGCAAAATCATTAGAAGAAAAGCATTTCCTTACCACAAGACAGATTATCACTTTTGAGAACAACTTCTTGGAAGGAAATTATTCCTCTGGTTCTTACGATGACATTCGGCGGCATCATCTTATTCTGTTGACTACAGCGGGTTATATTGTCAGTTCTTCGGCACTTGATAAGCAATCAACAAACAATCCAACTCGTGGATATGCCGCATCACCCATCTTTGCTCAGTTGTTAAAAACTTATGGAACAGCAGAATGGGAAGTTACTTTGGCTGCGTTCAAACAAAAGAATGAGGAACTTAAAGAATTTCTTGCCCACAAAAGAGCGTTGGAGCGTATTCCTGTAGTGCTTCCTTCGGGCATAGAAGTCAAGTTGTCGGCAGGAGAGCATAACGAATTACAGCGCGACATTATTCAAAAGTTCCTGCCACGTTTTGGTTTTGGTGCCGAAGTGTTGTATTTAGGTGACACAACAGATAAATACCTCATCCGTGAAGATGAGAAACTGAAAAGCGTGGGCTTCTTCGAGTTGGAACATGAGGAGTTGCCCGATGTTGTTGCTTATAGCAAGGAGAAGAATCTTCTTTTCATGATAGAAGCTGTACATAGTTCTGGACAAATGGGTGAAATACGTGTAAAGAAGTTGAAAGACAAACTGAAAGGTTGTACAGCTCAACTGATTTTTGTCTCTGCTTTCGAGAACAAGAAGACTTTTCGGAAGTTTTCCGCAGATATTGCGTGGGAATCGGAAGCGTGGATAGCAGACACTCCTGACCACATGATTCACTTTAATGGTTACAAATTTTTAGAAATCCACAAGTGAATGTTGGTCATGCTTTGGACAAGTGGTTAAAGAGTGGTACTTATAAAATAAAAGTTGTGTTTTTTATAATAAACACCGTTCGGGTTCGTTTGTGGTAATATAAGACGAGAACGTAAAAGCGGATTGCCTATGGATGACTCTACTTCATTTGAAAAGAAAACATCGAGGATTTTGGAACTGAAGAATAAGTTGGTGCGCCCGTCTGAGGACACGCTGTTCTTCTTGCAAATGTTTGCAAGAGCGTATGAACCGCAGATGGCGATGAGTGTGGCATAATCAGTAGTTTTTTCTATCGTTGGATACAAATAAGGTACTTTCGGCCTTGGCTTCGTCGGATGAAGCCAAGGAACTTGTCAAGCGCATCAAGGGCGGCAAGACAAAAGAGATAAGGGCTGACGGACTGAGTGGTTCGTCGGCTGCGTTGTTGTTGGCTGCCATGAAGAGCCGGAAGGGGGCTTTCCCGAACCTGTTGGTGGTGATGAACGATGCGGATGATGCGGGGTATATGTACCACGACCTGACGCAAATGATGGGGGAGGAGAGCAAGGAGGGGGCTGAGGAGCTTGATCCGCAGGTGCTGTTCTTTCCGTCGTCATACAGAAGGGCGATTAAGTATAACCAAAAGGATGCGGGGAATGAGATACTGAGGACGGAAGTGCTGACGAGGGTGGTTGAAGCTGGGAACTTGCTGGTGGTCACTTATCCCGATGCGCTGGCGGAACGCGTGGTTTCAAAGCGAGAGTTGGATGAGAGTACGCTGACGGTGAAGGTGGGCGATGGATTCGACATCAGCAAGCTGGAGAAGGACATCTTTGAATTGGGTTTCGAGCGGGTTGATTATGTGTATGAGCCAGGGCAATTTGCGGTGAGGGGCAGTATTGTGGATGTGTATTCGTTCTCGTCAGATATGCCTTACCGCATCGACTTCTTTGGCGATGAGGTAGATAGCATCCGCTTGTTCGACGTGCAGAGCCAGTTGAGTCAGGGGAAGGTGGAGCTGATGACCATTGTGCCGAACATCAAGAAGGACAATGCTGAATACATCTCTTTTTTGGAGTTTCTGCCGAAGGACATGCTGATTGTGACGCAGGACTTCGCATTCGTGTGCGATAAGATTGCGCAGATACACGAGGAGGGTTTTTCGAGCCAAGCGCACTTCGAGGCGGAGACGAATGCGGAGACATTGATTGACCGCTTCATCATTGACGAGGAGTCGTTCTTGAGGCAGGTGGTGCAGTTTCGACATCTGGAATTGAAGAAGAGCGGCACGGCGGATGAGGAGGCAATTCACTTTGACACGGCAGTGCAACCGCTGTTCCACAAGAACTTTGATTTGGTCAGTCAGGAGTTCCATCGTCTGATGGACGAGGGCTACAGGATTTGTATCTTTGCCGACAGCGAGAAGCAGATAGCCCGCTTGCAGAACATCTTTGAAGAGATGGCGACGACGGAGGCGGATGCTATCCTGTTCACCCCTGTCAACAAAGCCATTCATGAGGGTTTCATTGACCACGCGTTGAAGCAATGCTTCTTTACCGACCACCAAATCTTTGACCGCTTCCATAAGTACAGCTTGAAGAGCGACAAGGCTCGACGGGGCAAGGTGGCATTGACACTGAAGGAGATACGGCAGTTTGAGATTGGCGACTATGTGGTACACATCGACCATGGAGTGGGACGCTTCGGTGGTCTTGTGCGTGTACCGCAGGGCGACGTGATGCAGGAGATGATAAAAATCATCTACAAGAACGAGGATACGGTGTATGTGTCCATCCACTCACTGCACAAAGTCTCTAAGTATAAGGGCAGGGAAGGTGAACCGCCTGCATTGAACAGGATTGGCGGTGGTGCGTGGGAACGCATGAAGGAGCGTGTGAAGACGAAGGTGAAGGACATCGCCCGTGACCTCATCCGACTCTATGCTGCCCGTCTGAAAGAGAAGGGCTTTGCCTACAGCAAGGATGGCTACATGCAGCATGAGCTGGAGGCAAGTTTTGCCTATGAAGACACTCCAGACCAGCTGAAAGCCACGCAGGATGTGAAGGCTGACATGGAAAAGCCGCGCCCGATGGATCGACTCGTGTGTGGCGACGTGGGCTTCGGCAAGACGGAAGTGGCGATTCGTGCTGCATTCAAGGCCGCCACCGATGGCAAGCAAGTGGCGGTGCTGGTGCCCACGACGGTGCTGGCTTATCAGCATTACCAAACCTTCTCATCGCGGCTGAAAGAGTTCCCCGTCTGTGTCGAATACCTCACCCGTGCTCGCACTGCCAAAGAGACGAAGGCTGTGTTGGAAGGCTTGAAGGATGGAAAGGTCGATATCATCATCGGCACTCAAAAGCTGATTAGCAAGCAGGTGCAGTTCAAGGACTTGGGACTGCTTATCATCGACGAGGAACAGAAGTTTGGTGTTGCCACGAAAGAGAAGTTGCGCAGCATGAAAGTGCATGTCGATACGCTCACGATGACGGCTACGCCCATCCCACGCACGTTGCAGTTCTCGCTTATGGGAGCACGCGACCTTTCTGTCATTCAAACCCCTCCGCCCAACCGCCATCCCATACAGACGGAAATCCACACTTTCTCGCCAGAGATATTTGCCGAAGCCATCAACTTTGAGATGAGCCGCAATGGCCAGGTGTTTGTGGTGAACAACAAAATCAGCAACTTGCGAGACTTGGAGGCGATGATAACCAAGCATGTGCCCGATGCTCGTGTGTGTGTCGGTCATGGGCAAATGAATCCGCAGGAGCTGGAACAGATTGTGCTGGGTTTTATGAACCACGACTACGACGTGATGCTTTCGACGACCATCGTGGAGAATGGCATCGACGTGCCCAACGCTAACACCATCATTATCAATAGTGCGCAGAACTATGGATTGTCCGACCTTCACCAGATGCGCGGACGTGTGGGGCGTGGCAATCGAAAGGCTTTTTGTTATCTTGTAGCCCCACCGTTGGCGGCACTGAACGATGTGACGCGTAGACGTTTACAGGCTGTGGAGAACTTCAGCGACTTGGGCAGTGGCATCCACATTGCCATGCAAGACCTCGACATCCGAGGGGCTGGCAATATGCTTGGAGCAGAGCAAAGCGGCTTCATCGCAGACCTTGGTTATGAGACCTATCAAAAGATTCTGAATGAGGCGGTTGCAGAGCTGAAAGACAACGAGTTCGGCGACCTCTTTGCCGAAGAGGACAAGGACGAGGAGGGCAAACTGAGTGGTGAACGCTTCGTGACCGAAACCAACGTGGAAAGCGACATTCAGGCTTTCTTCCCCGAAGAGTATGTGCCCAGCAGCAGCGAGCGCATGAGCCTCTACCGTGAACTTGATTCCTTCACCCGTCCGCAACAGTTGGAGGACTATAAGAAGCGGCTTCTCGACCGCTTCGGTGCGATTCCACCTGTTGGCGAAGCTCTCCTCACCGTCATGCCTATCAAGTGGTCTGCTCAACGCCTCGGCATCGAAAAGGTCGTTCTCAAAATGGGTCGCATGATTCTCTACTTCACCCTCGAAGACCAGTACTTCCAGAGCCGTGCCTTCGAGAAAGTCCTCACCTATGTGGGCTGCCACGGCAGAAGTTGTACTCTGCGTGATGGTGAACGAAAGTCACTGCTCATCAAGGACATCGCCACCATGAAAGGTGCGTTGAGTGTATTGAAAGCGATGGAAGACATGGGAGAAAAGCACTAAGTAGCAAGTGCATCAAAGAAACAGAAAGGCGACCGCCGCTTTGCCTCGATGGGCAGAGCGGCGGTCGCCTTTCTGTTGTGTTTCTACATGAAAAGATAGTTTCTGTATGCTATCTGTTTGTCGCTTTTAGTCGATTTCCTCGTCTGCCTCGTAGCCGCCCATTTCGCGGATGGCGTTCTTCAACATGGTGTATTGCTGGAAGAGGTGGTTGACGGGTTCCTCGCCCTGCGTGTAGTCGTGCATGGGGGCTTTGAGGAAGAAGGAGAGGAAACGCTGGATGCCGCTCTTTCCTGCGCGTGCAGCGAGGTCGCTGAGGAGGCAGAGGTCGAGCAACAGCGGTGCGGCAAGGATAGAGTCGCGGCAGAGGAAGTTAATCTTAATCTGCATGGGGTAGTTCATCCAACCGAAGATGTCGATGTTGTCCCAACCCTCCTTGTTGTCGTTGCGCGGAGGATAGTAGTTGATGCGTACTTTGTGGAAGTATTGGTTGTCCTCGTCGTTGCCGTGGCCGTAGAGGTCTGGCTGTGCTTCGGGCTTCAGGATGGTTTCGAGTGTGGAGAGCTTGCTGACTTCCTTGGTGCGGAAGTTGGCTGGCTCGTCGAGCACAAGACCGTCGCGGTTGCCGAGGATGTTGGTGGAGAACCAGCCGTTGAGGCCGAGGCAACGTGTGCCGATGATGGGTGCGAAGCCCGACTTCACGAGGGTCTGTCCTGTCTTGAAGTCCTTACCGGCAATGGGGACTCCTGCTTTCTCTGACATCTCCCACATCGCAGGAATATCGACGGTGGTGTTAGGTGCGCCCATGATGAACGGAGCACCTTCTGCCAATGCGGCATAGGCATAGCACATGGAGGGGGCGATGTTCGTGCGGTCGTCGGCTTTCATGGCTGCCTCCAAATGCTCCAATGTGTCATGCACAGCCATGTTTGGCTCTACATAAATCTCGGTCGATGCGGCCCATGCCACCACGATGCGTGAGCAGTTGTTGTCGGTCTTGAACTTGCGGATGTCTTCGCGCAGTTGCTCCACCATGTCCCAGCGTGTGGCACATTGCTTCACGTTGTCGCCGTCGAGGCGTTTGGCGAAGTTCTTGTCAAAAGCCGCTTTCAAAGGCACGATTTTCTCCAGCTCGTCCTTCACGGGCAGGATGTCCTTCTCGTTCAGCACTTCGGCATACATTGCGCTTTGGAAAGCGTTGGCGGGATATACGTCCCATGCGCCGAACACGATGTCGTCCAGCTGTGCCATGGGCACGATTTCCGAGTAGCTGAGATACTTCTTGTCTGCACCCTTTCCGACACGAATCTTGTCGTACTGGGTCATGGAACCCACGGGCTTGGCAAGTCCCTTGCGAGCCATCAACACGCCTGTCATGAAGGTGGATGTTACAGCACCCAGTCCTACGACCATGATGCCGAGCTTCCCCTCAGCAGGCTTCACATTTTGATTTTCCATTGTTGAGTTTATTGTTAGATGTATGAAATTTCACAAATTTTTGCAAAGATACAGAAAAGCCATCAAATCAGAGTGACAAAACGAAAGACAAAAGTGTTCTAATCGTCGCTTTTAAGGTTTGTTAACGCGCCTTTGTCTTCCGTGGCACAATCAAAATCGCATCATGGATACCTCCGTCGGGTCAAGAACGCCTCTTTTGTCCTCGGACGGAGGTGCGGCAGAGGGCATCAGGCTCTTCTGAATTTGGTGCGCTTTCACAGCCTCTAAATCGATGTCCCCGACTCCGACGGACCGATGTCGGGGACATCGACCAATCGGAGTCGGGGACATCGATTTAGGGGGTGTTTCTGAGGGGTGGAGTCGAGGGGCTTTGTGGCGATGGTGAATGAGGGGGTGAGGACGAGGTAAGTTTCAGGGTAAGTTGTTCTGCGGATTCTGATTTCCCCGTTTGAGACCCTCATTTTATACTACTTTAACAAAAAATAGCCTCTCTTATTTTGAGGAGTGGGCGGTTTGTGTTATCTTTGCAACATAAAGACAACGACCTACTTGACATGAATAAGAGCGACAGCATCGTTATCATTCCAACCTACAACGAACGGGAGAACATCGAGAAAATCACCCGTGCGGTGTTTGCGTTGGAGAAGTGTTTCCACATACTGGTCATTGATGACGGTTCGCCCGACGGCACTGCTGCCATCGTGAAAGGCCTGATGAAGGACGAGTTTGCCGACCGCCTGTTTCTCTTGGAGCGCAAGGGAAAGCTGGGTCTCGGCACGGCTTATATCGCAGGGTTCAAATGGGGATTGGCACATGGATATGATTATATCTTTGAGATGGATGCCGACTTCTCGCATGCGCCCAGCGACCTGCCCCGTCTCTATTCTGCCTGTGCCGACGAAGGGTACGACTTGGCGATTGGCAGCCGCTATGTGTCGGGTGTCAATGTGGTCAACTGGCCTATGGGGCGTGTCCTGATGTCCTACTTTGCTTCCAAGTATGTGCGCTTCGTGACGGGCTTTCAGGTTCACGACACCACGGCGGGCTTCAAGTGCTACAAACGCCGTGTGCTGGAGACCATCGACCTCGATGCCATCCGTTTCAAGGGGTATGCCTTCCAGATAGAAATGAAGTTCACGACGTACAAGTGCGGATTCAAGATTAAGGAAGTGCCCGTCATCTTCGTCAATCGTGTGGAAGGCGTGTCGAAGATGAACAGCGGCATCTTTGGCGAAGCGTTCTTTGGCGTGATGCGCCTGCGCTGGGACGGCTGGTTTCGCAAATATCCGAAGCCCGTTGACGAGACGGCGGAACAAGACAAATGTTGACTAACTAATACCGAATGAGGACAATTATCAGAAATACGACAATCGTGAACGAGGGACGCAAGTTCGTTGGTTCGGTGGTGATAGAGGACGAAATCATCCAGCAGGTGCTGGAGGGCGATGACTCCACCCAACCCTACGACCTTGATATAGATGGTACAGGTCTGTACCTGTTCCCCGGCGTGATTGATGACCATGTGCATTTCCGTGAGCCAGGGCTGACCTACAAGGCGGACATTGCCAGCGAGAGCCGCACGGCCGCGGCTGGCGGTGTGACATCCTACATGGAGATGCCCAACACAAATCCCCCGACCACCAATTTCCAGTTGCTGGAAGAGAAGTTCCAGATGGCTGCACAGCATAGTCGTGTGAACTATTCTTTCTACTATGGTGCCACCAACGACAATGTGGATACCTTGCCACTGCTGGACGCTACACGGGTGGCGGGTGTCAAGGTCTTCATGGGCAGCAGCACGGGCAATATGCTGGTGGATAGAGAAGAATCATTGCACCGCATCTTTGCCACTTCGCCCCTGCTGTTGATGGCTCACTGCGAGGACACAGCCATTATCGAGGCCAACATCCGAGCGTTCAAGAAGAAGTATAAGGGACAGAATGATTTCCCCGTTCGCTACCACTCACGCATCCGCAGCGTGGAGGCGTGCTACGCGTCATCGTCCTTGGCGGTTCAGATGGCGAAAGATACAGGTGCGCGCCTGCACATCGCTCATGTCTCCACGGCAAAAGAGCTGGAACTCTTTGACAGTAAGCCCTTGGAGGAGAAGAAGATTACGGCTGAGGCTGTCATTGCCCACCTGATGTTCACGACCGAAGATTATGACACACTCGGCACGCGCATCAAGTGCAATCCTGCCATCAAGACACCCGAAGACCGTGCAGCATTGCGTGCGGCATTGACCAACGGGCTTATAGATGTGGTGGCGACTGACCATGCTCCCCACATTGCGGACGAGAAGAAGGGTGGTGCGCTGAAAGCTGCGTCGGGCATGCCTATGATTCAGTTCTCGCTGGTTTCAATGCTGGAGCTGAGCGACGAGGGCGTGTTGCCGATTGAGCGCATCCCTGACTTGATGTCGCACCATCCTGCCCAGCTGTTCCATGTCGAGAAACGCGGTTTCATCCGTCCTGGCTATTATGCCGACCTCGTGCTGGTGGACCCTAATGCCAACTGGCAGGTGAAGGAGGGACGATACTATACCAAATGTGGTTGGACACCGATGGATGAACGTGTGTTCAAGTGGCGTGTACGTCGCACGATGGTGAATGGCATCACGGCTTACAGTGACGGCATCGTGGTGGATGGTGTCAGAGGTAAAGAACTGAGATTCAACAACCCCTCATAGCTCCTGCCTTGAGAAAGGATTACCGCATCAGCGACGTGGCTGACTACATCAACTGGGTGTATTTCTTCCACGCATGGTCCGTTCCGCAGCGGTCGGACGAGGGGCAACACCTCTATGCGGAGGCGCAACAGATGCTCAAGCACTTGCAGCCTTATCTGAAGGTCAAATGTGTGGTGGAAATACTGCCTGCCTACAGCGAGGGGGATGACATCGTTGTGCAGAGGACTCGTCCGTGCGAGTGTGGACAAGTTCATCCAGTCGGAACGCCCATTCGGCTTCCGATGTTGCGGCAACAGATTCCCGATGGGGAGGGACGCTGTTTGTGTCTGAGCGACTTCATCCGTCCCAAGTCCGTTGCCAAGCAGGACAAGATAGGGGTCTTTGCCGCCTCAACAGCCATTGATGTGGGCAAAACCTATCCGAATGATGACTTCAACGGGATGCTGTTGCAGACGCTGGCGGACCGACTGGCAGAAGCAGGTGCGGAACGGCTGCACCAAGAGGTGAGGCGAACGCTTTGGGGCTATGCGCCACAAGAGGACCTGAGCATCGCGGAACTGCATCAAGAGAAGTTCCAAGGCATCCGTCCTGCCGTGGGTTATCCCTGTCTGCCTGACATATCTATTAACCGCCTCATTGATGAGATTGTAGGGCTGGAAAGCATCGGCGTGACACTGACTACATCCGCCATGATGCACCCCCATGCCTCGGTGAGCGGATTGATGATTAGCTTGCCACAAGCTCGCTACTTCTCCGTGGGGAAAGTGGATGAGACCCAATTACGCGACTATGCCGACCGACGTAACATGACTGTAGAAGAAATTAGCAAATACATCCAATGCTGTTAAGGATACTCATATTGATTTGTGTGCTCATCACGCTGCCTGACCTCTACATATATTATATGTACGCGCGTCGGTGGACGAGGAGGCGATGGTTGCGCTTGTTGTGGTTTGTGCCGTCGCTGCTATTGGCGATTGCGGCTGGCTTCATCATTGGGCACAACGACATGAAGCCTGAGCATCAGGCATGGGTGAGTCTCTTCATGTTTTTCTTCTTGGCATGCTGTGCTCCGAAAGCCCTTTTCATGCTTTGGGATGGGGTGGGGCACGCTCTCAACTGGCTGTTCAGCCGAGGTGCGAAAAGGCGAGACGAAGAGGGCAGTTGCGTTCTTGTGCGCATCTGCCGCATCATCGGTATGGCACTGGCTATCTTTGCTTTAGGTATTTTATGCTTCGGCTATTTCGTGGGCAGGCATTACTATGTGATTCATCGACAAACATTCTATTTCCCCGACCTTCCCAAGCGTTATGAGGGCTACCGCATTGCCCATATCTCCGATATGCACATTGGCACTTTTCGCGATGGGCATGAGGACGATGTGAGGAAAGTGGTGGAACTCATCAATGCGCAACATTGTGATGCCATCCTCTTCACGGGCGATTTGGTGAATCACCAAAGTGCGGAGTTGGACGGATTCCAACGCGACCTCAGCAAGTTGCATGCCCCTGATGGCGTGTATGCCGTGATGGGCAACCACGATTACAGCATGTACATCCAGTATCCTTGCGAGAAGGAACGCAAGGCAGATGTGGAGGAGCTACAACGACGCATCCGCAGTTATGGATGGACACTCCTGCTCAACGACCACCGTGTTCTCCGTCGAGGAAAGGACTCACTCATCATTGCTGGTGTGGAGAACGACGGCCTCCCCCCATGGCCCTCGTTAGGTGATTTGCCCAAAGCCATGAAAGGGTTGAAACGCAGTTGCTTCACCGTGTTGATGAGCCATGACCCAACACATTGGCGACGCTGTGTCCTGCCACGAACAGGCATTCAACTGACCCTCTCGGGGCATACGCATGCAGGACAATTCAAAGTGTTCGGTTGGTCGCCTGTTGCCCACATTTATCGTGAGTGGTCAGGAGCCTACGTCGAAGGTGGGCAAGTGCTTAACATTAGTGACGGCATCGGGGCTGTCATGTTCCCCTTCCGCTTTGGCGCATGGCCTGAAGTCAATGTTATCACCCTCAGAAGAGGGACACCTCAAAGACAACAATAGTTCGTGTGACCCGACAAATCCTATAAGAAACTTTTAACAAACAAAGCATCCGTCATTATGCTCAACATCCTCTACAAGATTTACTCCTTCTGTATCGCTCTGCCGCTTTTCATTGTCATCACCATATTCGTCTCCACCAGCGTCATCATTGCCAGCTTCTTCGGAGACACCGATGTGGTGGCATATTACCTGCCTAAGTTCTGGTCGAAGTGCGCCTTTTGGCTCTTCCTGCTCCGTGTCAAGGTCGAAGGACGTGAGAATATCAAGAAAGAAGACAGCTATGTCTTCCTTGCCAACCATCAAGGTTACTATGACATCTTCCTCGTCTATGGCTACTTGGGGCACAATTTCAAGTGGATGATGAAAGAATACTTGCGAAAGATTCCATTCGTGGGATATGCTTGCGCAAAGTCAAAGCAGATTTATTTGGCGGATGGTATTTCAGGAATCTCGAAGGCGGTGCAGCAATCGCGCGAGACACTCCAAGGTGGCATGTCGATGGTCATTTTTCCAGAGGGAACACGCACACGCACTGGCAAGATGTCACCTTTCAAGCGCGGCTCTTTCATGCTTGCCAACGAAATCGGCTTGCCCATCGTTCCCCTGACTATCAATGGTTCTTTCGACGTATTCAGCCGCAACCACAAGTCTGTGCATCGGGGCACCGTCACACTGACTATCCACAAACCCATCACCGTCGAGGAACGCCAAGGCAAGCAGACGAAGGTCATCATGCAGGAAGTCTTCGATGTTATCAACGGCGGCTTAGAGGAGAAGTATCGCTCCAACTAAAAAGCGTTTGGCATTGCAATGCCAAACGCTTCATTATTTCTTCTTCTCTTCCTTATTTATCCCACTTTAAGAAGAACTCGTCCCATATCTTCATCATGGAGCTTTCGTTGGAAGAGATAATCTCTGCCGAACGAGTGAAGTTGCGGTATTCCTGCTTGCGCTTCGGGTTGATATGTGCCAAGATGTTCTTCGACGTAGCTTGGAATATCTCGCCGTTCAGCTGGAAGTAGAAGAGGTTCGTCAAGGGCAGTGGCTCCTCTTCGATGATTCTGCCACCTTCCGCATCGGCTATGCCTGTAAAGGCAGAAAAGCTCGAACCTTGCAACATGTTCTGAGTCTTGTTCCAATAGTCTAAATATCTCTGGTCAAGAGCCTTGCGATTCAGAACCTTTACCCAGATTACTCTTGCCACACGTCCGTTAATGGTGTCCTCGCGCACAATGCGCCCAAGCTCATGGTTGCTCCCGACGGGCATATACACATCCCCGTTGGGAAACTCAACACGAATGACCGTGCCAGGGATTGCTTCCATCAGCGTGTCGTTCTGACTATACCACAATGTTTGGTTGCCTACATGGATGTTGCAGGGAACGATGGTCTTCGTCCGATTAAAGACTCCCGTATAGACCGTGGCTGTACGGAACTGCTTGTTCACAAACGGCCATGTTCCCGTAGGTGTCCAATCGCTGTTGTGTTGGGCAAGCACAGGCAATGTGCAGCACAAGACATACAGCATCGTCAAGAACTTCATAACAACCCTTTTCATAGGTGTCTTGGCTTTTATTTCACCTTGACCACAAGGTATTTGCTCACACTCCAAAACTTAGGAGCATCCGTAATGCGCAGAGTGTATTCTCCCTTGCTGTCTTTCAGCAACGTGTACGAACCAGCGGGGTGAGTCGTCAATATCGTTGCAGACTTCGATCCCAAAGAGATCACGCTCACTTTGCGGATGTCTATCTTGGTGAAATAGTCCTTGTTGTAGTTGCCCTGCAACACTTCACCCTTCTTCAGGATGCCTTGTTCCTTCAGTTCGCTGCTGGTGCCATAGACATACCATGCCGTGTTCAGTTGCGCGTCTTGGGTCTTGGCAATTTGTTCAGCCTCATCCTTCTCCTGCTTCACCTGCGCATTCTCGTCTTTCAGCGTGTTGACGGCAGAACCCAGTTCGGCAATCATCACGTCCTTCTCAGCCAGTTGCGTGCGCAGCGTCTCCAGTTCGGTGCTCTTTTCGTTCAGTTGAAGCGTCAGTTTGCTAATAGCCTCCTTCAACTTTGAAGAGTTGATGGTGCTGGCACTCAGTTTGTTCCCCAGTTCCTCAATCTTGCGGCGGTTCTCTTCCATTGTCTCCTGAATGAAAGCCATGTTCTCGCGGATATTCTCGCGCGAACTATTATTCTCAGTATTCTCCTTCAGCATATTCACACGTCCCTCAGCCTCATTGATGAGGTCAAACCCTTGCTGAATCTCATTGAACGTGCCCATCAAGTCATTGATTTCATTGTCCTTTTGGTCAATGATGTTCCGCAAAGAATCACATTCGCGGTCGTTGCTACCACCGCCTTTCAAACTTTCGTTACATGCTACCAAAGAGGAAGCCATGATGACTGCATAAAAAGCTTTCACTCCGAAGTTCATAATCTTTTTCATATTCCTATGTTTTTGATGATTTTAGTCTTTGTACTTGTTTTTCCTCTTGCCCGTCCCCATCAGCAGCCGCATCGGGTCGTCAGACCCATCCTTCTCCTTCCTGTCAGCGGCATCGGCATTGTCCGTTCTGCCCTCCAAGATAATGACAATCTCGCCCAACGGCTCCACACGCTCGAAATGCTCAGTCACCTCCTTCAATGTCCCCCTCACATGCTCCTCGTGCAGCTTGGAAATCTCACGCGACACACACACTCTTCGTTCCTCGCCAACCACTTCCATCAGCTGCCTCAGCGTCTTTGCTAACCGTCGGGGTGACTCATACAGAATCATGCTGCGCTCCTCCTCCTTCAGCCGTTCCATCCTCGTCTGCCGTCCCTTCTTCTGAGGGAGGAATCCTTCAAAGCAAAACTTGTCACAAGGCAATCCGCTGCTCACCAAAGCAGGCACAAATGCCGTTGCACCAGGCAGCGTCTGTACCTCAATGCCATGCTGCACACACTCACGCACCAACAGAAACCCAGGGTCGCTGATGCCAGGCGTGCCAGCATCGCTAATCAGTGCTACGGTCAAGCCACCCTGAATCCTCCTCACGACCCCTTGCACCGTCTCGTGCTCATTGAACTTATGATGCGCCACCAGCTCACCATGAATGTCATAATGCTGCAACAACACACTCGACGTGCGTGTGTCCTCAGCCAAAATCAAGTCAGCCTCCTTCAGCACACGCACCGCCCTGTAAGTCATATCTTCCAGATTCCCCACAGGAGTTGGAACCACATACAATCTGCCCAAAGCGAGTTTACATTTTGTTGCAAAAATAGAAATAAAAACACTGACAAGATGTATTTCCCCCTCAAAAACAACTTTTTTTCACATTACAGACCCATGAAACACAGGTTTTTGTGTATCTTCGTACACAAATTCAGTGGTGTAACCACACAACCGCATAACTGCACAACATGAAAACAAAAACGATTACCTTCGACCGCTTCGTGCGCATTTTGGCGAGCATCATCATTTTGGGCGTGGTATATCTCCTCATCGACCGCCTCAGCAGCGTACTGATTCCGTTTTTCGTAGCATGGCTCATCGCCTACCTGCTCTATCCCATCGTGCGTTTCATTCAGTATCGGTGCCGTGTCAAGTCACGCGTTGCGAGCATCATCCTCACCCTCCTGCTCATCGTCGGCATCTTGACAGGTGTCTGCTATCTCATCATCCCCCCCATCCTTGAAGAAATAGGACACCTCAAGAACATCATCGTAGAGTACGCCACCACCGACTCCACCGTCACCTCCGTTGCGTCCGAAGTGGAGAGTTTCATCAAACACCGCATCGACATCGACCAGATTGTCCAAGCCCTGACCATTCAAGACATGGCGCAAATAGCCGAAGAAAAACTGACACAATTCGTCTCCCTCGTCAGTAGCAGTGTCAGTGCCATTGTCGGTGTTGTAGCCTCCCTCATTTCCATCATCTACCTCTTCTTCATCTTGGTCGATTATGAACTGATGGCAGAAGGACTCTTCAAGCTGGTGCCACCCAGCAAACGCAGCATTGTGCGAGGTGTCATGTCCGACCTCGAGAATGGCATGAACGGCTACTTCCGTGGACAAACCCTCATTGCCATGTGCGTCGGTGTTCTCTTCTGCATCGGTTTCCTCATCATCGACTTTCCCTTAGCCATCCCCCTCGGACTCTTCATCGGTCTCCTCAATCTCGTGCCTTATCTGCAAATCGTGGGTTTCATCCCCACGCTCATGTTAGCCATGCTGAAAGCCCACGACACAGGAGACAGCTTCTGGGGAATCATCCTGTCCGCCCTCATCGTATTTTGTGTGGTGCAAGCCATTCAAGACTGGATACTCACACCCCGCATCATGGGTAAAGTCACAGGTCTCAACGCAGCCGTCATCCTCCTGTCCCTCTCCGTCTGGGGCAGCCTGCTCGGTTTCATTGGTCTCATCATCGCCCTTCCGCTCACCACCTTGCTCGTCTCCTACTACAAACGCTATGTGTTGGAAGAAAACAGCCAAGAAAACACCCCACAGCAGTAAGCATGGACAAGATGACACCCGAACAGCGCAGCAACTGCATGCGCCGAATCAGGTCGAAGAACACACGACCCGAGATGCTCGTGCGCCGTTTCCTGTTCAGTCATGGCTTTCGTTACCGCATCCATGTCAAGACGCTGCCAGGCACACCCGACATCACCATCGTGGGACTCCGCACCTGCATCTTCATCAACGGCTGTTTTTGGCATGGACACGAAGAGTGTTCCATCTACAAACTCCCCCAAACACACGTTGAGTTTTGGACAAACAAAATCCAGCGCAACAAGCAGCGCGACCAAGAAAATCGCCTCGCCCTCAAACACAAAGGTTGGCACACCGTCGAAATTTGGGAATGTCAACTCAAGCCCAAAGAGCGTGAACGCACCTTGCAAGGCTTGCTCCGCACCCTCAACTTCATCGCCCTCCAAAACCGTGGGGCAAAAATCAGCTATCATTACGACGAAGAAGACTCTCTTTCCCTCGCCGCAGAAGACGAATAGCCCTGCCTTTATGCCGTATCCGAGGCTGCATTTTAATCATAAACATAAAAAAAGGCTCGTTTATTTTTGTAGTGTCTAAAATTTGTACTACCTTTGCACTCGCTTACAGCAAGATGGTGATTCTATGTGATAAAATCTCGTCGAGAGGTATCTGAGAGAATCAAGGGCTGCAAGCCTATTAGGTTGATTCGCTAGCTCAGTCGGTAGAGCACAACACTTTTAATGTTGGGGTCTTGGGTTCGAGCCCCAAGCGAATCACTTGAAAGAGGAGAATCGATGATTCTCCTCTTATTTTTTATGATGTGATTTCCATTCCATTTCTGTATATCGTGTCCTGATTCGAGACAAGCCCCAACAAAACATCATGCTTTGTTGGGGCTTGTTCTGTTCCGAATAGAGGGTGTTCAGTTTGTGTCTCTTGCTCCTTGCGTTTCACCCCGTATAAAACCCCTCTAAATCGATGTCCCCGACTCCGACCAATCGGAGTCGGGGACATCGGTCGGTCGGAGTCGGGGACTCCGATTTGGAGGCTCTTTTTGTGCTCCATGCGCAGGGACACTTTTGTGCCAGTTTTTCCTCTTCTTTTCTGTCGGCAAAAGCTTGGGGTGGGATGATGGAGTGGTACAGGATGGGGATTCAACAAAAACAGGCGTGGTGTATTGAAAACACCACGCCTGTTCCGATAAAGTCGGGAAGACCAGACTCGAACTGGCGACCACACGCCCCCCAGACGTGTACGCTAACCAACTGCGCTACTTCCCGAATCCGATTTTGGTGAATCGTTTGATTGATTCCCTGAAATCGACTGCAAAGGTAGTGCAAATTTTAGACAATGCAAAAAATAGAAGTGCTTTTTTAGTTTTTCTTGAGGATGAAAAATGCTTAACTCCTAAGTTTTCTATATCTTTGTGGCAAAATTTCATCATTATGGCAACTTTTTGGACGAAAAGGAATGAGGACATTGAGAATGAGAAGACGGCTATGCCTTGGGGCGAGTTGTTTGTGAAGGGCGACAGGAATGTGCCTCGACGCAGGCGGTTGAAGGTGGCACTCTTTGATTTGGACGGTACGCTGGTCGATACGGAGGAACAGTACACGGTCTTTTGGGGAGCGATGGCACGGAAGTACCGTCCCGATGTGCCAAAGCTGGAGTTTCTCATCAAGGGCACTACGCTCACGCAGATTTTCGACACGTATTTCCCTGACCCTCAATGGCAGGCGGAGATTACGGCTGGTCTGAATGCTTGGGAGGCACAGATGCGCTATGATTTCTACCCTGGGGCGTTGGCGATGCTGGAGGACTTGAAGCGGAATGGGGTGAAGTGTGCCGTGGTGACAAGTTCTAATGTTCCCAAGATGGAAAGTGTGAGGCGTCAGATTCCACAGTTTGACAGCCTTTTCGACAAAGTGCTTACGGCGGAGGATTTCACGGCCTCGAAGCCTGCGCCCGACTGCTATCTGTTAGGGGCGCGGACGTTTGAGGCGGACATTGACGAGTGTGTGGTGTTTGAGGATGCTTATACGGGTTTGCAAGCAGGTATGTCGTCGGGCATCTTCACCATCGGGCTTGCTTCTTGCCACACGAGGGAAGAACTGCAAGGGAAGTGCGACTATGTGCTTGATGGCTTCGATGGTATGAGCTACGAGAAACTGGTGGGCATTTTGTCGTCTGAGCATCAATAAGGCAGGTAGGAATCATCTGCATGCGGAATATGGTTGTGACACATTATTATATATGTATAGCATCAAACAATACTTTTGGGCTGCGGTCATCGCTATCGGTGTAGGCGTGTCGGCAAAGGCTCAGACATCTTACAAGGATGGGTTCATGAATCCGACGGACGAAAACCGTTCAATCATCATTTGGCAGTGGATGGACGGACTGGTGACGAAGGAGGCAATCACGAAAGACCTTGAGGCGTTTAAGGCGGCTGGGTTGGCTGGCGTGCAGAATTTTCAGATAGGTGGCAAGCAGCAGAGCCTCGTTGGTGACTCGACATGCGCCATCGGCAGCGACAAGTGGAAAGCGATGATGCGGTGGGCTATGGAGGAGTGCGACAGGTTGGGGTTGAGTTTTGGCACACACAACTGCCCTGGGTGGTCGTCGAGTGCATACGGGAATGTGACGCCTGAATATTCGATGCAGAAGCTGGTGTATTCGGAAGTTAGGATTGATGGCACCGAACGGCGTGGCATCGTGTTGCCCCGTCCCGAAGTGGATGCTAAGTACAACTATTATGAAGACATTGCCGTGTTGGCAATGCCTGACGATTCTATCGTAAGCAAGGATGACATCATAGACGTGACGCAATGGATGGATGCTGACGGCATGCTGAACATTCCACGGGGCATGTATAGGACAATGAAGAGCCATCCCGTGATACTCCGCTTCGGTCACACCACCAACGGGAAAACGAACGAAGCGCAGGCACCAGAGACGGGGCAGGGGCTGGAGTGTGACAAGATGAGCCGTGAGGCTGTGCGTCACTTTTGGAGTGGGTATCCGCAGATGCTGCTCGACATTGCTGGAGAATTGGCTGGGCGGTCGTTCACTCGCATCGAGATAGACAGCTATGAGGCTGGCGGACAGGACTGGAGCGTGGTGCTGCCAGAGGAGTTCAGGAAGCGCAAGGGATATGACATCACGCCTTATCTGCCACACATGGTGGGCAGAGTGGTGGTGGATAGCAAGGAGAGGAGTGTGCTGTTTATGAAGGACTTGGGCGACGTGGTGACATCGTTGTTTGCCGAGAATTATTACGGGTATATGTCCGAACTTGCTGGGCAGACACCTGGATTGAAGCTGATGATTGAGCCTTATGGCACGGGGCATCAGCGACCGTTTCGTGTGATTGACCTGTACAAGATACTGAAGAATGCGCCCGAAGCTATCATTGCCACAGAGTTTTGGGTGGAGCCGAAGACGTGGGGGTGGAAAGACATGGGCAACCACGAGAAGGCCATACGCAACACGCAGCGCAGCATGCTGGTGGCTGAGGCTTTCACGTGCTATCCGCTGCATGCGTGGAAGGACGACCCGCAGTCGCTCAAACCGATATGTGACCGAGCGTACTGCACGGGTGTGAACCGCATGATGCTGCATGCTGGGGCTGTCAATCCGTGGATGGGGGTAGAGCCTGGGATGTCGTTCGGCATTTGGGGTACGCAATTTGTGCCCACGCAGACATGGTGGAAGGCTGGTGGCGCACGTGCGCTGTTTGGCTACATGGCGCGCTGTCAGTCGCTGTTGCAACGTGGTGTGCCTGCTAAAGACCAACAGAAGATAAGCAACCGTTTCATGACTTACCATCGTATTGACGGTGACAACGACATCATTTTCGTATGCAACCCGACAAACGTCACTGTGACCGACACGCTCCATCTTGCTGCATTGGCAGGCAATAGGGCGGTAGAACTGTGGAATCCGTATTCTGTCACGATGAACACGCTGCCACTGAAGGACAGCACAGAGTTGGTCATAGAACCCAACGGCTCTCGTTTTCTCATCATAAGCAATAGTCAACAGGATACGGAACAGGGTGTTAGCATCGAAGCCGCTTTGCTCGCACAATGCAGTGACACACCTTCCGTTGCCATACCGCTTACCGATGGTTGGCACATTTCCGTACCGATATCATCAGACGGTCCGTGTACCATTGCTGTTGACACGCTTTTCGACTGGACAACATCGGTCATGCCTGAGCTTCGGTTTTTCTCAGGTACAGCTACTTACACACGGACAATCAAGTTGAAGAAGAGCCAACTGAACGGGCGGCGTGCTGTGCTGAATCTTGGCGACGTGAAGAACATGGCCTCTGTGCGTGTCAATGGCAGAGCCTTCCCCGTGATGTGGAAAGCCCCTTTTCTGCTTGACATCACATCTGCATTGCACCAAGGGGACAACCGTGTCGAGATAGACGTGACCAATCTGTGGCCCAACCGCATGATCGGTGACGAGCAAGAACCTGATGACATAGAGTGGTCAGAACCGCTCATCTATGGATATGTGCCAGGCAGTCCTGTTGCAGGACGTTTCATGAAAACTATCCCCGACTGGCTGCGCAACGGTACTCCACGTCTCTCGCAAGGTCGTAAGACCGTAGGTTGCTTCAAGTTCTTCACCGCAGACTCGCCGCTGCTGCCATCTGGTCTCCTCGGTCCTGTGGTTCTTACATTGGAATAATCGGAACTGTCCTAATTGTTCCTATGCTGTTTATCCATCCAATGAAGGAAATGCGGAGTAGGGCAGATGTTTTGATTGTTGTTGGAATATGGCTTTGTATAAGCAGTGTATGAATAAATGTTTGATGATTAAAAAAGTTGACAGTATGATTTCAGTTTCTGTGCCAAGTCATAGGCAAATCGGCGTATAGCCTGTTCGTCTCTTTCGTTCGTAGGCTGTTTTCTCCATGCCGCGATTTGTGCGGTAGGAAGGTCGTGCATGGGTATCATTTGTGATGATTCGAGCAGATTGGCACAAAATTCAGCTGCTTCCAAGATGCGGTCTGTCGATGCCCTGCGATGGTTAAACATGGTGGTTTCTTCTTTCAATGCTTCTTCCACCTGACGTACAGCCCATTGGGCATATCCTTCTTTGTTGGGGCGTTCCTTTATCATCGTGTTTGCATCGCGGTTGCGGAAGCATCCCATGATGGCTGCTACGATTGAGGGGTCGCGTATCGTACCGTCAGGATAGAAAATTCCGTGGATGTCGCTCCAGTAACCGCTAATCATCAATTCAAACAGATACCAGCCTGCTCCGTGTTTTTCACAGGTCTGTATTGCCAGGTCATACGGATTGGCGCGCCCCATACATCCCGTTTCGCTGTTTAGCATAGGCTTTTTGTATTTTTCCGCTACTTTTTCGGCAATTTCATAGCTGCGTTCCATTCCTGCCGTTGTGGTTGAATAATCGTGGAACGACAGCACGTCAACCAGGTCGGCGGAAGCCTCTTCCAAATTCATCGACAGGGTAGTGCCCACGGTGATGGCATTTTTGGGGGCGAGTTGACGTACCAGCTTGCAGTTCCTTCTTACGAAATCGAATATCTTTTTTCGTCGCGTAATCCTTTCCTCTTCATTCGGTGCCTGATTGTGGTAGTCGTTACATGTCGGTTCGTTCATGATGTCCCAAATGAACAGACCTGGTTCATCTTTCAATGCGTTTACAATATGGGTCACGTATTTATCAGCCTCCTCGTGGTAGTCCTCTTCCAAAATGGCAGGATTCAGTCCATTGCCGTTCCATAAGATTGGCATCACTCCAAAGCCCATTTCGTGAGCAATCCGCACATAACTCTTCAGTTTCTTTACAAAAGAATCAGGTGCTTTTTTATATTGATCCAGAGGCAACCAAATGCGGGTGTTGTTCAGATTCAGACGCTTGGCATATCCCAGTTCTTTCCGAACGGTTGTTTCATCATTCATCCATCCGATATGGCATACACCTCTCACATGGCTATAGTCTTTCTGAGAAGATGCGGCTTTTATCCCACAGAAGCTTTGGATGAGAATAAAAAGGAGTAAGGGGAATCTTTTTGTATTCATTATATATTATATATATATTGTGAGTTAGTATGAGGCTGTGCCAATTTCGGCACAGCCTCTGTTTTTTGATTTATGGTTATTTCGCTTTCAGACGTAGAATCGTGAAAGAGTATTTAGGGAATTTGTAGGAAAACGTTTTGCCAAAGCGATTGAAATCCTTTTCAACGGGGACAATCTTTTGCGGATTGTCCATCGAGTTTTCGTCATTCAAATCATCGGCCTGTAGGATGATGGCTTGTCCGTCGGATGCGACGTGAGTCACACCGTCAAGAGTAAAGTCTATAACCTGGTCTGTATTGGCTGAATTGACAAATTTGATGATAACTTCACCTGTATTCTCGTCATATCCCGATGCGAGGAACTTCTGAGGTAAGGGCTGTAGCTCGTTAGACAAAACAAGTTGGTTGTCCACATATAACTTGGCTTTATGAGGGGTGATTTCGATTCGTATATCATACCAACGGCCAGTTTCAATGTGGTGCGAGATATTCCGACTGATAACTTGGTCTCCTTGGGCAGAAAGCTGTTGCAGGGCTGTTGTGTGGTTGCCCCATCCTCCGATATTGAAACGATAGCCCAGTTTGCCGTCTTTGCTCATACCGAAGTAGATAAGAAAACCTTCGCTCCCCCGATTCTTGCGTGCCTTCAGTTCCATTGTATAGTTGTTCCCATACGTGTTTTCATAGAGTTTCGACAACACTTCGGTCGCTTTTTGTATGTCGGGTAAGGTCGAAGTTTTTCCGTTCTCCGTGATTCGGATGTCTTTGTAATCCGCTTCTGTGTCCCATACCCCCAGTCCGATGCTACCATGGTTATATTCTAAACTATCGTGGCTGAGTGTAGAAACACTGGAAGCAATGTTGTAGGTTGGGCGATTCTCGGAATACATTTTTTGTACATAGTAGGACGTGCGCCCCATCACTTTGTCTGTGTCAATCCAAATGAGATTGGTGGACCATTCTCGGTTGTGGACATTCTCAAAAAGGGGAGCATAAGAGGTCATGGTCACCAAATCGCCATTGCGCTCCATGCCCGAAATGAAGGCTGCTTCGGATAGTGCTGCATTCATATTGCCGCCTCCTACGCCCTGGTTGCAGGCATATTCACCTACATAGACATTCCATTTGCCCCGTTGCTTGGTGTCGAACATTGTGGTGTTGCGATAGAAGAAATCTGGAGTTACATACCAGTGTGGGTCTATCATGTCGGTTTTCTCAATTCCACGGTTCTCTTCACGCAATCCGCTCATATCGTCATAGATAAGCGTCAGTTGGGGATATTTTTCTTTGATAGCCTTGTAGAAAATGTCAAAGCGGCGGTCGTACTCTGCGCCCCAATTCTCGTTGCCGATTTCCACATATTGCAGGGGAAATGGCTCGGCATGTCCGTTCTTTGCACGCAATGCACCCCATTCCGTATCCGTACCTCCGATGGCATATTCGATAGCGTCCATGCAGTCATCCAGATAAAATGGAATTTCACTATCAGCACTGGCATCACCCATACGCAACTGGCATGCTAATCCTACGTTACAGACAAACATCATTTTAGCACCGATGTCTTCGCAGTATTGTAACGTTTCATGGTAGCCCATACCATAAGAGTAGCGGTATCCCCAGGTGCTGTATTCGCCTGGGCGTGCAGCAGGGTCTCCCAATGTCTTTTTCCATTCAAAGCGGTTTGCCAATGATATACCCTCCACCACACAGCCGCCCGGCCAGCGGAAGAAAGCAGGTTTCAATTCAGCCAGACACTGTGCCACATCGGGACGCATGCCGTTTTCCCTATTGTTGAATGTAGGTGGGAATAGCGACACATAGTCCAGCCATATCTTTCCTGTGGCATCGAACTCCAATGCCAGACGAGCCTTGGGGTCAGACGCCGTAGGCTTGATGACAGTTGTGCGGTCGTTCCATGTACCGTCCGTAGCCATATCTATGCTTGTCTGTCCTATCACCGTCCCGTCCGTGCTCAGTAGTTTGGCGGTAATGGTTCCTGTATAGTCTGATGCCTTGCGGATAATGGTGCGCAATGTGTATTTTTTGCCTTGTTCTATATTCATGCCCCAATACCCTTCGTTTATCAGCTGTACGGGTTCATCAGCTTTTCGTATCGTTACTTCCAGGTTGTTGGGTGCAGTCTCAAACATGGGACGTTCCTTGGTTAGGCACATTTGGGCAATAGTCTCATCTTCAGGAAGCAAGCTCCATGCACGGACAGGGTCGTTGTTCCAAAGAAAACTGGCCCCGTTATTCACTTGTCCGCTTTGGTGGTGCTTTACAGGGGCGGGTTTCAGATGTCCGTGTTCCACAGAATATCCTTCTGGCATCTCTTTCTCCTCAAAACTTCTGTTTTGTACCAGTTCTGCATAAAGTCCGCCGTCACCAGCATGGTTAATCTCTTCAAAAAACACACCGTACATGGAAGGTGATACAGGTGCTCCTTTTTCGGCGACATTCAATGTTACGGCTACCTTTTCGGTGTTGTGGGCACATCCCATCCACAATCCGATGGATGTGACGACCATACAAAAATAAGCAGTTTTTCTCATGCGTAATGAATTAAAGTATTAGTCACTTTTGTATATGATTGATTATTGTATTATTAGGATTAAGCGGAAGTACATCGTCGAGAGAGAGGGAGTCAACCATGTGCAGTGTCCCTTGCTTGTATTTTTGGAAATGCTCTGATGCAATGTGCTTCTTGTAGGATTCTTGATTGGCATAGGTTTCCAGTATGGTGATATGACATGGATTCTCTTTGTCGGCCACGGCATACATTGTCAATACTCCTGGTTCTGTCTGTAATGAGATAGTTCCGACCTCTACAGCGAACTTCATGTATTCGTCAAGATATTCGGGATGCACCTTTATTTTGGACAGGCGGACAATGCCGTCCTCCTGCATCGGTAGTTTCTCACACATGGATTCTTGTTGATGTTCTTTGGGTTGTTTGGAGAACAATTTTAGTGCATTCGTGCTGAATATGTTCTCTACATCTTTGCCAATTTCAGCATCTGCGGATAGTTCGTTTTTTATTCTACCGATTATGGTTTCAAGAACGGGTGTCGGCACAAAAGGATAGTCCGAGCCGTAGAGCAGATGGTCGGGAGTGGTGATGGTGAGTAACATCTTGATGGCTTGTAGCGAAGGACCGCCTGCGAGGTCATAGTAAAGTTTGGAGAGGTTGCCGTCGATGTCAATCTGATTGGTCAGTTTCTGTTGAAGCAGAAGCGGATAGCCGCCTTTGAGGCGTGGAACGGCGTAGGGCATGAAAGAACCTGCATGGGGGACGACCACTTTTATGTTCGGATAGCGTGTCATGACATTGTGGGCGACCATGTTGAGCACAGCCCGTGTCGTTTCTGCCGGATATTCATATATAAATATAGGTCCTCCTGTAAATACGCTTTCATTGATTGGCGACGGCTTGACGGGATGCAGGATAACGACGGCTTTTCGTTCATCAAGCACTTGCATGAGAAGGTCGAAGGTGGGGTCTCCGAGATACTTTCCCTCTACACTTGTTGCCAACTTTATACCGTCGGCATCAAGAGAGTCGAGCGCGTATATAGCCTCTTCTATTGAAGCCTCCACATCGGGTTGGGGCAAGGCGGCGCACCACCAAAACCTGTCGGGATTTCTGCGTTTAACGTCCGCCATCTTTTCATTGACCGACCGAATGATTCTGCTGCTCTCCTTCACGTCGCCAAACCATGGTTGGGGAGAAGACAGGGTGAGGACACTACGGGCTATTCCAGCCTTGTCCATGAAAGCGATGTGTGACTTCTCGTCCCATGACGGCAACGGATATCCGTCTTCCATAAGAGCGTCGTGACTGCCAAGATACTCAATATAATCCTCCGTGACGATATGGGAATGGACATCTATTACAGGGATGTTCTTTTGTGCATTCATCGTAAGTACAGAGATGATGATTGTTAGGAATAGGTGTATTCTTCTCATATTCCATTCGTGGGGCTATGGTTTAGTTGCTCTTGTAGGTCTTTGTCCCGTTGATGATATAAATGCCTTTGTTCAGTTTGTCTGTGGAGGACATTCTGCTGCCGATTAGACTGCCTGAAATGGAATAAATGGCGTTGGTTGTCAGTCGTTTGTCGGTTTTGACACCTTCTATGTTCCCCGTCGTTTCATAGTCAATCTCTTTCAGCCATTGACGGATGAGCGTTGCACTGTTCGCTGTCTGCGAGCTGCGAATCCAAAGAGAAGATGGGAAGAAGTCGCCATTCGGGATAAGCCGTCTTGCATCGCTTTCCACTCCGCTAATGCCGCTGCTTGCACTGGAAACAATAAGCCCGATGTGTTTGCCAGCCATTGCCGCTCCGTTGCGGAACAGGAATGTCTGCAAGGGGGCTGCCATGTTGCTCCACCACAGGGGAGCACCGATGATGATGCAGTCATAATCTGCGAGGTTTACCTCTACGGGGTCAATTGTAGGATAGGACGATGCGTCATTAGGATTCTTGCGTATTGCCGAGATTTGGGCACTGCCGATTGCGTAGTTGTTCGCGGCATAGTTCAGCCCCTTCTCAGCAGGTTCTATCCGTATCACATCCGCATCAATCTGGCTTGTCAGGGCAGAAACGACTTGATGGATGTTGTTGGTATAACTGTAATACACTACGAGGGTCTTAGCGTTTGTTGAAACTGCGGTCAACAGGATCGTTAGCATTAAAAATAGCTGTCTTTTCATACTGTTTGGGAAATAGGAGTTGTTATAAAAATCGTGTTGCAAAGTTATCTCAATAATCAGAAATGGGCACGGCAAATATCACTGAGAGTGTACCAATTTCTACGATTGTGCCTCCCGGACGACCTCTTTTAGCGTGGAATTAGTAAATTTGCAATCGTAAATCAATCCTCTATCGGTGAATATGAGCAAGATTCTGAAAATAAACAAGCCGTCAGATTACAGTTCTTGGGTGGGGCAGTCCGACCCCCATGAACTGATAAGCGTCATCAACTATAGTGAGGTTTCTCCCGTTCGCCATAGCTTGAACCACTATGACG
>CAMWJL010000013.1 GCA_947174565.1 uncultured Prevotellaceae bacterium | reverse complement strand
CCATCAGCGAACTCAACGAGTTCTTCCGCACATTGAAGGTGTCGGCACACGATGTCCAAATCGCCAAACGGCTGCTGGTGGAAATAAAAAGCCGCCTGCAATTCCTGAACGATGTGGGGTTGAGCTACCTTACCCTCTCGCGTCTAAGCAACTCACTCTCAGGCGGTGAGAGCCAGCGCATCAATCTGGCAACCAGCCTTGGCTCGTCATTGGTGGGCAGCATGTACATTTTGGATGAGCCAAGCATCGGTCTCCACTCTTGCGACACCCAACGCCTGATTCACGTGCTCCGCGCCCTCCAGCGACTGGGCAACACCGTCATTGTGGTGGAGCACGACGAAGAAATCATGCGTGCCGCTGATTACATTATCGACATCGGTCCCGACGCAGGTCGCTTGGGCGGACAAATTATGTACGCTGGTCCTCCTCCCAAAGGCGAAGGAAAGTCTGGGAAATCCAAAGAGCCCACCCATTCCCATACCCTCGACTATCTCACGGGCACAGAACAAATACCCATCCCTGAAAGCCGTCGCCCGTGGAACAACTACATCTGCGTAAAGAACGCTCGCGCCAACAATCTGAAAGGCATTGATGTCAAGTTTCCACTCAACGTAATGACCTGCGTAACAGGCGTTTCGGGCAGTGGCAAATCCACACTTGTACGCGACATCCTCTATTTGGCGATGAAACGCTATTTAGGCGAAAGTGCTGACAAGCCAGGACTCTTCACCAAGTTGGAGGGCGACATGGCGATGGTGAAGCACGTCGATTTCGTCAATCAGAACCCTATCGGCACATCGTCACGTTCCAATCCTGTCACCTACATCGGGGCTTGGGACGAGATACGCAAACTGCTGGCTACCCAGCAACTGTCCAAACAAATGGGCTACACACCAGCCTACTTCTCTTTCAATGCCGAAGGAGGACGCTGCGAGGAATGTAAGGGCGAAGGTACTATCACGGTCGAGATGCAATTCATGAACGACCTTGTGCTGGAGTGCGAGGCGTGTCACGGAAAGCGGTTCAAGAGCGACATTTTGGAAGTGACCTACCAAGGGATGAACGCCAACGACATGCTGAACATGACCATCAATCAGGCGGTGGAGTTTTTCACCCAGCACAAACAGACGAAGATTGTAGGGAAGTTGAAGCCATTGCAAGATGTCGGTCTCGGCTACATCAAGCTCGGGCAGACCTCTTCCACCCTTTCTGGCGGTGAAAACCAGCGAATTAAGCTGGCTTCCTACCTGAGCCAAGAGAAGTCGGAACCGACCCTGTTCATCTTCGACGAACCGACCACAGGATTGCATTTCCACGACATCCACAAGCTGTTGGATGCCTTCAATGCCCTCATCGCCCGTGGACATACCATCCTCATCATTGAGCATAATATGGATATCATCAAGTGTGCAGACCACATCATCGACCTTGGTCCCGAAGGCGGACAAGCGGGTGGCAATGTGATGGTGGAGGGCACACCAAAGGCGGTGGCACAATGTGCATATAGCCACACGGGGCAATTTTTGCAAGACAAGCTATACAAAAAGCACTAATTTGCAGGTGAAGTGGAAGAAAAAACATCAAAGTGTCTTCCATTTCACTTTTTTTTCGTATCTTCGCCCCAAGTTACTAATGATGTATAAACTATAACCTTATAACAAACGATGAAAAGACAAACGTTGAGAATCACTACCCTCATTGCCAGCCTCCTCTTGCTCGTACAGAATGTTTCAGCACAGCGTTTTGAAGACTACTTTGAAGACGCAACGCTGAGATTGGATTATGTCTTTGCAGGAAACTACCAAGAACAGCACATCTATCTCCAAGAACTGAAAAAACAGGACAGATGGGCAGGAAGAAAGAGCCGACTGGCAGAGAAGTTCCTGAACGGCAACGGGCAACTGACCGTCAGAGACCATGCTACACAACAGGTAATTTATGTGTGGACATTCTCCACCTTGTTCCAAGAGTGGTTGCAATATGAAGAAGCCAAGAAGGTGGATAAAGCCTTCGAGACCTCCTATAACATCCCCTTCCCCAAGAACCCCATCGACGTGACCATCACGCTGACCAACAACCATCAGGTAGTCACCACCGAGATGACTCACACGGTGGATCCCAAGGACATACTCATCCGCAAGATTGGTGACAACGGCATTCCTTTCTACTATGTTTGGAAAGGAATGGCAACGGAATCCAGCACTCCAGCCGCCACGAGCAAGGATGAGCCTCGCAATGGCAAAGGTCGTAATTTCACCGCATCGGCTTACAACCCTTTCCAAGGCGTAGATGTCACGAACTGCATTGACTTAGCCATCGTGGCTGAAGGATACACAGAGGCACAGATGGGTAAGTTCTACCACGATAGTGAAAGGGCTGTCGATGCCCTGTTCGCATGGGAACCATTCAAGTCGCTCAAGAACCGCTTCAACGTCGTGGCTGTAGCCGCGCCATCAAGAGAGGCTGGTCCTACTGTACCGCATCAAGGCGTGTGGCACACCACCCCTGCTGGCAGCCATTACGACACCTTCTACACCGACCGTTACCTCATGTCGCAGGACATGCACCGCATCTACGACCTCCTTTCGGGCGTACCGTTTGAGCACATCATGGTGCTGGTCAACAGCGACACCTACGGCGGTGGCGGCATCTACAACCAAGTGACCTGCTCCACCAGCGACCACCCCACTTTCAAAGAAGTCTTCGTGCATGAGTTCGGGCACAGCTATGCAGGTCTTGCCGACGAATACGCTTACGACGACATGGACTCTGAGTGGTATCCTGCTGACACAGAGCCATGGGAGCCAAACATCACCACGCTGAAAGACTTTAACGCGAAATGGGCAGACCTGATGCCAAAGAAGCAACCCATCCCCACGCCACTCGACCCCAAAGTGCCTGATTTCAAGAAAATAGACAAGACGGACACCAAGGCGATGGCAGCACTCAACCGCTGCACCCAAACGGTTGGTGTGTTTGAAGGTGCCGGATACCAGAGCAAAGGATGTTACCGCCCTGCGCAGGAGTGCCGCATGAAAATCAACGAAGTGGAAGATTTCTGCCCCGTGTGTACTCGTGCTATCATCCGCATCACCGACTTCTACACTGCACAATAACGCTACATATATATAATAGTACAAGACCAAACCTATGCAAATCATGAGACTAAAACAACTAACGATGGCATGGCTGATAGCCTTGGGGCTGACAGCCAATGCACAAAATCCTGTTCAGAAAGTGGAACAGGTGGCGGGCACCGTAGAATTGACAGAAGCAGTCGATTACACCATCACGAGTGCAGAGCCTTTTGCCACCATGGCAAGTATTGACATCAAGAATCCCAATGCAGCTGTAGTGTTCGAGAAAGTACGACCTTCGACCGTCGTATCGACCTATCTGCAATACATCACTTGCAATGGTGTGGCATTGACCGATGGGAACAACTGCCGTGTCAGCATCTACCGCGCTGGCGCGATTGTGTTTGCACACAGCGACAACAAGAATGCAGATGGCACTCCATTCTACCCTGTCACCATGTACAGCGATGATGCCTGTACAGAAGAGATTGCCAGCTACAACGGCACCAACCGATATGTAACAGGACCATGGATTGACAAGGCACGCGCCTTCACATTGAAACGTGGCTATATGTGTACCGTCGCCAATGATGCCGCAGGCACAGGATACAGCCACTGCTACATCGCCAACAGCCAAGACCGAACCATCACACTCCCCAAAGAGTTGGCTGGCAAGCTCGGTTTCTTCCGCATCTTCCGCTGGCAATGGCCTACCAAGCTCGGCATGGGCGATGCGCGCGACGATGAACTCATGGCACTCACCAACTCCTCATGGTACTACGATTGGGGGGCAGGCAGAAGCAGCCGAAAAGATGCCGAATACGTACCACAACGCCACCACGAGTCAGGGCAATCCAACGGCAATGGCTACAAAGGCGCATGGGAATCATGGGATAACATCAATGCCTCTGACAACACCTGTACCCATGTCCTTGGGCAGAACGAACCTGATAATACATCTGGCGGCAACGAGGTATATACCTATGTGCTCAACATTCCCGAGAATGCACGCGAGAAGCATGGCGATTACCCTCTCGTCAACGTGGCAGACAAGTTCCTTTACAGCGGCAAACGCATCGGAACTTTCGCTTGCTGCAACCCGAACACAGGCTGGGTTAGCGACTATGTAAACTGGTGCCGCCAGAACAACATCCGTGTCGATTTTGTGGCTACCCACTATTACATAGGCGGACAAAGTCCCCAAGGATGTATCGACCGCCTTTGGTCGCTCTATAACGCAACAGGCCTCCCCGTATGGGTGACGGAGTGGAACAACGGTGCCAACTGGACAGGTGAAGGTGGTTTTAGCACAGATTCAGAAGGTTGGTACAACTGGGGCTCAGGAAACGACCAGCACAAAAATGGCGTATGGATGAAGGATGTGCTTGTGCGGGCAGACAAGGCAGAGAACAGTTGGCTGGAACGTCTCGCTGTTTACAACGCCGTGGAAGGCAAACGCGAGATTTGGACCAACGGCAAGCCAACCGATGCCGCCAAAGTATTGTCAACCTACACTTCGGGCTTTGCCTACACCGACGGCAACGAATACTTCATGCCATGGAATCACAAAGCCCCAACAGGTATCGCACTCACCTACAACGCCAGCAAGAAGCTTGTCACCCTCAACTGGACACACAACAACACGAAGCAAACTGACTCCATCTGTGTGCAGCGCAAGGAGCCAGGCGGCAAGTATGTCACCATCCAAAACCTCGGCATGAAGGACTGTGGAGCGGTAACAATGACAGACGATGTTAGTGGTCTCTCAGGTGCCATCCTGTACAGAATCTGCGACTACGACACAGACAAGAAACAGCGTTACTCAGAAGAAGTCACTGCTGACGTTGCACCTGCACAAGGCACGAACGAGATTCAGCATGGTCGTCTGACTATCGCCAACACAGACGAAATCTCTGTGCTCTATTCCACAACGCTGTCTGCCACCCCCTGTGTGTTCATGGGCAGCATGACCAACAAAAACAATACATTCTATGCGGGCAACGTGACCGCGAAGACCAGCAGCGCACAGAAGTTCACCTACAAGCCCATGCCTTGGCAAACCAGCAAGACCGACCTCGCCAAGAACGAAGAAATCCCGTTTCTTGCCATACAGCCCGGTAATTACAAATACGGCGAACTGGATTGCGAGGTGGCGATGGTGAAATCAAAGACTTCCACCACCGACAACCTATGGACAGACATTACCGAAGTGACTTTCCAGCAGGCTTTTCCCGAGGGTGTCACTCCCGTCGTGCTGGTGGAACTCAAGAACCCGAGCTATACAACAGCCAACCCTGTTACAGCATTGGGTGCTCGTGTCTTCGACGTGACCAACACGGGGTTCAAGTTCATCGTCTATTCAGAAGATGCGTCAGGCCGACAAGTGAAAGGAGCACAAAACGTCTCTTATCTTGCCATCACGCCTGGCATTGGCATGGTTGACACAGAAAACGACATCATCATTGCAGCAGGACATGGCACGGACAACGCCATTCATGGAGCCAGTTTCTACGAGAACACCTTTCGTGTAGAGCGTTATGACGAAGTGGAAGGCACAACACAGGAACAGCTCAATCTGTACCAACCCACCATTTTGACAGGCTTGCAAACCAACAACTTTCCCACCATCTGCATGCTCAGACGCACAGACGTGACGACCAAGGGAGAAGATGGCACGACATGGACAAACGGAGTGAAAATCAAGAGAATACTGGACCACAACCTGACCGTAGATGGGAAAACCATCACAACGGGAACAGCTGATGAGGCATACTTCGACCGTCTGGGTTGGGTTGCGGTTGCCAACTACAAGGAAGGCGGCTCCGTCCCTACAGCCATCAACACTATCCGCCCAGACCAGCAAGCCCCAGGAAAGCTGACACCACGCGTGGTGGATGGGCGCATCTATGTTGACGGCGTTTCATCTTTTGATATTTATACCGTAGCTGGCAAGAAAGTCGCAACCAACAGCACACTGCCAACAGGCATCTATGTAGTGAAAGCGAATGAACTATCCGCCAAGATCTTAGTCAAGTAAGACACACATACAAGGTGGCAGCAGCCACCCTCAAACCACAGGAAGAGCCACGTCAGCAATATGACGTGGCTCTTCTGCGTTGTATGCACATCAGACAAGGCACAAGTGTTTCGGTTTGCAAGGCGGTTTCACAGCCTCTAAATCGGAGTCGGGGACATCGGTCGGTCGGAGTCGGGGACTCCGATTGGTCGATCTCCCCGACTCCGATTTAGAGGGTATTTTAAGGGGAGTCTTTCCGTGACCTCTGCGTGTTCAAGAAGCAGACTCGAAGGGGGAGAATCTATGGCAAAAGAAAGGGTACAAGATGCGCTGTCAACTCCATGCTACATTCATCGAATATCTGTCATCTTAAAAGAACATTTAACCAAATTCGACATAATTTAACATCATTATAGTTAAATCATGTTAAAAATAGAACTAATGGAGAGCATTCAGCATGAGCATTTCCTAAAGTTACGCTATATTTGTAAGCTGGCTACAGGTAGGCAACAGCATACCACTAACCTATTGACATTCCTCTAATATACATATATAATAAGGAACAAGACAAACTAAAACTAAAAACAATATCAAACCTTTATGGACAAACGCTTTTGTAAATTAGGACGGTATGCCGCCAAAGCATTCTTCCTATTTGCCGTATGCGGTTCGACTTACTCGTGTAAGGACGACTACATGTGGGACGATGGTAATCCCTCATGGCTCGGTTCCAGCATCTACGAGTATCTTGACAGCAAAGGCAATTACACCAACTTCGTCAAGCTCATCAACGACCTTGGCTATAAGGAGGTGTTAGCGCGCACAGGCTCCAAGACACTCTTTGTGGCCGACGACGACGCTTTCACAACCTTCTATCAAGAGAATCCATGGGGTGTTCACAGCTATGCGGAACTGACCCTCAGTCAGAAAAAGCTCCTGCTGAACAACGCCATGATTAACAATGCCTATCTGCTGGAGATGATGTCGAGCATGCAGGCTGGTAACGGCACGAACGACACGCCCGTGAAAGGACAGTGCCTGCGCCGCAACACGGCTGGAACGGTGTTGGACTCTGTCCCCCACCTCCTGCCCGAAGACATGCCGACCACCTACAATCCTACGGACAAGGACTATTGGGCACCTTACCGCGACAACAACAAAGACCTCTACATCGCACTGGACAACACCGCTGCGATGATGACCCACTTTTTGCCTGCACAGATGGCATTGAAGAGCATCACTGACGAGGATTTCCACATCATCACAGGACAGACGCGCGATAAGAACGATGCGTTTATCTACGATTGCAAAGTGCTGGAGCAGGACATCACCTGCCAAAATGGTTATGTAAACCGTTTGGACAAGGTTCTTCTTACCCCCCCCAACATTGCAGAGTTGTTGCGTACCAATGGCATGACCAACATTTTCAGCCACATGATGGATCGTTTTTCTGCCCCGTTCTACAATGCCGACCTCACTTACAGCTATCAGCTGAACTACGGCAACGATGTGGAGAAGGTGTATGAGAAACGCTACTTCTCTGAACGTTCCAAGAACGGCAATCCGCTGAATGCGTACACTGACCCAGACAACCCAAATCTGACAGAACGCGTTGATTATTCTTTGAAATTCGACCCAGGATGGAACGGCTACAATGTGGACTTGTTCAGCAAAGAGCAGGACATGGCGGCTTTCTTCTGCCCCACCGACGAGAAGTTGATTCCCTATTTCTTTAGCCCCAATGGCGGTGGCTACTTCCTCATGCAAGCATACGCACCCGATATGCTGAGCGAACTTGGAGAGCATCCCACCGACATGGAACTTATCAACAAGGCGTTGGACATGATTCCTCGCAATGTGATTCAGGAGCTTATCAACAATCTGATGATGGAATCGTTCATCGCCAGTGTGCCCAGCAAGTTCGAGAGCATCAAGAACACAGCTCAGGATGCTATGTTCGATGCAAATGATGACTATCACCGTGGCAGAATCAACAAGGTCTTGCTGGCAAATAACGGTGTCATCTACCTGATGGATGAGGTGATTACAACGCCTACCTATGCAGCCGTATTGGCACCTGCCATTACAGAAACGGACAAGCGCATTTTCCGATATGCCATTAAAGATATGACCCTCGACGCGGGTAACACGTTGAAGACCTACTACGACAGCTATCTGCTTTCGATGAGTTCACGCTTCTCATTCTTTGTGCCCAGCGACGATGAGTTCTGGTATATCGACCCTATTTCATTCCGTGGTAGCAATGCGGTGAAGAGTGGAACTACTCAACTCGTTGGTCGTGCCTACAAATACATTTGGGACGAGACCAAAGATAAGGTACACCCCACCGTGGAAACTTACGAATATCTCTATGACGTGCCGACCAAAACTGGCTCCATCGGTTCAAAGTTAGCTGCCAATCAGTCCATCGACAGAGAGTTTTTCTCCAACCGTCTGAAAGACATGCTGGAGACACATACCATTGTGCATGAGAACAACAAAGCCACAGGCATTGATGAGACAGAAACAGGTGTAGAGTGTGGTAGACACTATTTCTACGCCAAAAACAATGCCGTCATCTATGTAGATAATGCAACCGACCGCGCTAACGGCATGATTGTCAAGGGTGGCTGGCAACTCGACCATAAAGACAACTGCACAGTGACTCGTTTTGCCGACAAGTCTGCGCAAACCAATGGTTATGGTAACGGTTTTGCTTACACGATTGACAAGCCGATGATACCAACCATTGAATCGGTTTATTCCATTATGCACGACAATGAAGAGTTCTCCAAGTTCTTCGCACTCTGCCAAACACCAGAAGATGTCTTAGACGCTTTGGATGTCAACATGGAGATAGACCCTGAAGATGGCACGGAGATTAACAACCCTTCTGCACGAAACAAGTACTATATATTCGACCCCAACTCATCAGGTCTTCCCTGCTATGCAGTAAACGAGGAAGGAAGATTGGCAAAAGTGGCTGACGACACCAACATTCGTTTCTTCAGCAACTATCGCTACACCATCTACATCCCAACCAACGCAGCAATGGAAGAAGCTGAAAGCAAGGGACTTCCCACATGGGATGACATCAAGCATCTGCTCCAGTTGGACAAAGACGAAGACGACAGAGATATTCTTGATGAAGAGGAAGAGCACAGCCGCAAAATCAAAGGAAAAGCGATGGCGGCCGCTATCATCAACTTCGTCAAGTATCACTTCCAAGACAACAGCGTCTATTCAGAGCCTTTAGCCATGAACCCAACGGCCTACGAAACAGGAACGATGGACAGCAAGACAGGCATCTACTTCAAAGTGACTACATCGCGCGAAAGTGACGGCACCATAAAAGTGACCGACTGCACAGGAAGTTCTTGTACAACCAATCCGACATTGCTCAACTTCCTCGCACGCGACTACATCACAAACGATGCAGGAGGCTCACTGGCGGTGGTCAAGACAAAGATTCTGTCAAGTTCTTCAGCTGTCATCCATGGATTGGACGGTGTGTTACACTATAAAACACTCACAAATGGCCGCTATGATTCAGATTGGCAAACGCTTGCCAAGGCACGCGCCTATCTCAAAAAGTATCAACTTGCAAAATAAAACTTACATAGAACATTATGAACAAGACTAAAATCATTCTTACTTCTCTCGTGCTGTTCTTCTGTGTAAGTTCAGCTATGGCTCAGCAGCGACGCATCACGGGTTACGTCTATGACGACATGGGCGGCGTGATGATGGCAAACGTTGTGGAGCGAGACAATAACAACCGTATCGTAGAGGCTGCTGTGACAGACATCAACGGCAACTTCTCGATGGTCATCAAGAATCCAAAGGACAAGCTGGTAGTCAGCTACATCGGTTACAAGACTTGGAGCCAAGTCATCGGCAACACAACCAAGTTCAATATCCGCCTGCAAGAAAATACCCAACTGCAGGAAGTGGTGGTGAACGCCAAGCCCAAAGTCCAAAGCAATGGTATGTCCATCCCTTTGAAGGAAATCTCTGTGGCTACACAAACCATGAGCATGGATGAAGTGGAAGGTCTTTCCTTCGCTTCTGCTGACGAAGCCCTTCAAGGAAAGATTGCAGGTCTCGACATCGTTGCAAACTCGGGTAACGTGGGTGCAGGAACATCAATGCGCTTGCGTGGTGTCAGCTCCATCCATGGTTCGGCCGAGCCGCTCATTGTAGTGGATGGCAACATCTTCGAGCTGCCTGCCGACGTACAAAAAGTTGATTTTGAGAATCTGGACAACGAGGAGCAGTTCTCTACCCTCCTCTCTATCAGCCCTGAAGACATCAAGGAAATCAAAGTGCTGAAGGATGCTGCCGCAACAGCTATCTGGGGTTCAAAAGGTGCTAATGGTGTGCTCGAAATCACCACTCGCCGTGGTACTGCGGGTAAGACGAGAATCAATTTCTCCTATAAATTCACAGGTTCATGGTCACCGGAAGGACTCAACATGCTGAATGGTGATGGTTACACCATGATGCTGAAAGAGGCATACTTCAACCCTAAACAGAACCCCAATTCTTCCGATATGGTGGAGTTGAATTACGACCGTTCCATGCCAACGCAGTACTACAACTTCAACAAGAACACGGATTGGGTAGATGCTGTCAACCAATTTGGACAGACCCACGATTACACCATTGCTTTGAATGGTGGTGGCGAAAAGGCAAGATTCCGTATTTCTGGCGGTTACTACCATCAGACAGGTACAATCATCCAGCAGACTCTTGACCGTTTCAACACGCGTTTGGTGCTCGACTATGACGTGTCTGACCGCATTCGCTTCTCAAGTAACTTTGCCCTTACCTACACGGATTGGCAACGTAATTGGGATGGAAGTTCCACGTCTTCTATTTTGGGCAAAGCGTATGATGCCATGCCAAACATGTCTATTTACGAGTATGACCAGAATGGAAACAAGACGGGCGACTACTACAAGATGTTGCCCACCAACCCTACCACTGGGGCAAGTGGCGACAACTACTATTCTTCCAACTATCTCAGCGATATGAAGGCGATTGGTAACCCTGTTGCTATTGCGAATCAGGCTTTTAACAACCAATCAACTTACCGCATCATACCACAGTTCAATCTCCGATACAAACTGTTGTCGAAAGATGACGAAGGACACCAGCTGGATTTGAATGCAGAGGTTTATATGGACATCTACAACCAGTCAGAGAACACCTATTATCCCGCTTCACTGACGACCGACTCGTGGGCCAGCGGTGTCAACACGACATCCAACAATGAATACAAATCATTGGCCTTCACCAATCGCGAGAAATTGATTTTTGTTCCACACTTCAACACAGACGTGGTAACCGCCAGCGTCATGGGGCAGTTTGAGTTCACAACAGGAAACGGCACATCCCAAAACATTGGTCATAGCGGTGTACCTACGGGCATCACATCGTCTGTTGCTTCTGCATACTTGACTGGAGCAGGTTCAGGAACGAGCCAGTGGCGTGGTGCTTCCATGCTTGCCAGTGCGCATATTGCATTCTATGATGGTCGTTATTCTTTTGACGCCACTTTGCGTCGAGATGGTTCCACACGATTCGGTGCAGGTCGCAAATGGGGTAATTTCCCTGGTCTTTCTGTACGATGGAACATCAATCAAGAACCATTCTTCGAGAGTCTGCACATTGAAAAAGTTGTATCCATGCTGGCATTCCGCTCATCATGGGGTAAGAACGGAAACCCTCCTGCGGCAGAGTATTTGATGTATAACAAATACAAAAATACTGGTTCGTATGGCACAATAGGTGAAGCTATTGCGCCAGAGTCACTCCGACTGACCGACCTCAAGTGGGAAACGACGACAGCTTGGAACATCGGTGCAAACTTGAATCTGTTCAATGACCTGTTGCAGTTCGACTTCAACTACTATAACAGACAGACAGACAATGTATTGATGGGCAATTTCGGAGTCGCTGGCACTTCGGGCTATAACAGTTTAACGTACAAGAATGATGGAGGTATGCGCAACCATGGTTGGGAACTCTATGTAAACACGGGCAAATTCCTCAAGAGAGGAAAGTTCTCGATGTCTGCCACTCTTAACTTTGCACAGAACTTCCAGACTATCACAGACATGGACCCAACCGTTCTTGCCAACATCAACAAAGATTTCACCTATAAGAATGCCACCGCAGGAGATAATTACCTGAAGCGCATTCAAGTGAACAATGCACTGGGTTCTTTCTACGGATTCCGCTATAAAGGTGTTTACCGTTACGACTATGAGCATAGCGGCTACACACAACTGTCACGCGACACTTATGGTGATAAAACAGCAGCGGCAGCCGCAGAACGTGGTGAGAATGCCACTACACCTATTGTACGCGATGCTGCAGGCAACATCATCTATGATTCCAAGGGCAATCCATTGCACATGTACTTTAATTATGGAGGACAAAACTACGAGTTCCAAGGTGGCGATGTCATCTACGAAGACATTAACCACGATGGTCAAATCAATGAACTTGACATCGTATATTTAGGTAATTCTCTTCCAACGATAACTGGTGGATTTGGATTCAACTTCAACTATGGACAGTGGACACTCAAACTCTCATTCAACTACCGTATGGGCAACAAAATCGCCAATGTTGCGCGCTTATTGAATGAATCGATGCTTACGAACAAGAACCAGTCGCAGGCTGTAGCATGGCGCTGGCGCAAGAACGGGGATATCACCGAGATTCCTCGTGCCATGAACGAGAAAATCGGTCCTTCCTATAACTCTTTGGCAAGCGACCGCTATATCGAAAAAGGTGATTTCCTTCGTTTGCAATACATGCAGTTGGGTTATTCGCTTCCTAATAAAGTTTGTAAAGACTTGGGAGTTCAGTCACTACGAATCAGCGCCTCAGCCAACAACCTTTTCGTGCTGACAAAATATACGGGTATAGACCCTGAGGTATCATACAGCCAATACAGTATGTGTATAGACAACAGCAAGACCCCACGTGCTAAATCTGTAACGCTTAGTGTAAATCTTGGATTCTAAAAACAACGACACATGAAGAATATCATTAAAAATATCACCCTCTGCGGACTGATTGTGGCTGGTACAGGTTTAGGGTTCTCCTCCTGTGAGGACTTCTTGACTATCACCCCAACAGACCGCATCGTGGAAGAAGAGTTCTGGGAAGACAAAAACGACTTAGACAATGCCGTCATGGCATGTTATAGACGTATGGCCGAGAATGACATGTTAATAAGATATATCTATTGGGGCGAGGAACGTTCTGATAACTTTGAGCGTTCGACCAACAGCTCCGACAACGATGCAAATATCATCAAGGCAAACCTTCTTCCGACCTACGGTCAGTTTAACTGGACAGCCGTCTATAATGCTATCAACTATTGCAACAAGGTGCTGGCGCATGGTCCTGAAATTGTTCTGAAAGACCAAAGTTTTTCAGAAGCCCAATGGCGACCAATCAAGGCTGAAGTGATAGCCCTACGGTCATTATGCCACTTCTATTTAGTACGCACCTTTGGCGAAGTGCCTTATGTGACAACAGATTATAACAACGACTCACAGGAACTCCGCCAAGCACAATCAACACTACTGACCGTGCTCAACAACATTATTGACGACTTGGAATCAGTCATGGAGAATGCACCTATAGATTATGGCACTACGGCTCAGAACAAGGGACGTATTACTCGCCAAGCCATCTATGCACTTCTGGCAGATACCTACCTGTGGCGTGCCTCTTACAAGACGGGTAACAACCATCCTTTCACAAAGATAACGCTCGCGAAAAACTATAATGGCGAATTTAAGGGTTTGAAAATCAATGATGCCAAGACAGAAGTGAACAACCTCGAGCGCGAAGAGGCATACACAACGACTGCTGAAGAAGACTACGACGCTTGTATTATCTACTGTAACAAGGTTCTCGACATCAAGATGTCGGAATTGGCAGACAGAACACTAAAAGATGACCCAATGGAAGACCTCACATCACTAACAGAGGAGGACTTGCTGATTGCCAACGTGAATAAAAAAACAGGATACAATATAAGTCCTTCTGCTTACACTCGGATTTTCGGACAGGGAAACTCCACCGAATCCATCTTCGAGTTGCAAGTAGATGGTGTATCTTGTCAGAACACCATGGTGGGGAATCTTTTTTCCACAAAAGAGGGAAAAGCTGGAGTGTTTACAGGAACTACAAGTCTTTTTAATGATGCCAACGAGAATCCCAACATTGAGTCGGATTATGTCTTCTCAAAGACAGACTACCGCCGTTGGAATTCCTTCATCTTTACCAGTACCCAAGAGAGCTTCAACATCGCAAAATATGTATATTCAACCATTACACAGCAAGGACCTCTCAGCAAGGATGCTTACCTGACATCCAACAAAGATAAGAGTCTCACCACTGGCAACATCGGTCAGTCGGTACGCTCTACGAATAATGCCAACTGGATTTTCTATCGTATATCCGATATCTTCTTGATGAAAGCGGAAGCCATATCACAGCGATACGATGATGAAGAGAATCTGACAGAGGGCTTTCACTATGTGCGTGATGTTTTCAAGCGTTCCAATCCATACGCTTATGACAAACAGCATAATACCAATGCACGAAATGACTCTCTGAAGCCTGAAAACTTCAAGACCCAAGAAGCATTGGAACGTCTTGTTCTGAATGAGCGCCAACGTGAGTTCTATGGAGAAGGCAAACGTTGGTTTGACCTTGTACGCTATGCGTTGAGAAGAGGAGGAACCGCAGAAATGTTGAAGATTTACAGCAAGAAGAAAACAGACGACATGAACTCCATCAAAGTAAAACTGGCTCATATACAGTCGCTCTTCTCGCCTATCTACAACACCGAAATTAAGAATAACAGCTGGCTCTACCAGAATGGTGTGTGGTCAGTCAACGAGACATCTTCAAGAACGGAAGATTTATAACTGTTTGAATTATGAACATATTGAATCACATTAAACAATATTGCGGAGCACCACTCATGGCGTGTGCTCTTGCAACCATGGCTCTGTATTCGTGCAAAGAGGACATTGACGAACGTGACCTCTACACTTTCACAGGAGAAATGATGACCGACTATTTCGAGAATCATACGGATTCGTTTAGCAACTACCTTTCCTTACTGACAAAGATACACTTGAGCGACCACTCTTCATCCACTATGAAAGAGTTATTGGATGCCCGTGGCAACTACACCTGCTTTGCTCCTACAGACAAAGCCATCCAAGCTTATCTTGACTCCCTTTTGGAAGTTGGTGAAGTGGAGACGACAGATATCAATGAGATTCCCGACTCTGTGGCAGAATACATCGTGTTCAACTCCATCATCGACAATGGAAACAACACAGCTTTCATGACCACAGACTTTGTGGCGAATGAGCCCCTGTCTGTCACCAATATGAATAACCGCTACATCACTCCGCGTTATACCAATGATGTCGAGGACAACACATTATTATACATCAATGCTTACTCAAAAGTCATCAACGGTGACATTGAAGTAGAGAATGGTTATATCCACACCATCGACCACGTCATTTCACCCTCAAAATCAAGCATTGCAGAGATGGTGATGGCAACCGAAAGTACACAGATGTTCGGACGACTTCTGGAGAAGACAGGTTGGGACAAGAAAGTAAACAAGTGGAAAGATACGGAATGGGAAGAGAAATACTACGATAAACTTGGTGAAAAGGTGACATGTCGCTACTCTGACTACACAGGCAAGTTCCCCAAGCAGCGCGAGTACGGCTACACCATTTTCGTAGAGACCGATGATGTATTGAAAGAGAAACTTTCCCTCGGTGAAGACCCAACAGAAGCGGATTTCATTGCTGCATTAAAGAACTATGTACGGGAACACAACTACTACGATGACGACACTAACAGTGGGCATCAGACCACATGGACTGACAATGATTTCAGCAACGATAGAAACTGGCTGAACCAGTTCGTTGCCTATCACATTCTCCCTGAGAAGTTGGTAAAAACACAGTTAGTCATTTCTGCGAACGAGTACGGTCGTGATGCCAGCGATGTACAGAGCGGCAACAAACGTTTCACCGTGAACGTTTGGGAGTATTGGGAAACAATGGGTGTACAACGCCGTTCACTCAAGGTAACAGGTCTTCGTGGTGGTGAGTTACGCATCAACCGTAAATCTATCTATAATCCACGTACCTACAACGAGAACAAAACTCTGTCTGAAAAAATACCAGGAATCAAGATTCTAACAGATGTGGAGGACAACGATTGCAAGAACGGCATCTACTGGCCTATCGACGATATTCTCATTTGGAATGAAGAAGTGGCTACAAACGTGCTCAACGAGCGTCAACGCTACGATGTGACAGCTCTTCTTCCCGAGATGATGACCAACAACATACGCCAAAATCGAGAAGACTCTTGGTTCTTCCCAACGGACTACTTTGACAACATTTGCGACATGACTTATGAAACTGAGTTCGAATACATGCCGAACACACGTTACGAGCATGGTGGCTCTTGGTTGGACTACCAAATTGATGAGTTCAACATTCGTGGTCCTGTAGATTTCACTATGAAGTTACCTCCTGTTCCTCGCTCTGGTACATACGAAGTTCGCTTCGGCGTTTGGGTGAGCGACAACCGTGGCATGGTACAGGTTTATTTGGGCGACGACCCGAAACATTTACCAGCCATCGGCACTCCACTTGACCTGCGCTCCACAGGTACTGGTAGGGACTTAACTGGCTGGGTCGAAGAAAGAACAATTCACCCTGCGGGGACAGACTCCACCAGCCTCTATGAGAACCAAAAGACCATGAGAAACCTTGGTTTCATGAAGGGTCCGAAATACGTCACCGCCACTAAGAATCAAGAAAATTTCAGCGGCGGTTGCCCTCACTCAACAGCCCGTGACAACTCCAACAATGTCCGCAAGATTATCTATACAGGCGATTTCGAGGCAGGTCAGACCTATTGGATTCGTTTCAAATCAGTGTTGAACAACAACCGTAAGGAGTTCTTCTACGACTTCATTGAGATGGTTCCAAAGTCCGTATATAACGGAGAGATGAATGAAGACATTTGGTAATCAATAATATAAAGAATATGAAAATCAACAATATAAAATGGTTCACGGGTTCATTGATGACTGTAGCGTTAGCTGCGGGCATCAGTGCCTGTTCCGATGATCATTTTGACATCACGTCTGATGCAACAAGCAAGCAGACGATATGGAAGACTATTCAAGCCGATGAGCGGCTCAGCGAATTTGCCGACATCTTGCAGAATGTCTATTACTCAAAGAACGAGCAGAAAACGACACCTGAGACTTATGCCGACCTGCTGAACAATGCACAGACATTCACCGTTTGGGCTCCCACCAATGGTTCATTCAACTACAATTACTATAAAGGATTGATAGAATCTGGTATCAGAGACAGCATTTACAAGGTTGAGCAAGAATTACTTCGCAACAACATGACCCGCTATAGCCGTTCAGCTATTGGCACAGGTTCAGCGAAAGTGAATCTCTTAAACAATAAGTCTGCATGGCTAAACTTTGATGAAGGCACTTTCCAAGGCATTGCTATGACAGAACCAAATGTGAGAGTGTCCAATGGTGCGCTTCACATTTTGGCACAGCCCACGAAATATCTGCCCAATCTTTACGAATATCTGGACACGCGTGATGACCTCAGCGGCATGAATGAGTTCATCAAGAAATACCAAAAGACCGAGTTCGACGAGTATGCTTCTACACAAGGTCCTACGATTGATGGCAAAATCACATGGGTTGATTCTGTTACTACCACTTCAAATGACTACACGAGCTATTATCTCCGTGCATTCTTGGAACGTGAAGATTCCAACTATGCGGCGATTCTTCTCACCAATGATGCTTGGGATGAAGTCTTAGAGAAAACACAGCAATACTTTAAAAGAGCGAAGAGTTATAAACAAGACTTTCACACAACCAGCGAAACAGGTGGGGATGCCACTTACTCCAAAGAGACAACATTCACGGATGAAGAGCTGGACTCACTCGTCAATTTCGCATCAAAGAATGTCATCTGCCGCGAACTTGTCTTCAACGCAAACTGGCAATATAGGAATGTTCCCATCGCAACGCTGGACGACATTAAGAAGTTGGATGAACAGGGTGATTCTCTCTATTCAACAATAGATCGAAAGTTCAAGAAAAAAGGTACACTCACCGCCGAAGATCGTGCAATGCGTGCAATAGAGATAGACAGTTATGCCGACATGTTTGGTAATGTAGAGCCCGTTACGCTTAGCAATGGGTATGCTTACATTGTCGATAAGTTCCCCTACCCATACACAATCTACGCTCCAACCCTTGACCAACTCAATTTAGAGTATGCGGATACAAAGACCATCAATGAGAACCGTTCTGGTTTCACCTCACTGACGTATATCAACCCAACCGTCACGATTGGAGAGGAAGAAATTCAGCCAGACTCAACCTTTAAGTACCGCATCTACAAGGCTGTGAACAAGTCAAGTTCCAGCAATCCCAAGGTAGATTTCATGCTATCAAGTGTCCAATCCTGCAAGTACGACATCTATGTCGTCGTTAATTACAACACAGATTTGGAGAAACCCAACAAGTTCTCGGTTTCTATCTCCTACGACAAGATGGCTGACGACAAGCAAAGCAAACGAGTCAAAAATGAGAAATTCAAGAACCCTTCTGAAGATGCCGTCGATGCACAAGGTGATTCATTGTATAACACGAACAACTTTGTCAACCGTGGCGTGCATTTCAACGCTTATGGCAATGTCGATTATACAGACACCATCTGTGTTGCCAAAGATTTTGAATTCCCCGTCTGTTATGATGGACTCGGAGACAACGCCTATCCTGTCATCGAGATTGAAAGCAAACCCAAGTCAACAGAGAAGGAATACTGTCGTGAACTTTGGATTAACTCCATCATCATGAAGCCCAAAGAATGGTAGAACTCCGAAGTACTTGGAACAATGCTCCCCAAAAACTTATATAAATAGCAAGAACATGAAAAATCAAAATATACATATAGGCATGCTTCGCCTTGGTCTCGGACTCATGATGTTATCAGGAGTAACGACCCTGTGTGCCCAAGAAGCAACAGAAGCCCCCGCCAAGCCTGTCCGAGCTACGGCTCAAGCACCTCAATATGAGATGAAAGAGGTAAGCGGTTATGTTTATGATGCCGCCACCCGACAGCCCATCGATGGTGCAAGAGTGCAAGCATACGGTTACGACCGATATGCCGTCATGACCAGTGAAGATGGTAAGTACACACTCAAAGTGCCAACCTTCGTCAATTCGCTCTACATCACCGTCCCTGGTTACAATGACGTTCAAACCAGCTTTGATAATGCCACAGCCCCATCAGTAGGACTGTATAGCAGCATCTTCAACAAGGCCTATGCGCCCACCACGAACATCACTGCCACAGGCAAAGCGACGGTTGAAACGACATCTGCCATTGTTGCAGACGAAGAAATAGACCACCTGTTGTCGGGCGACATCCACACCATCAACCGCTCAGGTCTGCGCGGTCAAGGCGTAGCGATGTTCATCCGAGGTCTCAACTCGCTCAACATCAATGCACAGCCACTCATCATCCTCGATGGTATGATAATGGATCCTCAACTTGACCGAACCAGCATCCACGAAGGTTTCTTCAACAACATTTTGGCAGGCATTGACCCAGAAGACATTGAATCTGTAGAAGTTCTGAAAAATGCTACCGCCCTTTACGGCTCCCGTGGTGGCAACGGCGTGGTGCTTATCAACACCAGACGCGGTCATTCTATGGCAACAAAGATTAACGTCAGCGCCAATATCGGCTTTGAACTCAAGCCTTCCCTCACTCCGATGATGAACGCAAATCAGTACCGCAATTACCTCAGCGATTTGATGGGAACAACCACTTATGGCTCTGAACACACAACTGCGAATGCGTCCATCCCCTTCTTAAACAGCAACCCGTCCTATTACTGGTATCCCATGTACCACAACGAAACGGACTGGTCAGATGGTCTCTACCAAACAGCGACTACACAAAACTACAAAATCAGCGTACAAGGCGGTGACGATGTGGCTATGTACAACCTTGCATTGGGCTATACAAACTCAGCGTCAACTGCCAAGAGCAATGATTTCGACCGTTTGAACATTCGCTTCAACACCGACATCAAACTGATAAAGAACCTTTCTACACAACTTGACCTCTCCTACTCCAAACTCGCCTACAATCTTCGCGACAATGGATGGGCAGAGTCCTATACAACTCAAACCATTGCAGCCCCTAACGTGCTCGGTCTCATACAGGCACCATTCCTGTCCAAGTATGGCTACTATGCAGGCGACGACGGGCAACTGCACCTCTCCACCACATATGCTGGCAAGTATGTCGATGACGACACTTACCCGTTCGCTTTTGCCTCACTCTATGGCACGAACACAGCTCTTGCCAACCCCTACTGGATTCTCCAAAATGGTGAAGGCGACAACAAGAATCGCCAAGAAGTGACTCAATTCAACCTGAATATCATGCCCAAATGGGAAATCAGCAAGCACTTCTATCTCACGAACCGTTTCGCCTATCAGTTGAACCGTTCCAACGAAAAGTACTTCCTCCCCAATGCTGGTAGCCCTTACTTCAACTATGAGGGTTATGGTCTCGTCACATCCATGGTGAAATCACTCTTCTCCAAAGAGACATCCATTTACGAAGACCTCCGTGCCAATTGGTCAGCCAACTATGGCATGCACGATTTGATGGCATTCGGTGGCGTCCGCTTCACCAGCAACCGTTTCTCTGATTCATACATGCGTTCCTACAACCCTGGTAACGACAAGATGCCTAACATGACAGCCACTTACCGATCTGTGGAAGGCAACCAAGACGGTTGGAACAACTTGGCTTACTACCTTTTCGGACGATGGTCAGTCAAGAACACCTACATTCTTGAAGGCACGCTGTCAGCCGAAACATCATCACGCTTCGGTTCTGACGCCGCAGAAGGCATCAAACTCTTTGGTGTAAGATGGGGCATCTTCCCCAGCCTCCAAGCAGGATGGGTCATCACGAACGAAAAGTGGATGCCGAAAAACAGCGGTATCAACTATCTGAAACTGACTGTGGGCTATGACGAATCAGGTAATGACAACTTCGACTATTCAGCAGCTCGCACCTACTTCAAGTCTTACACGTTCCTAAGAACAGCAACAGCGTTGCAGCTTGCCAATATCGAGAATCCTTCTCTCCAGTGGGAAACGACTCGCCGTTGGAACGTGGGACTGAATGGTTCGTTCTTCCAAAACCGCATTCAGGCAGGTGCTGATTTCTATGTCTCCAACACCGACAACCTGATTACTCCCAAGAGCATAGGCTATCTTTCTGGTTTGAAAAGCTATCTGAGCAATGACGGTTCTCTCCGCAATGTCGGCGTAGATGTCAAAATGAACGTCATCTTGGCGAACACAAAAGACTTTAAGTGGCAACTCGGTGCCACCATGGGACATTACAAGAACAAGCTCACCTCTCTGCCAGAAGGCGACTACACACAGACAATCTATGGTGCTGAGGTTCTTACGGCTGTTGGTCAGTCAGCAGGTGTTTTCTATGGATACAAGACCGCAGGTGTCTTCTCTACCGACGAAGCTGCAAGCCATGCAACGACCAAGACAGAAGACGGTTACTTGAAGTATCCTACTGGTATTAAAGAGACTCCCTATCGTAATTTCTCATCAGGCGACATTCACTTTGTAGATATGAACAACGATGGTGTGATTGACTCCCATGACAGAACCGTGATTGGCAATCCAAACCCCGACATCTACGGTACAATCTACACCAACCTCTCATATAAACGCTGGAGTCTTGACATCAACTTCAAGTATTCTCTCGGCAACGACATCTACAACTATCAGCGTTCGAGACTGGAGTCGCTCAACACATTCTACAACCAAACCACCGCAGCAGTGAATCGTTGGACATCAGAAGGCGACTGTGCCCTTCTGCCCCGTGCCATGTCCACAGAGTCAGAGGAATGGGTGAACAACGAACGTTTCTCCGACCGTTGGATTGAAGACGGTTCTTTCCTCAAGCTGAAGAAAGTTCGCCTTTCATACGAATGGCCCATCAACGCTTCGTGGATTCAGGGTCTTACCATCTGGGCAGAAGCCAACAATCTGGTCACACTGACAAAATATACAGGCAAAGACCCAGAGTTCTCATGTGGCAACAGCGTGCTCTACCAAGGCATAGACACAGGCATGCTCCCTGTCAACAGAAGCTTTAATCTCGGTGTAAAAATCAACTTGTAATACGATAGAATCATGAAGAATATATTGAAAACCATCGCCATAGCAGCCATCATTGCCACAGGTGCCGTGTCAACATCCTGCGAGGACATGATGACAGTCGATACAGGCGACAAAGCATACAGAAATGCACAAGACACGCTCTACTCCTACCGTGGCATCATGCGTGCCATGCAGGATGTGGCAGAGCGTCAAATCATCCTTGGAGAAATCCGTGGCGACCTTGTCTCATCAACCCAATATACCACAGATACACTGTACGCCATCTCCAACTTTGAAAATCCACAGGACGGCACTTGTTCCATGTTGCAGATTCGCGATTACTACAACATCATCAACAACTGCAACTTCTACATTCACTATGCCGACACCAACCAGCTGAAATCCAACATCAAGTACATGCTCCCAGAGTATGCACAGGTCAAGACCATCCGTGCTTGGGCTTACCTGCAACTGGTCAAGAACTACAAAGAAGTGCCTTATATCACTAAGCCCATCGACAAGTTAAGCATTGTCGAGAACTTCGACTATGACAACGATGTCGTCAACAAAGACAACCTGATTGACAAGATACTGGAAGATGGACTACAGAACTTTGTAGATATGCGCTATCCACAACATGGCGGCTCCAATACCGAAGCCTTTGGAACGCTGAACAACGGTGCGGTCGAGATAAGCAATCGCCTGATTATGATTCCAGTCCGTGTCGTGTTGGGCGACCTCTATTTGTTGCGTGGTGCAAACAGCAACGACTACGCAAAGGCCGCTCAATACTATTACGAGTTCTTGAAGCGAGAGGAAACCCCACAGCCTAACCAATGCTATGCATACTTTGGTCGCAGCAGCAACGGTGTGATAGACGCAAACAGCTTTGAAGCAGACGGTATCATGGGACCAACGGAATGGGGCAGATGGGCATCCACCTACGTCAACAGCAGAACGAGCGAGCTTATCTCCATGATTCCAAGTTCTGCCAATGCCGGTTATGGCAAGATGCTCACCCGTGTAGCAGACATCTTCGGCTATAGCACCTCTTCATCCCAGCGCACGACAGACAGTTCTTCCACTGAAAGCAACGCCGAGGACGAAGACCAATCTTCAGGTGCCATCCAGGTAACTCGCACCAACAAGCGTCAATATGCTCCGTCCAACGCCTACCAAGACGTGGTGAATCAGCAGACCTATCTGCGCCAGCGCGTCATCAACACCTCCAGCGGCGAGACCGAGGCGACTGCCATCGAGAACTGCGATGCCCGTTATTATGGCTCGGTAGAACCGTACACCTACGCCAATGAGCAGGGTCTGAACGAGGCATACCCACTTTGTTGCAAGGCAGCCCGTGGCGGCACGTTCTACTATACGATACCGACCTACCGCAAGACACTCGTGTGGCTTCGCATGGCAGAAGCCATCAACCGTGCCGGCTACCCCGAATTTGCGTTTGCCATACTCAAAGACGGCATCAACAAATATACCCTGCCAACCATTGGCAAAGAATACATCGACAAGTTTGAGGAAGATTTCGGCTACCAAATCTACACGCACAAGACAGAGGCTAACACCTTCATCTACCTGAACCCAGATGACAAGACCTTCTTCGAGAAGGGCGAAAACGGCGACTTTGCAGCGTGCAGCCTGACCGACGAGGAAATCAAGGAGAACTACGTCGTTTATCAAGACACCATCGGCAAACTCCTCTACAATGACGAAAATGCCATGTACTATGTCACCGACTCCGTTCGCCTGAAAGACTTCAACAAGTTCCTTGACTTCAGCGACGATATGTGGAACGAAACCTACGGCATTCATGCCAGAGGTACGGGCATGAACGACCTCAGTTCATCCAAGAACATCATCACCAACATTGGCGGCAACTACGATCGCACCTACTATGACTACGACCGTCTGTTAAACTTGCAGTTGGGAGACAACGCTAACCCTGCACTACAAGACTCCATCAATGCCGTGGAGAACATCATCGTCGATGAGTTGGCACTGGAGACCGCTTTTGAGGGCAACCGCTTCACGGACTTGGTGCGCATTGCCGAGCACAAGAACGCTGCTGGATTTGATGGTACAGAATGGCTCGCCAAGAAGATAGCCAACCGCGGCACCAAAGCACCTACGTCGCAAGCCGCAGGCGTGGAAGGCTACAATGCCGACCTCTATGCCAAGCTGAAGAACCAGACGAACTGGTACTTCGCTGTTCCAAAATAGTCTTTCAGACGTGATGGCAACTTGATTGCCAACACATTCACTACTTACACTCCAAGGGGACATGCCTTTCCAACACGGCATGTCCCCTTTCTCTTTTCCGACACTTTCCACCCACCCTTTCCGTATGTTTCTGCATACCAACCCCTTCCCTTTGTACGCAGGGTGCGCACTTGTAATCACGCACCCTGCGCGAAATAACATGCGCAGGGTGGACGTTTGTTAATGCGCAGGGTGAAGCACAAGCTCCGCTGTGGGTGACGGCTTGAATCCTCCCCCTCAGTTCTTTTTCCTATCTTTTTTTTGCACTGATTCAAAAAAGCACTACCTTTGCAAAGATATATCATAATTCACAGCCTGTTCAATCCTGCAAACTATGGCTACACCACACATTTCAGCCCCCGATGACGCTTTTGCCAAGACCGTCCTCATGCCGGGCGACCCCCTGAGAGCAAAGTATATTGCCGAGAACTTTCTGACCGATGCCCGTCTGGTCACTGCCGTGCGTAACGTATTGGGCTATACAGGTCTGTATCATGACGTACCCGTCTCTGTAATGGCAAGCGGCATGGGCATGCCCAGCATCGGCATCTACTCCTATGAGTTATACCACTTCTATGGCGTGGAGAACATCATCCGCATCGGTTCGGCTGGCAGCTACCGCCCATGGCTGAAAGTAATGGATGTCACCTTGGCAGACAGTGCCTACAGCGACTCCACCTTCGCCAAACTGCAAGGTGGCGAAACCTCACACAGCATCAAGCCGAGTGAGAAGCTGAACAACGCCATCGAAAAGAAAGCCAACGAATTAGGCATCGCCTGCAAAAAGAGCATCGTCCATTCCAGCGACGTGTTCTATGCCGACCCGTCGCAAGGCACATGGAAAGACATCGCTGAACGTACAGGAACGGATTGTGTGGAGATGGAAAGCTTTGCCCTTTTCCACAATGCTCGTCAACTGGGCAAACATGCCGCCTGCCTGCTCACCATCAGCGATTCATTCGTTGATTCACAAGAACTTACAGCTGAGCAACGCCAAAATTCCTTCACAGAAATGATGACTTTGGCACTTGAAACTGCAATCACATTATAACCCGAAATAGAGACATTACTAATACAAAACAACTACACTAACATGAAAACCTATTTATTAACAAACCTGTTTATGCTGATTTCTCTGTGCATAGGAGCACAGACAGAGATTAGCGAAGATAATCCTCAAAACTGCACATCATACATCGTAAACCCAAGTTTCGAGAATGGCACAGAGGGATGGAAGAGCGCAAACCTACAGAGCCAAAGTAACAATGACTTCCCTAAGACAGCAGGGGCGAAGTATATGGAGAAATGGGTACAAGCAGGCAGCGCTGTGGGCAATGGCAGTGCCTCGCAGGTTCTTTCTGACCTTCCTATTGGCAAGTACAAACTGGTTGTGGGGGCACAAAACCTTGACCAAAACAACAAAACAAGCAAGAAAACAGGTGCCGTGATATACGCAGGTGGGCAAAAGACAAACGTGTACACTCCAGACGACTATTCCGTCTATTTCACCTACATCTCAGGCGAAGTGGAAATTGGATTTAAGGCAGAAAATGCTCAAGGAAACTGGATTGCGGTGGATAACTTCCGCCTGTATCTCATTGACGAAGTAGAAGCCGACCTGCTGATTGAAGAATTAAGCAAGATTATCGCTGATGCCGAAACAAGATATGACGAAAACAAAACTGGTGCGGAGACTCTGAAAGCGGAGATTGACAAGGCTAAAGAATTGGTAACGAAATCCGATGAAGCCCCTACATCAGAAAACCTTGTTGCTGAAATACATGCGCTGAACGAAGCCATAGCAACATATCGCAAGAAAAATGTCAGTGAAGAAGACCCACTTGACTACACTTCATATATAGTAAATCCAAGTTTCGAGAACAGCACCAATGGATGGGAAACTACAAATATGCAAAGCCAAACCAATTCTTCTTTCACGAAGAAATCAGGCAGCACATATATGGAGAAGTGGGTAACCTCAGGAAGTGTAGGCGACGGCTCTGTAAGACAGACTATTACAGGACTGCCCAATGGCATCTACAAACTGACCGCAGCCGCTCAAAACTATACACAATCCAGCACATCGAAGAAGAACACAGGTGCCTATATCTATGCTGGTGCCCAACAGGAAATTGTCTATACGCCCAACGACTATTCGGTCAAGTTCACCAGCATCGTTGGCGAAACGGAAATCGGTTTTGTGGCAGAGAATGCCACTGGTAACTGGATCTGTGTCGATAACTTCCGCCTCTATCTCATTGGCGAACTGACAGCAGACGACCTCATGGAAGAATTGAACCGCCTCATCACCAATGCGGAATCCCTGCAAAGCAGCATGATGTCAGCGACAGCCGCCAACACACTCAAGACCGCTAACGATGCAGCCAAGCAGCTCACCGCTACGACCGAGACGGAATCCTTCCAAAGCACAGTGAGGAATCTGAATACCGCCATCAAGGCAGCCAGCGTCTCCATCGGTGAGTATCAAGCACTTGCCACGAAAATCGCAGCGGTTGAACAATCTTACGATGCAACGAAGGAGGGAGCAGCAGACCTGCAATCCGCCATCGACCACGCCAAGGAACTGGCAACCAATGCAGAGACGACCTCTGACGAGCTTGCCGCAGAAATCGCTACGCTCGACAAGGCACTCCTCGCTTTCAACCTTGCCAATGCCACACCTGGCACAGGCACTGCCCCCAAGGTGACAGTGACCAACCATTATGTCGCAACAGGTGCCACTCAGGCCTTGATGCGTGCCACTACCGCAGGTTCCAATGTGTTGGAGCGTGGCGTATGCTGGAGCACCGAACACAATCCCACGGTGTTGGACAACCGCAGCACCAAGTCATTTACGCTGAACGGCACTATTTTCCACATCACAGGCATGCAACCTGCCACGGTCTATTATCTGCGTCCCTACGTCATGAACAAAACCTACACCGTGGCATACGGAGACGAGGTGAAAATCGTTACTCACCCCAAAGGCACTTGTACCTGGAGCTGGGACGAGGCTGGACCAGACAATGCGACCAATGACCGCTGCCGACAAGCTATCCAAGAGACCATCGAGTATTTCAACGAATGGACGGGCATCATGGGTTTCCATCTTTCGGGTCACTATGTGCCAGGTGCTGGTGCTGGTGGCGGAACCGCAGACTGTTCCTATGGTGGCTATATGCGCATCAGCCAAAACCAAGCCAACCAAGCAATTGGAACGGTGCTGCACGAGACTGGACACGGTGTGGGCGTAGGCACACAAGAACGTTACAGCAACACGAATTTGCACGACTGGCGATGGTTTGGACGCGAAACAAACACGACATACCAATTCCTTGAAAACAAGATGGGCAATTCCGAGTATGTGTTCCAAGGTGACGGCACACACGCATGGGGAAACAATGCCAGCTATGACTGGCTTGTGAATGGCGCGCACACAGACACCCACCAAGAACTCCAGTATATCGGTGGCATGTGCATCCTGCATGGTATGTTCATAGACGGACTCGACCCCACATCCAGCGGATGGTGGTACACCGACCATAATGGAATTGCTGGCTACACCTACAACTTTGATGATGCAAAGAAGTACTATTTGATGTGCAAAGACGCAGAACGCGGACTCGGTGAAGGTCTGCTCTACCAGCGTGCTGCTGCCAGTGTGGCTTGGAAGCCATGTCTGACAGACGAAGCACTGAGCGACTCTGCTGCATGGTATATGGAGTACAACGCCAAACTCGGCTACTACATGTTCAAGAATGCAGCCACTGGTCGCTACCTGTCGCACGCTTCGGGCATCACGGCGAAAAGCCTGAATACCCCCACTACCAATGAGCGTTTCCAGTTGATGCCTGACCGCACGGATGTTACACTGGGCAAAGGCAAGTCTGCCATCACCACACATGGCTATTGGCTGACTTGGACCAACGACGGATTCAAGGCGATGAACGCCAACGCCATCAACGCACGCAACGGCTACGGCACGCTGTCACAAGACACCTTCAACTTTAGCGATGCAGCCACCAAGCAACAATGGATTATCATTAGCGAAGACGAACTGGAGGCTTATCAAGCCTACGCTGTTGCAACAGGCATCCGCCCCATTACAATCAATGACTCAACCATGAATGGCGACAAGAAGGTGGTGGGTATCTACACTACGGGAGGCATCCAACTGCAAGCAACGCAGAAGGGCTTCAACATCATTAAGTACAACGATGGTTCCAGCACCACAATTTATGTGAAATAGATGAAATACAGACTTATATCCCTGATGGCATGCGCACTCATGTGCATGCCATCTTTTGCCAAAAGAACTGCCGACCTTTGGCCTGACGGAACTGAGATAAGCGCATGGTTCAAGCAGACCGCCCCAGTAGAGGTGTCGGCATTAGGCAAACAATACCGCGTGACTGACTATGGCGTAGTGAATGACGGACGAATCCACACGACCGAGATGCAGCAACTCATTGACAAAGTAGCGGCAGAAGGGGGCGGTGTCGTCGTTGTGCCCGAAGGAACTTATATGACAGGAGCACTCTTCTTCAAGCAGGGTGTCCACCTGCACCTCTATGATGGTGCCACACTGATGGGCAGCAATGACCCGAGCGACTACCCCATTCTGAAAACCCGAATGGAAGGCGAAACGTGCCTCTACTATGCTGCCCTCATCAATGCGGACGGGTTAGATGGGTTCACCATTTCTGGCAAAGGCACGATAGACGGCAACGGCTACACCTATTGGAAACACTTTTGGGAGCGGCGCAGCTGGAATCCTCGCTGCACAAACAAAGATGAACAACGTCCACGCCTGGTGTATGTAAGCAACTGCCAGAATGTGCAGATTGACGGTGTGAAACTACAAAACTCCGCATTTTGGACAACACATATTTATAATAGCGAGAACGTAAAGTTGCAACGTCTCCACATCTATTCGCCAGCAACACCCGTGAAAGCACCAAGCACAGATGCCATCGACCTCGACGTGGTGAAAAACATCCTCGTGAAAGACTGCTACATGAACGTGAACGATGATGCTGTTGCCATCAAAGGCGGCAAAGGTCCTTATGCCGACTATTGGCGCACTCCCTACCCCACTATCGACATGAACCAATATCCCGAGATGATAGGCGATGGCGGCAATGAGAACATCCTCATCGAGGACTGCGAATACGGCTTCTGCCACGGTTGCTTAACATTGGGTAGCGAGTCCGTCTATGACCACAACATCGTCTTGCGACGCATCAAGGTGAACAAAGCGAACAACCTCCTTTGGTTGAAGATGCGTCCCGACACGCCACAACAATATGAATATGTGACCGTAGAGGACATAGAAGGGAATGCAAAGAATTTCATCCTGGTAGCTCCGTGGACACAATTCTACGACTTGAAAGGCAGAGAGAGCACACCGATGTCGTACAGCGACCACATCACCATGCGGAACATCACCTTTGACTGCGACGTGTTCTTCAACGTGAAGCAACGGGAAGAGCAGTACCATTTAAGTAACTTCACATTCGAGAATCTGAGCATTACAGCGACGAATGCGGATTTTCATCCTGAATATGTCGAAAATTTCACCATCAAGAATGTGAGAGCCGAAAAAAAGCAGTAACTTTGTGCCAACTTACATACAGAACAACTTTTCAGATTGAACATTTGACATTTTATTTATATGGATTGGTTGATTGAACTATTCACCTCTGGCGGTGGTGTTGCGCACACGGTCATTCTCTACGCGCTCGTTATCTCGTTGGGCATCTTTTTAGGCAACAAGATAAAAATCGGGAGCATCTATTTGGGTGTTACATGGGTGCTCTTCGTGGGCATTTTAGCTGGCGACCTGCTGATGCGTGGCGGCATTCAGGAAAACACAGGTGTGCTGAACTTCATTCAAGACTTTGGCCTGATTCTCTTTGTGTTCAGCATCGGTCTTCAAGTAGGTCCTTCGTTCTTCACTTCGCTGAAACAAGGCGGTCTGAAGGCCAATGGCATAGCGGCAGGCATCGTGATGCTGAACATCGCTGTCATGCTCTGTATTTACTATGGGTTGCGCAATGTCATTCCTGCGGTGAACAATCTGCCTATGCTGGTGGGAACGCTGTGTGGTGCAGTCACCAACACGCCAGGTTTGGGTGCTGCGAATGCCGCGTTAGACCAAATCAATCAGATTCATCCGTTCAAAAACGGTGTACCAGTCATCGCAAACGGCTATGCGTGCGCTTACCCCTTGGGTGTGGTCGGCATCATCGGTAGCATCATCCTTATCCGTTTGATTTTCAAGGTGAACTTTCAGAAAGAGGAAGAGCACTTCAACAAAAGGAACAACAATGAAGCAGTGAAACCACACCTCATGACCATAAAGGTGTTCAACCCCGCCATTGCCGACAAGACCATACTGCAAGTGCGAGGCTTTATCGGACGTGACTTTGTATGCTCGCGCATGCTCCACCAAGGCCACGTCGTTGTGCCAACCAAAGAGACCCTGCTGAACGTGGATGACAAACTTTATATTGTCTGTGCCGAAGAGGATGCAGCCGCCATTATCGCATTCATCGGTCCCGAAGTGCAGGTGGAATGGGACGAACAAGATGTGCCAATGGCATCGAAGAAACTCACCGTCACGAAGGAAAAGATAAACGGAAAGACATTGGGAAGCCTTCACTCCAGTTCCATGTATGGTGTCAACGTCACTCGCCTCTACCGCTCTGGTATCGAGCTGTTTGCAAGCCCAAGTCTCATCCTGCAAATGGGAGACATACTGACCGTAGTAGGGCCAGAAGATGCCGTAGAGCGTTTCGCCAACAAGATTGGCGACAAGAAACAGCAACTGGACAAGCCGAACCTGCTCACCCTGTTCCTTGGCATCCTCGTTGGTATCATCTTCGGTATGCTGCCCATCAGCATTCCTGGCATGTCAATGCCCGTCAAGTTAGGTTTGGCAGGTGGACCACTCGTCATCGCCATCCTGTTGGGACGCTTCGGCTACAAGCTCAAGCTGGTGGCCTACACGACCAACTCAGCTTCGTTCATGATTCGAGACATCGGTTTGGTGCTCTTCTTGGCAAGCGTCGGCATCAAGGCAGGCGGAAACTTCGTTGACACCGTCATCAACGGTGGCATTCACTATGTGTGGATTGGCTTTCTCATCACGGTCATACCGCTGGTTGCGATGGGAATGTATGCCCGCATCAAATGGGGCATGAACTACTTCCTCCTGATGGGTATCATGAGCGGTGCAACCACCGACCCACCAGCACTGGCATTCAGCACAGCAACAGCCAATAACGGCATCCCGTCCGTAGGCTACTCCACCGTGTATCCCCTCTCCATGTTCCTTCGCATCATCACTGCACAAATCATTATACTCCTGCTATGCAGTTAGACATTCATCTACTGACAGATACCTTTTTGCAGTCAACAGACTTACCGCTGTTGGCTGCATTTGTACTGGGCGTGCTGGTCGCCCTCAATCCCTGTCAATTAGCCATCAGCATATCCGCCCTCGCCTACGAGTACCGCAACGGGAAAAGCCTCTCAGACGGCATCGTGTATGCGCTGGGAAGAACCATCACCTACACCATCATGGGCTGGGCAACCATGTGCCTCATTGGCGGAGGCAGCAACATAGCCGGTGTACAAAGCGCGCTCTCCAAGGCAGAAGTAGCCGTCCCGTACATACTGACAGGTCTTGGCATCTATCTCATCACCAGAGCCTTCCATCCCCACCACCATGACGGAGAGCACTGCCACAACAGCGGACGAATCATCAAACGGAACGGACCATTAGGTTCGCTGGTACTTGGAATGACCCTGGCACTGGCTTTCTGTCCCGAGAGTGCCATCTTCTACTTCGGCATGATGATTCCACTGAGCATCACCAGCCATGTAGGCGCAGCCATCCCCCTCGTGTTTGGAATATCCGCCAGCATCCCCGTAGTCATGATGGCATGGCTGATACAAAAAGCACTGCATGGCGCAGAAAAGTTCAGCCACAGTTTTGAGCACTTCCAACAATGGCTGAATGGCATTACAGGCCTGCTCTTCATCAGCATCGCCATCCTCCTATTCATAGGAAATTGAGGCATAAAATCACTTTTAAGAGATAAAACAAGCATAAAGTGAGATATTTACGCTATCTTCGCACTCAAATCACACACCCGGCATCAGCACCACACACAAATTAAACTTATGACCGAAAAAGAGTTACACAACAGACACGAAGAGTATTCGGGGAAAAGTGCCCCAGAGCTTATACGCGAGCTTCTCAAGGTGCTCCTTGTGCTGCTATGGAGATTTCTTATATGGCTCATCAAGAAGTTCCTCAAGGGTGTGCTGTGGTGCATGCAGACAGCCGAAAAAGGCTGGAACCGACTCGACGACTGGTGGCACGACAACAACACACAAGAGAAAGTCGCCAAAATCAAGGCGTGGCTGAAGCGAGCCGCCAAGACCTTCGGACGCTGGTGCATCAAAGCAAGCAAAGCCACCCTCAAAGGCCTCAAAACAGGACTCTTAGCCACAGGACATGGCATTGTCATTGCAGCCAAAGCCACAGGCAAAGGACTCGTCATCGGCATCAAGGCAACCATCCAAGGCATCATCCACCTGCGCCCCACCATCAAGAAGATAGGCCAACTGATTGTGGCAGGCTTCTGGGCAACCGTCGCTGGCATGAAACGCTGCAAACGAGGAATGAAACTCTCCCGCATCCGCCGAAAGCGCGCCTACGAAGCGTTCAAGAGAAATGGCGGCATGAAAGGCGTCATCATCAACTCCACACGCAACGTCAGAAGCAACATCGAACGCTTCATGGAAGAAGACCAAGAAGAAGCCGCCCCTGATGCCGTGACAGAAGACGACATCATGGAAGAAGCACTTGAAGCCGGTGCCAACGACGGAAAGAAGTCCATGAAATTTGGCAAAACCTTCATGACGCATGCCAAAAACTTCATGGACGTGGAATAGCAGAATGCACCGACACAGACCATGCAAAGCACCTCCATGTGCGATGCGCTTTCACAACCCCAAAATCGGAGTCCCCGACTCCGACTGACCGATGTCCCCGACTCCGACCAATCGGAGTCGGGGACATCGTTTTTTATACCGTGGAAACGTACCTCACACGAGAGTGCGCTATCGCCCCTGTCCGACCCTCCTCTTTTTTCTCACGTCTATTGCATGTATCAAAAATTAGTTGTACTTTTGCAACCGCAGACCGATTCGCAAAAGTCCCGAGTGAGGGACAGGTGAGGAGGGATGCGGTGAACATACATTAAGAAAGCGTTTATCCGCGCTGATTCTTGACTACTGGAAATTCTCGCAAAATTTCTATTGGTGTCAAGGATGTAGCAACGGTAGATGCCCGTTGAATATACAATATTTTGTATTCGGCTGATATTTCGTTAGAGATATTGCTGAATATATGGGTTGTATATACCGGCGTGGGCTATGGGTGTTCAAATATATGCTGAAATCAGTTGTTGGAGATTTGAAGATTTGTTCGTGTAAACAACTGAAAATAAGGCAAGAATAGGCAAAAACGGAATCTTAAACTATCTTAACGAGAGAGCGATTAGTTTAGGACATAGGGGAACATTCTCGGGAATAGTTTCTAACTTTGTGCTACAGATTTTAAGCACAAAGTAGAAATGAAAGTTACAACCTATTTAACAGAATGCAAGCGCAAGGTCGCTGAGCAAAGTCCACTCCTTAATGATTCAGGGAGCGAGGGAAACGCATATCTGTGTTTTCGTTTGCGTGACAAGAATCTCGATTTCAAAGTGAGAACAGACATCCTTGTCATGAGTGAATTTTGGGATAACGACATCCCTGGTTATGGCAAGACAAGGAAACTTGCTTCTGCTGACAAGAAGAAGGTCAATACTCTTGTCACCGACATCATCACCAAGTTAACAGGTGAGTACGATGCCGAAACGGCTGATGCTGTTTGGGTACGAGAAATAGTGAACCGCTGTATGTTCCCGGAGGTGGAACAGAAGCGTTCCACTCCAACCTTCATTGACCGCTTTGAGCAATACCTCAACGAGCACAAGATGGCTGAGAACTCGTACAGCATCTATAAGCCTACCCTCAAAAAGTTGAAGAGGTATGAGGCTTACAAGAGGGAGATAGATGGAATTATGGATTTCCACCTCTATGTTGAGACTATCACATCTGACGATTACCATGACTTTGAGGAGTACATACAGAGCGAACACGAACTGTTCAAGGAGTATGCAGACTTCTATTCTCAGTTCGGGTTGAAAGGTGTCAGTGTTCCCAAGCCAATGGCAATAGTCAGCATAACCTTTATGATACGCCATCTACGAACCATTCACCATTGGTGCATAAAGCAAGGCTATACCACGAACAAGTCCTGCGACCAGGTTTCCAATCCTGACCCAACGCTCGGCACACCTATATATATTACATTGGAAGAACGAGACAAGATTTACAATGCAAACCTCAGCAAGCATTGCATGTCAATACAGATGGCACGTGACTTCTTCATGTTCCAGTCTCTGATAGGATGCAGAGTCGGTGACCTTCGCAAACTGACATACGACAACATCCATGACGGAGTACTGACCTACATTCCCCATAAGACAATGGGCAGACAAGGAAACTCTGTAGATGTTCCTCTCAACTCCAAGGCAAAGGAGATTCTTGCAAGGAACTATTCTGATGGACACCTTCTCTTCCCTCATCATGCAGTAACCACCAATACCGCTGCTTTGAACAAGGAGATAAAGAGACTGTTCACCATCTGTGGTATAACAAGAATGGTGACTGTCAGAAATCCAGTTACAGGAGCAGACGAGCAGAAGCCGATAAATGAGATTGCGTCAAGTCACATGGCAAGACGAACCTTCATCGGCAACCTCTATAAGAAGGTCAAAGACCCTGAACTCATCTGTTCCATGACTGGACACACAAAGGGCAGTCACTCATTTACACGATACAGAGAGATAGACGAAGACATCAAGATAGAATTGGTAAACCTCATCAACTAACAACTTCATTGCATTACATCATGAAAGTAACAGCATTTATCCGACAGGCTACGGTCAAGGGCACTCCCAACGAGACCGTACATATATACTTCCGTGTGCGCGATGGCAAGACGGACATCAAGGCTGCAAGCGAACTCTCTATCAATCCAAATCACTGGAACGCAGAGAAGCAAGGCTACAAGTCACGCGTATCACTCGTGAGCGAATCTGCCAAGGTTGATTTCGAGAAGAAGATAAGCGAACTGAAGACGCTTATCTCAGAGAAATACTACCGAGGTGCCGATGGCGAATGGTTGAAGACTCTCATTGAAGAGTATCACCATCCAGACATCAACAAGCGTGTAAGCAAGAACAAGGAGAACCTCTTGCAGAATCGCATCCGTCAGTATGCAGAGAATCGTCCGCTTACCCCAAGAGCTAAGTTGCGCTTGCTGGGTATAGCAAAGAAGGTTGACCGCTACACTGAGTACATGAAGACGATAATGAAGCGCAGAAACTTCGGACTCAACGTTGACACGATGACATCCGATGACTTGCGTTCACTCCAAGCATTCATCTGTAAGGAGGTTGACTTCTATGATGAATATCCCGAGCTCTATACAGACATTGAAAAAGGATATGCGCCACGCGAACAGTCAGAGAACAGTCTCAACACTATCTTCCGTCGCATACACACCGTCAGCAACTATTGTCTGAAGAATAAACTCACCACCAACGATCCGTTTGTGACCTTCGAGACACCAAAGGTGATATATGGCCCACCTTTCTATCTCAACCTCGAAGAGCGAGATAAGGTCTATTATGCAGACCTCAGTGACTGCTGTAGAGGAATGCAAGTGTACCGAGACATCTTTATGTTTCAGTGTCTGATCGGGTGTCGTGCAGGTGACTTGATCACTTTGCGTAAGGACAACATCGTTGACGGAGCAGTTGAATACATCGCAGAGAAGACCAAGGGACACAATCCTCGTACCATTCGTGTTCCACTCAATGATAAGGCAAAGGCTATCCTTGAAAAGTACAATGACCTTGGTGACCGCATCCTGCCAAAGTTTAACTACAGCGACTACAACAAGAATATCCGCAAGATTCTCAAGCATGTCGGCATCAACAGAAAGGTCGTTGTCATTAACCTCATGACAAGAGAGTCAGAGATGAAGCCTTTATGCGATGTTGCAACAACCCATACTGCACGTAAGACCTTCATCGGTAATCTCTATAAGAAAGTGAAGGATCCAAGCCTTGTTGCCTCACTCTCTGGTCACACTGATGGAAGCCGTGCCTTCGCTCGCTACCGTGAGATCGACATGGAGATGAAGCGTGAGTTGGTGGAGATGATTGACTAATAGAACGTGTAAATTATCGGTAATAAACTCCTAAAATTGCCGATAATTTACATTTCAACTACTAAAGAAATATAAAAATGGACTCAAATGCGTAGATATTATAGA